>JBEKRY010000179.1:0-9395 GCA_049517555.1 Candidatus Sulfotelmatobacter sp. | reverse complement strand
TGCCTTGTGGGGGAGCAACGCCTTATGGGGCAGCAACGCGCTCTGGGGCAGCAATGTCTCCGCCGGCGAACAATAAAATCTCCTGAGCAAGCACTCGAACGGGCCGCGATCCACTCGCGGCCCTTTTTTATTTCTACGCCGCTTTCACTTTTTGCCATGCTGAGGACTAACCATGAGCAATAACATTTGTCATCGCGAGCGAGGCGAGGGATCTCGGTGTTTGCTTCGCCGGCATAGCGCATTCAGGCGAGAGAAACCGAGGTCCCTCGCGTTGCTCGGGAGGACAGGTGGTAAGGTTCGACTTTAGAATGCGCTCCCGCCGCCGCCACCAAATCCTCCGCCCGAGAACCCACCACCGCCGCCCCCTCCACCGAATCCCGACCCGCCAGAACTCGCGCGCGGAGCAGACACGAAGACCTGATGCATATCCGTTGCCATGCTGGTCATGGAACTTGAAAAGAAGATTGGATTGAAAACACCGACGCCATATCCGCCCGGCCCCACATACCATTGGGGCGGATCTTTCACAATCCCGGAAAAGGCCTGCGCCCAGTGGTGTTCCACGCCCAGGGCCATGGCGTAGGGCAGAAACTTTTCAAACGTAGTCGGAGGCATGATCTTGAGCCGTTCCCCATCCACACGATTCATGAACTCCTGGAATCCGAGCACTTCGACCCGCACCTGCGCTCCTTTGACGGTCTTGGCTGTCATGACTCGCGCAAACAGCCACCAGAGGAGCGCCGACAGCGCCACGCACGCTACCAGCAACACTGGGGAGTTGAAAAAGTTCGCCCAGCCCAGGTACTGCAAAATGCCAAATGGGACGAGGATCGCGACCGCCATTCCGACGCTGTATCCGTTGGCCGAATCCGGGTCGAGCAGATAAATCCCCTTCGTCTTCAGCGCGGCCATAATGTCCTGACGAATGACCGGAACCGCCGTATAGAAGCGGTTCTTCAGGCTGGAGAGACGCGTGTCGGTTCCTGCGGCGAACACATTCTCCAGCATGACGCGCTCGTGCGGAGCCAGATCAGTTCCCCACTGCTCGCGCGGCTTGAGCAGGTGGAAGATGTAGTCTTTGTGCGTAAAGACCAGAGCCTTGTCTGCCGTCTCTTCGATCTTGATGTAGCCGCGCACTGCCAGATCGATGATAGTCGATGTGATGTCGCGGGGATGAATGCTGTCGTTGAGCAGCGTGCCTGCCTCCGCGGGAGTGATCCCAGCCGGCGGAGCGTACATGGGAGCAACCGAAACTCCGGGATCGGGATCGCGTCCCTTGAGCCACCACAGCGCGAACATCGCCAACAGTGTGACCGGCGGAAGGAAGACAATGGGATTGCCGCCGATGAACCAGAAGAACTTCGTGAGTGCACTGGGTTCTTTGAGAATGTCTTTCGGAATATAAACGTCAATGGTCAACCCGCCGCGCATGGGCAGCGGATTGTTGGTCTCAAAAACCGCTTCCGGTCCCGCAACTTTCGCCGTGGCATCGCTCTGGCTCGAGCCATAGACGCCGGTAAAAGCCTGCGCCCGCAGCGATCCCGAGGCCGCAAGTGGAAACCGCACTGTCGCGGCCGCATGATCGATCGGCACCGGCCAGTCGTTGCCCGTGACGTTCCAATAAAATTCGTCGTAACTGTCGAAGAAACGCGTGCCATTACGAACCCGGTAGGTGACCTCAACTGTTCGCGTCGCATCGACCGCGTCGGGAATGTAAATCTTCAGATCGCGAGCGCCGTTCGAAGTCGAGGAATCATATTTGAGTTTGCCGCCGCTGCCGTCGGTGACGCTGGTGACATCGAGGAAGAGTTCGTAATTCGTTCCATTCGGCCCAGGATATTCAATCGGTATGGTGCGATGAATTCCGTGCCATTCGCCCACGAAGGCCAGCGTGATGCGCTCCTCCACGACGGCGGTGCCATCCTGATTGACGGTGATGGTGTCTTGAAAGTCGGTGACCCGCCACGATTTCGCTTGCGCAACGCCCGCGAGGATGCAGACGAGCAGCGCGACGAGAATAGCTTTTGCGGTTTTCAATTACACAATTCCCCGATTACACAATTACCAATCCTTTAGAACTTCACCTGCACCGGCTCGCGGTCGGCGTCGGTGGTTTCGAAGAACTGCCGTGGCGTGAAGTTGAACATCCCGGCCAGAATGTTCGTCGGGAAAACCTGAATCCTGGTATTCAGATCGCGCACCACGGCGTTGTAGTAGCGCCGGGAATTCTGAATCGAATCTTCCGTCTCGCTCAGCGATGCTTGCAGCTGAGTGAACTGCTCCGAAGCCTTCAGTTCAGGATAGTTCTCGGCCACGGCAAACAGACTCTTCAACGCGCCGGTCAGTTGGTTCTCGGCCACGGCCTTGCCTTCCGGCGTGGTCGCCTGCATGGCCAGCGAGCGAAACTTGGCGATATCTTCAAACGTGCCTTTCTCGTGCGTGGCGTATCCCTTTACCGTTTCCACCAGGTTCGGAATCAGATCGTGCCGCCGCTTGAGCTGCACATCAATATCGGACCAGGCCGAATCGCAGCGCACTTTCAGCTGTACCAGGCTGTTGTACATGCCGATCAGCACCACGGCAATGACGACCAGAATAACCAGAATGATGATGCCAACCATGAGCGTCTCCTCAGTTAGCGCGAAGTCCGACGAATGAACGGGAAATCAATGGGACGTTAACACAGTGGGAGCGCACGAGCAAACGCGAGGGAACGCCGCACTTTTGCATTCTGCAATAAGAGATTTACAGGCGATGAAGGAGGCGAAAAAACGGGGAACGGAAAACTGAGAACTTGTTCCCTTTACTGCTGCGGCGCGAAGTACCCCTTGCGCGCGCGTACTTGCAGATCTTTCTTCAGCGTGGAGATTTCGATCGAGCGATAGCGCCCATCGGCGTCAAAATTAGCCGGCTTGTAAGACACCACATACTGGCTGCGCAGCTCGTCTTCAATGGCTGCGAACGAGCGCGTGATGTCCTTCATCTTGAACGGAAAGAACGCGCGTCCACCGGTGGCCTCAGCGAGCTGCTGCAACACTTTGTCGCCGCGCATGACCAGGCCGCTGTCGTCAGTCGAGATCGCGTAAATGATGACTTCCGAGCGCTGCGCCATTTCGATGGCCTGCGCCCTCGACATCTCACTCTGGTTGTCTTCGCCGTCGCTGACGATCACAATCGCCTTCCGCACTGCATGGTCCGGGCGGTCCTTCAAGAATTCTTCTTTGCACGCGTGATAGACAGCGTCGTAGAGAGCCGTTCCGCCGCCATCGTGCAGCGTGTGCACCGCTGTCGAAAGCAGTTTCACGTTGTCAGTGTAATCCTGCGCCATCTGGCTGTGACTGTTGAAGCCGACCACGAAAGCCTTGTCGAAACCGGCACGCACCGTATGCTCGAGGAAACTCGTAGCCGCGTTCTGCTCGAAATCGAATCGGCCGCCCACCGAGCCGCTGACATCTACCAGCAGACCCAGATGCAGGGGCAGATCAGTTTCGCGGCGGAAATTCAGAATCGCCTGCGGTGGTTTATGGTCGTCGAGTATGTTGAAATCGGCCTGATTCAAATCGCGCACGAACTTGCCATGTTTGTCGGTCGCGATGAACAGCACGTTGACCTCGTTCACCCGCGCGTGCAGGGTGAGGATCGAACTCTGCGGGTCGTCAGAATCCGCGGATGGATTCGGGGCAGGATTGGCAGTCAGGCCACTTCCCGTGTTGTACACGCTGCTGTATGCGGAGATGCTGGGCGCCGCCGACGCGTAGGCGGACTGGGCCTGCAATTGGGCAACACCAGGAAAGGTTGCCAACAATAACGCCAGAAGCCGAAGAATCCAGTTCGTGTACTTCATGCCCTGCAAACCCAATTTTTTCACTCTCGACCGGCTCGAAACGCACTTCCAACACCTTGGATGCACGCCGGATGCCGAAGGCGGGTCCGTCTCGGAACCCATTGTTCGAATACTCTGTCCGGTTACTCTGTCCGGTTGACGCTGTCTGATTGACTTTAGGAGCGCTCGGCCAAAGTTCCAAGTTACAAAAGGAGCACACGTTTGGTCATAGCAGAAGACGTGCAAATACTACGACTTCCGGCGCCCATGGGCCGATTCGCCGTCTCGACTCGGGCATGATGAGTTGGCTGATCGAATGCAGGGGCTAGCATACTCTCACGAATACGATGGTTTTTCCTTAGAATAATCAGAATAATCCTGGAGGGAATGAATGATGAAGAAACTCGTCGCGGGCTTGATCGTTGTCCTCATTCTGAGCATCGCCGTATTCGCCGATGACGAACGCGAGGAGGATCGCGTGCGAGATGCCGGAGTGGTCATCAAAGAAATTCTGAACATCCCCGATAACATTCCGCAGGATCTGCTGGACAAGGCCGAATGCGTGATCGTTCTGCCCTCGGTGAAGAAGGGCGCATTCGGCATCGGAGGCAGCTACGGACGCGGCGTGATGATTTGCCGCAGCGGCGAGCACTACAGGGGCCCGTGGGGAGCTCCCGCAATGTACGCGCTCGAAGGCGTCAGCATCGGATTTCAATTGGGTGGCCAGGCGACTGACTTCGTGCTGCTGGTGATGAATCCGAAAGGAGCGGAGTCGTTGCTCTACAGCAAAGTAAAACTCGGAGCCGACGCGTCGGCGGCTGCCGGGCCTAAGGGTCGCACCGTGGAAGGCGCCACTGACATTGTGATGAATGCTGAAATTCTTTCCTATTCGCGTAACAAGGGACTGTTCGCCGGCATTTCGCTGGAAGGCTCGACCCTGCGCTCCGATGGCGGCGCCAACGAAAATCTTTACGGGAAAAAGCTGACCGCGAAAGAGATCATCCGCCAAGGCAAAGTCGGCATCCCGGCGTGCGCGCACGAACTTGTCACCCTGCTGAACACCAAGTCGCCCGAGAATAGGTCCGACCCCAAGTCGCTCGAGTAGCCTCGCAACGGCAATCTCTGTCTCTGTGAACTCTGTGACCTCTATGGTTAAAGATCTTCCTCAACCAAAACGTTGCCCGTGGCCGAGCAACGAACTCTCTATTCGCTATCACGATGAAGAATGGGGCGTGCCGGTGCACGACGACCGCAAGCTCTTTGAATTTCTTATTCTTGAAGGCGCGCAGGCGGGGCTGAGCTGGGACACGATTCTGAACAAACGCGAGAACTACCGCCAGGCTTTCGACGGGTTCGATCCGGAGCGCGTCGCGCGCTACGACGGCCGTAAGAGGCAGCGACTAATGCGCGATCCCGGTATCGTCCGCAACAAACTTAAGATTGCGTCGGCCGTGGGCAATGCGAAAGCTTTTCTCAGCGTAAAAAAAGAATTCGGCAGCTTCGACCGCTACATCTGGCAGTTCGTTGGCGGCAAGCCGCGGGTGAATTCGCCGAAGTCGATGAAGCAGGTTCCGGCGCGCACGCCGGAATCCGACGCGATGAGCAAAGATCTCAAGAAGCGCGGGTTCAAGTTTGTGGGATCGACCATCTGCTACGCCTTCATGCAGGCGGTGGGAATGGTGAACGACCACGTGGTGGGATGCTTCCGCTACAAGGCGTGAGCGGGAGAGTGGTGCGAGACCTGTGGAAGAGCGGCGCTTCAGCGCCGCGTTAAGACGCGTGCTTGACGAGGGCTTTAGCCCCTGAAGATTGTCCGCGCGCCGGACTCGTCAACGCCGGATGAAGGCGCTCGCGGTCAAATAAATCGCCACCAATCCCAGCAGCAGCACCGCGCCTTCCACGCGCGTCGACCACACATGCAGGGCATCGAATTCCGCGCGCGCCGGATTATCCAGCGGGACCGTCGCGAAGTCGGCGACCTGGGTGCGCAGCGTGTCCATGCGGGGAATGATCCAGAATTGTGAGAGCAGCGTGAGCCCTAGCATCCCGCAGATCAGCACGTGACGTACGGCAAAGACGTGCGCGGTTCCGTCGGTGAGGCGGCTGTAGAGCAGCGAACTGGCCAGGAATACGATTCCGGAAACGATGGCGATCCAGTGCAGCTTGCCAAGTGCGCGTCCGACGATATTCCCGGCGAGATGTGTGTTCGGCAGAACGCCCGGAGCAAAGATCGTGGGCGCAAGCACAAACGCGAAGAAGATCAGGCCACCGATCCAGGCGACGAGCGACAGCAGCATCAGAAAACGTAGGGAGGACATGACGGGTGAATTATAGCTGCGTGGCTACGTCAGGAAGAGCTAACCACAGAGGACACAGAGGAGAAGACGAACTGTCCACTAGCCACTGACTACTGGCAACTGCTTTTACACCGGCACCGCAACGTTCTCAATGATCTCTTTCAGCACTTGGTCCGACTGTTCGGATTTCTTCAGGGTTGAGGCGTAGAGGCCGCTCACTGCCACGCGGTGGGCGAAGACGGGGACGACCAGCGGCTTGATATCTTCCGGCGTGCAAAATGTGCGGCCTTCGAGGAAGGCCATGGCTTGCGCGGCGCGGTAGAGAGCCTGCGACCCGCGCGGCGAGACGCCCAGCGAGAGGAACTCCGACTCGCGGGTGCGGCGCACGATTTCGAGGGCGTAGCTTACCAGGGATTCGTCCACGCGAATCTGTTTTACGGCTTGCTGCATTTCGAGCACGTCAGCGCCGGTGAGTACGGGGCGGAGATCATCAAGGTGCGCGGCGCCGGCTTCGGAGCGCAGAATCTGGCGCTCGGCTTGCGCGTCGGGGTATCCCATGCGCACGCGCATCAGGAAGCGGTCGAGCTGTGACTCGGGCAGCGGGTACGTTCCGTGGTGCTCGACCGGATTCTGCGTTGCGATGACCAGAAACGGCTGCGGCAATTCGTAAGAATGTGAGTCGACGGTGACCTGGCCTTCGTTCATGGCCTCAAGCAGCGCGGACTGCGTCTTGGGCGTGGTGCGGTTGATTTCGTCGGCCAGCAGAACGTTGGTGAATACCGGGCCGCGCTTGAATTCGAATTCCTTCTGGCTTGCTGAGTAAATTGAAATTCCTACGACATCGGAGGGCAGCATGTCGCTGGTGAACTGCACGCGCTGAAACTTGCAGTCGATGGCGCGGGCGAGCGCCTGACCGAGCGTGGTCTTGCCCACGCCTGGCACGCCTTCAATGAGCAAGTGTCCGCGCGCGAAAATGCTGACCAGCGCGAGGCGGACCACGTCATCCTTACCGCGAATCACGCGGCGCAGGGCTTTTTCGAGTTCAGCGGCTTTGTGTGAAACGGCGATAGCGGTCTCGGGCATTGTTTTCGATTCTACTAGCTGCGTCAGGGAGCAGTGGAGTTACGTACGTCATGCAGCTTCTAGCTCCTAGCTGCTAGCTACCCCACGACTCACGCATGATCGTGTCTCCCGGTGAAGGAACGTCCATCTCGCGGTCGTCTTGCGAAAGTTTTGCGATGCGTCCCTCTGGTGTCTGGCTAGAAGCTAGGAGCTAGCAGCTAGAAGCTTTCTCACTGAGTAAATTCCGCGGGCCTTCCCGTCAACCGCTCGATGCGTTTCGCGATCGGGGGATGGGTCGAAAACAGGCCGCCGAAGTTGATTCCCAGCAGCGGCGCAATGATGAACAGGTGCGCGGTCGACGGGCTGGCCTGCATGGGGACACGGCGCGAGTAGGCGTCGAGTTTTTGCAGGGCGCTGGCCAGGGCGTAGGGATTGCCGGTGAAGTGCGCGCCGGTGGCGTCGGCCTGATATTCGCGCGAGCGCGAGACGGCGAGCTGAATCATCGTCGCGGCGATCGGGGCGACGAACAGCATGAGCAGTCCGGCTATTCCTCCTCCTGCGCCTCCGCGGTCATCGCGCGAGCGGCCTCCGTAGCCGCCGAAGATCATGGCCCAGCGTCCCATGCTGGCGATCATGGTGATGGCGCCGGCGAGCGTGGCGGCGACGGAGCTGATCAGGATGTCGCGGTTGTTGACGTGGCCGAGTTCGTGGGCCAGCACGCCTTCGAGTTCTTCGTCATTCAGCAAACCCAAGATCCCATGCGTCACGGCGACCGAGGCGTGGCTCGGATTGCGTCCGGTGGCGAAGGCGTTGGGCGACTCGGTGGGGATCACGTAGATTTTCGGCATCGGAATGCCGATTTTTTGCGTGAGTCGTTCGACGGCGGCATAGGCGCGCGGGAGTTCCTCGCGCGTGACCGGCTGGGCGCGGTACATGGCCAGCGCGATCTTGTCGGAGTAAAAGTACGAGACGAAGTTCATGACGGCGGCGATGGCCAGCGCCAGGAACATCCCATTCTGGCCGCCGAAGGCGCGGCCAATGAGCATCAGCAGCAGCGTCATCGCGGTCAGCAGGAACGCGGTTTTGAACATGTTTCCCATAAGTTTGTTGGAACCTGGTTTCTTCGTGTCTATCTATTTGATGTTACGCCGCGTGGGGCGATGCAAGGGCTCTGGCTGCGGGAGTTTGCTCGGGAGTCGGACCCTACGGACTATTAGAATCATTGAGTTAGCTGGCAAGTGAGAAAATCTGCGACAGTCGTGGCGGATCGCCGCGCTGCGCTTGGCGGGACGGGCGAAGGCGCCCGTCCCCACACAGGCCTAAGCTTTCTGTGCTTCGCGTTTTAGGGCGCGTTGCAGCGTTTGATCTAACGCGGACTTGGCGGTTTCGTATTCCTGCTGGCTGATGCGGCCTTGCTGGCGTTCGACTTCGAGTTGGAAGAGTTCTTCTTTCAGGGCTTCGAGCAGCATGGACGAAGAGGCGGCGCGCGGAGGGCTCGCGCCCCCACGCGCTGCCGGGACTTCCGCGGCGTCGTAGCCTTCTTCCCCTTCGTCCTCAAACGCCGTAGTGCCCTTGCCCGCTGCACGGGCGCGGTTGGTGGCTTGCTGTCGCGAAGCGACGTAGACTCCGCCAATGATTAGAGCTGCGGCGAAGCCGCCCAGGATCCACCATTGATATTTCTGGTAGGGCGGAGGCGCGTCGATGGGCGGTCCGAGGCCGCCGCCGGGGCGGCTTTCGGGCTGCGCCGACGAACTCTGGCTTTGCTGTCCGCCCTCTTCTGCGGGCGCTGCCAGCGTGCCTTCGCCCTTGAGCTTGAACGCCAGGGGTGCCCCCAGTTGCGTGTTGGAGGCGACTTCTACGTTGGCGTCGGGCTGGCCGGGATAGGGCGCGACCTGAAAATTGGTTCCTGGTGCGCCTGAGAATTCGATCGACTTGGGCGCGATGGCGACGAAATGTTCCAGCGGATAGACGCTTTTGGGATCGATATTCACGCTGCCGGTGTAGGGAACGGTGTAGACGACGCTGAATCGGGTCTCGCCGGGGCGAAGTGGAAACAGGAAGGCGTAGCGATTCTTGGCGTTCTCGCCTTCAGGGACGGGCGCGGAGTTTACGGGCTGGCCTCCGGCGGTCATGGCCTGGCCTTCGCTGACTGCGGCGCCGTCGGGGACGTAGAACTCGAGGTTGTGTTCGTTCATCTGAGTGCGCGGTGGCTT
>JBEKRY010000178.1:0-14551 GCA_049517555.1 Candidatus Sulfotelmatobacter sp. | reverse complement strand
CACACGTATCCACAGAAAAGATATCCCTCCTTGTGACGAACAACCTTTACTGAGAATTTCGCAAAGCGCAAGCTGGAGGGATGCGCGAGAGCTCTCCCCATCTCATTCCCCAAGAAAACCCCGTAGCGGCACCCCGCCTGTCGCCAGCGCTAAGTCCTTACTCCAGAAGATTTTACCCGCAAGTCCTTACGACTCAAGATTTTGGCCAGATCTCCCGACACCCGCGCCCACAAACCCTTTGCCATGAGGATTATACGGACGACAGCAAAAAAAAAATTGCGGCGCGGTCCCCATGATACTGCTGGTGTACGATCAAGGGTCATCGCCCACTTGCCCATGAGACTCTCTGCCATCGCTTCGGCTCTCGGCGCGCGCCTTGAGAATGGTTCTCCGAACACGGAAATTAGCGGCCTCAACCGGATCGAACAAGCCGGCCCGGGGGAACTCACGTTCGTCTCCAACCCGAAGTACTCGGCGGCCGCACGCACCACCAAGGCCTCGGCCGTCATCGTTGGCGAGGACTTCCCTGCGATCCCTACCGCCATGTTGCGCACCAAGGATCCTTATCTGACTTTTGCGCGGGCGCTTGAACTTTTTCATCCCCCGGTGCGATATGCGGCGGGCGTGCATGCGACCGCGGTGGTGGCTGGCAGCGCGCGAATTGGGGCGAATGCTCATGTCGGACCTTACGTTGTCATCAGCGATGGCGTCGAGATCGGGGCGAACGCGGTGCTGCTGGCGCATGTCGTGATTTATGGCGGAGTGAAGATTGGCGATAACTTTTTCGCGCACGCGCATGCGGTGGTACGCGAGAACTGCCGCATCGGCAACAACGTCCTCTTACAGAACGGAGTGGTGATTGGGGCCGACGGCTTCGGATTCGCCAAGACTGCCGAGGGGCGCTGGCACAAGATTCCACAGCCGGGGCCGGTGGTGATTGAGGACGATGTGGAAGTGCAGGCCAACTCGTGCATCGACCGCGCCAGCGTCGGCGAAACTCACATCGGCCGCGGCGTGAAAATTGACAACCTGGTGCAGGTCGGTCATGGATCGCAGGTCGGCGAAGATGCGCTGCTGTGCTCGCAGGTTGGGCTGGCGGGCTCGTCGGAGATCGGGAAGCGCGTGATTCTTACCGGACAGGTCGGAGTGGTTGGCCACTGCAAGGTCGGGGACGACGCCATCGTCACGCCGCAGAGTGGCGTGGCTCACGATATTGCCGCCGGAGCGTTGGTCAGCGGAGCGCCGGCGGTCGATCACAAGCTGTGGTTGAAATATTCGGCGATCCTGCCGAAGCTTCCGGAGATGGTGCGGGTGCTGCGGGGGAAGAAAAAGCAGGAATAACCACAGAGGACACGGAGGAATGCGTTTAGACGTGCGCGCTTCCACTTTGCGCTTCCCTCTCCTCGGCGTGCGCCGGTGCTGATTGGCGAAGCTCTTCGGGGAGGCCGCTTTCGATGGCGGCGCGTACTTTTTCCATGAGGCAATCGCGGCTGCCGAAATCTTTCGGGTCGATTGGGGGATGGAAAATCACTTTGACCAATCCTGGCTTGATGGCGAATCTGGCTTTGGGCATGGCGTAATGCGTGCCGACGATTGTCATGGGAACCACGGGAACGCCACACTCGACCGCCAGATAAAACGGGCCTTTCTTGAACGGCAGCAGTTTGCCGTCGAAGGAGCGCCTGCCTTCGACGTAGATGATCATGTTGAGGCCCTGGTTGACGACGGCCTTCGCGGCGCGCACGGCTTCGATGCCGGCATCGCGATTGCCACGGTCAACGGGTACGAGCGATCCCATACGCATCGCGCGGCCTAGGATGGGAAACTTGAACAATTCCTTCTTGACCATCACCGACGTGCGCCGGGGAATCAGCGGGACTTGAATCGGTGGATCGATGTTTGAAACGTGATTCGTCATGAAGATGTAGCTGCGCGAATGATCGAACTGATCGAGACCGACGGTCTCGACACGCACGCCGGTGATCCACACCCCGGCCCACGCACCCCACATGAACAAGCGGTATAAAACGCGGACATCTCCCATGATGAAACTCGCGGGAAAACCAATGAGCGCGGCCAGCGGGGCGGCCAGCGCCCAGAAGACCAGCATGGCGATGGTGCGAATCATTTTGGTTCGGTCCCTATTTGTTCAGCCCTTGGTGGTGCACTCGTGGAAGAATCCGTGGTTGGGATCTGAGCTTCACCTTTCAGCCAGGCGGCGCGGCGCGCCCGTTGCTGGTCGGTTAGCTGGTCGAGATTCTTGATCTCGTAGGAGATTTCCTGGTGGCTGCCGACCTTCCATTTCAGCTCGCGCTCGATTCCGCGGCGGGAGCGAACTTTCACGACGAGAGTGTCGCCGGGATTGAGGCGGGACAATTCCTCGCGGGATTCCTGACCGGCGGGCTTGCCCTGCAGTTCGACGATGGTGTCGCCAACCTGGAGGCCGGCATGTTCGGCATCGCTGCCGGGCGTAACGGCGCCGACAGACATGGGACCATCGAAGTTGCGCGAGGCGATGAAACCCGCATCGGACATCGTGTTGGGCACGGCATCCACGCGAAGACCGACCGAACGGAAGAAATCGTCCCAGGGAATTTCTTCGGTTCCGGCTACGTATTTCGTGAAGAACGAAGCCAGATCGGCGTGGCTGACGGCTTCGGCGGCTTCGCGCACGCCTTCGGAATCGTTGAAGCAGCGGCCTTTCTTCGCATAGTTCTGGTTCATCCATTGCAGAACTTCGCGCAGGGACGCTTGTCCGTGGCTGGCATCGCGGACCCCGAGATCAAGCATCTCGCCCAGCAGTTCGCCTTTGTTGTAGTAGGAGATGCTGCGCTCAGGCCGGCGGTAGTAACTGTTGCCCTCAAGCCAGGCGTCGAGGCTGGACTCTTCCGCCGACTGCGTGAGACGCGCGGGACGGCGCTCGAGTCCGGTGATTTCTTCGCCCAAGTGGGAAAGAAACTGTTTTTCGTCAATCAGGTCGGCGCGAAGCTGAATCGTGTTCTCGACCGTGCTGGTGACGCCTTCGCTGAACCACAACGCGCGCGTGTAATTCTCTTTCGTGTAGTCGATGGGCTCAAGGGTCTGCGGGCGGATGCGTTTGACGTTCCAGAGGTGAAAGAATTCGTGCGCGGTCACGGCGATAAGAGGATCGAGAGACTGTTTGATCGTGTCGGCATTTAAATCGATGCTTGTGGAGTAGGCGTGTTCCATGCCGCCGCCGGCTGGGCCGCGCGGAAAGTGGTAGATGAAAGTGTAGGTGTCGAAGGGACGATCGTTCATCCAACTGATGGCGGCTGCGACAATTTTGTGCAGGGCGGCGACGATCTTTTCCATGTCGTAATCGGCGGGGTCGGCGTCGACGATGACGTGGAAGTGGCCTCCGGCTTCGTTGAAGTCGGATTCCTGAAAGTTGCCGATCTCGACGGGGGAGTCGACCAGGCGGTCGTAATTCGGGGCGTTGAACTCGTCGCCGGAAATGAGACTTAGAGGAGTGGCGACGTGCCAGCCCGCTGGAATGTGGCTGAATCGCAGGGTTAACGGGGCAGCGCGTGCCTCTACGGGATACATGAGAATCTGCGCCAGATTGAAAAAAGCATGATGTGGGCTCAGTTGCGCGCCGAACGGTCCTGGAGAATCGGCGTAAATCTGATAGTCAACAGTCGCGCCTGCCTCTGCGCCCTGAATCTGCCAGCTGCTTTTGTCGAGTTTATGCACGGGGAGGGATTTGCCGGAGCGATCTTTGGCGCGCACCCAGTTCACAAACTGGGCGAAGTCGCGAACCTGATACAGGGCGTTCCAAACAGGCAGTTGGAGTTCGCGCTGGCCGGCGCCGGCGGGTAGGACGATCTTCACTTCAACCAGGTGCTGCTCGGGCGAAGACAGATCGACCGTGTATGCGACTGAGACTGGCTGCGCGAGTTGTGATTGCGCGAGTAACGCGGACGATAAGGCGAAAATCGCGGCAGCCAGCGCGAGTTGCAGGGATTGCCGAGCGATCTTGCGAAAACGGCTCATCGCTTCCCTGCCAATGCCCGCAGGCGCGCGGGCAGCTTTTCATAAATTCCGCCGAAGCCACCATTGGAGAGAATGGCCACGACATCGCCGCTGCGCATCTCGGGAGAAATGGTTTCTACGATCGCGTCGGCATCCGCCAGGAGCCTTGCCCGGCGGCCGTTTTGCTCGATCTCCGCGGCGAGGGCGGGCAATTCCAGGCGTTCGTTTTCCGGAACAGCTTCGGAGCGGAACACGCCGGCGACGATGACTTCGTCGGCCTGCGCCAGGCTGCGAGCCAAGTCACTTTGCAGAACGCGGCGGCGTAGCGTGTTGGAACGCGGTTCGAGAATTGCCCAGAGCCGCGCGCCCGGGTAACGCGCCCGAAGCGCTTTCAGGGTTCCCGCGATCGCGGTAGGATGATGCGCAAAGTCGTCGATGATGGTGATGCCGTTCACTTGCGCTTTGACTTCGAGGCGACGCTTCACGCTTTTAAAAGTTCTGAGCGCGCCTGCGATTGCGTTTTTCGGAACACCACAGGAAGCCGCGAGCGCGGCTGCGGCCGTGGCATTCCAGACGTTGTACTCCCCGGCCAGCGGAAATTCGAGATCTGCCCAGGGCTGGCGGTCGTGCAGGACGGTCCATGAAGTGCGCGCGGGTTCGAAGCGCAGGTTGGTGACCTTCCAGTTCGCACGCGGACCGGCGCCGTAGCGTTCGACGGGGCAAAATGCCTTGGCCAGACAGCGATCCAGACTTTGTTCGTCAATCGGGCTTTCCTTGGCTTCCCCAGCGAAACCATCGAAGGCTACGATGCGGCCGCGGCGTGGAATCAGATTTACCAGACGCTTGAATGCGGTCTCGACGGCGTCAAGATCTTTGTAGATGTCGGCATGATCGAACTCGACGGACGTCAGAATGATTGAGTCGGGGAAATAGTGCAGGAACTTTGGTCCTTTATCGAAGAAAGCGGTATCGTACTCGTCGCCTTCCAGAATGAAATGCTTGCCGGCGCCGAGATGAAAGCTCGAACCGAAATTTTCTGCGATGCCTCCGATCAGAAACGAAGGCTCGAGTCCGGCGGAGTGAAATATCCAGGCCAGCATGGAGGTCGTCGTGGTCTTGCCATGAGTTCCGGCGACGACCAGGACCTCCTTGCCGCGAAGAAATTCGTCGTGCAGCAGCTGCGGCAAGGAAGAGAACGGGATGCGCTGGTCGAGAACGTGCTCGAGTTCGACGTTGCCCCGCGATATGGCATTGCCGACAACAATCAAATCGGGACGAGGATCGAGATTTTTTGCATCGAACGGCTGTGCGACGGGAATATCCAGCTCGCGGAGAAAATCCGACATCGGAGGGTAGGCGGCGGCGTCGGAGCCCGTTACCTGGTATCTGAGCTGCTTCAGCATGCCCGCCAGCGAGGCCATGGCGGTGCCGCAGATGCCGATCAGGTGAATATGTTTTTTGTTTATGTCTTCCGTAATCGAACTACCTCAGGGGCTAAAGCCCGCCATCCATAAAGACCCGGGATCGCAGCGCTGGAAGCGTTGCGCCGCCCAAAAGCAATGATTTCCAAACAGAATCTTTTGCTGCTAAGACTTGACTGCAGATTCCAATATTTTCAACGTCACCTGACCGCCGCTTACCGCCAGCATCGCGCGTACTCCGAATGGGAGCGTGATGTTGCTTGACGTGACGTGGCCTGACTTTACGCCGAAGGCGACTGGGACTCCCAGGTCGCCGACGACGCGAGTAATCACTTCCCGCAAAGTGTAATCCTGATTTGCCGTTTGTACGCAGTCCAGCATTTCTCCGAAGATAACGCCGCGCACTTTGTCGAGATGCCCGGCGAGTTTCAATTGCATCAGCATGCGGTCGATCTGAAACGGCTTGGCCGCAATATCTTCGAGGAACAGGATTTTGCCTTCGGTTTTGATTTCGTAGGGCGTGCCCAGCGATGCAACCAGGAGCGAAAGGCATCCGCCGTATAAAATGCCCTCGGCTTCGCCTTCGACCAAACCGCTGACTCCCGCGCCCAGAGCCACGTCCCATGGCGTCGTGCCTGAGACGGCAGAGTACCACGATGGCAGGTCGACTCCGTTTTCATGCGCCCAGTCTTTGGCGGTCATTGGTCCGTGGAAAGTGATAAGGCCTGCGACATCGTGGAAATAAGTCAGCAGCGTGGTGATGTCGCTGTAACCGACGAAAATCTTGGGATGGCTTTTGATTTTTTCGAGATCAAGTTCTCTCAAGAGATAATTGGCGCCGTAGCCCCCGCGCGCACAGACGATCGCGCGAATGTCGTCACGCACGAACATATCTTCCAACTCGCGCGCTCTGCGATCGACCGAACCGGCGAAGTAAAGATCCTTGTCTAAAATGGAATCTGAATCTACGGGCTGGTATCCGGCGCGCCGGAGAGCTTCGCAGCCCGCTTCCAGGTCGGCCCGCTTCACGTTGCTGGCGGGCGCAACGATGCCCACGGTATCGCCGGGGCGAAGGGCCGGTGGTTTCACGGGTTGAGGGTTGGAGGAGGACATAAGTTCGCAGGCTGCGGCTTGAGTGAAGCAACCTGCCTCGTTGCAGTTCAACTCAAAAAGAATTCTCCCCGGCACAACAGCCGCGCCGGACCTCG
Organism: Candidatus Sulfotelmatobacter sp.; assembly: GCA_049517555.1. Taxonomy (GTDB): domain Bacteria; phylum Acidobacteriota; class Terriglobia; order Terriglobales; family Acidobacteriaceae; genus Sulfotelmatobacter. The sequence continues at coordinate 7,929 of JBEKRY010000178.1, read as the reverse complement.
CAGCTGGACTTTATTGCCAACGGTGCGGACGGTCTGCGTGCCGCCGGGCGCTTGCACTTTGAGCGGTGAAGCTGCGCGGCCAGCCGCGATAGCCGCTACGGCCACCGCGCAAGAGCCGGTGCCGGAAGACTGCGTTTCCCCGACTCCGCGCTCGAAGAAGCGCGCCCTCACATCGAACTTGCTGTCGACGACAACAAACTCCACGTTGACTCCCTTTTGGAAGTGGGGACTATGCTGGATTTCGGCGGCACGGACTCGCCAATCGGGGGGGAACTCGGGAACGAATATGACAAAGTGCGGGTTGCCCATCGAGACGGGAATGCCGCGGACTTCTTTGCGTACTTCGCCGGCACCGAACTGCAGCGCGAGTTCATTTTCAACGGCGGCGTCTCCCATTTCAATTTCAAACTCATATTCGGAGTCTTTGCGCGCGGTCAATTGGCAAATTTTCATGCCGGCGCCGGTGAGAATCGAAATTCGTTCCTTGCCGAGCTGGGCGCAAACGTAGGCCGCAACACAGCGGGTGCCATTGCCAGAAATTTCGGCCGGAGAGCCGTCTGCGTTGATTAAACGGATTTCTACGTCGGCGGTAAAGTGAGGAAGCATCCATTCCACGCCGTCGGCGCCCACGCCGTTGTGCCGGTCACAAATGCGGCGGGTGAAGGCTGCAACATCTTCGGGAGCCAGAGCGCCGTCGATCAACAGGAAATCATTGCCGCAGGCGCTGGCTTTGAAAAACGGAATGGAGCGGACGGGCGCGTTCACTCGCGTTCCGCCCGGCCGAGGGGAGCCACCGACAGACCGATGATGCCTCCCAGAATGGCGGCTAACACGAGTCGAGTCGGAGGGAGTCCGACGACGCCACTCGCCATCTCCCGGTGATGCAAATCGAAGAAATGTTGCCAGCTCATGAGTCGGATTACGTTTTGCCGGATTTTGTGTCGCCAGAATCGGGCCAGCCACCTGGCTCGAAACCGGCTTTCCGATGGCCGGATTTTATCACCGCAATTGCGCCCTCCGTCGTTACCTGCGTGATTACCATATATCGGCCAATTGGTGCGGCGGTTACCGGGCACGATAGATAATGGCAGGCGCTTGCCCGGAGGTGTGAATTACTACGAGGGCTTGCAGATTTCTGGTTTGGACGGCCTGCCAGACGCTGTCACCTTCAAACGCCACGACGTAGTCGACATACTGCGCGGGATCAAGCAGAGCGCGTTCCCACAAACCGTCGGCGTCGGTGGGCTGCTTCCATGTGCGATGATTGCCTTCGTTGATGACCTGCTTGAGCGGAATCCCGGCTTGCTGTAGTGCACCGACGTGATCGCCCAGGTACATGAGCAGCGTGGAATCGCGGGGCAACTTTTCGAGCCAGGTGGCGAGCTGGGCCTCGAGTTGATTCCGGCTGCGCATGTTGACTTGAGCCTCGACCAGGGAAACCGGGCCGGCTCGCCAAATCGAGGCATAACTCGCGACTAGGAACGCAATAATCCCCACGACACACGCGACACGCGTGCGCATCTGCCACCCATCGCTGCGTACGGCTCGATGCGCGAGAAGGGCGAGCGCCACGGCGAAGGCTGGGAGTAACTGCAATCCGTAACGAACGTTGTAATGCGTGAATGGCCACCAGGATGGGATGAAAATCGGCACACCACCGTAGGCTACGGAGAGCGAGTAAAAGGGTAATGGGATCAGTAAGAAGAGCAACGGCCAAAGGCTCGGCCAGAGCGCTTTGGCCGGTTGTGTCTCGGTGCCGGAGGAGTTGTTACGAGAAGTCAGCGTCGCGGCTACAACTCCCGCGAGAGCGAGCAAAACCCATGTACGCTGCAACCACTGGTTTTCTGCGACGTTGGCTTCTGCCGATTTCAGAAAATACTGCTCTGCCAGCAACGGATTGGCATTGCCCGGATGCCCTGGATTGGCGCCATTCTGCGTGCGGCGTTCGATGGCCTTGGCGGAGTAGGGTCCGTTGGCAAATTCCAGGGGATTACGATAGACGATTCCGTTGTAGGTCAGCCACAGTAATGGCGCGGCCGCCGCGATCAGGATGAATCGCACTACGGGGGCTCGCGAAGAAGATCTCGCGGATGTTCGCTTCATGAGAACAGCGGTGGGAAAGGCAGCGGGAATCTTGCCGAAGATGCTGAGCAGCGCGACAGTTGCTGCCATGGCCGCCGCCAGGAACCATCCGTCGTAGCGGGTCAGGCAAGCCGCCGCCAGACAAAGTCCGCACTTGTTGAGGGCCTTCGGGTTATCGCGCACGTATTCGCTGAGATAGACGACTGCCCAAATGAAGAATGCCAGATAGAGCGCTTCGCCCATGGCGGTGGTCTGCATGTAGATGAGATTCGGATTCGCCGCGTACACGAGTGCCGCTGTCCATGCGGCCAGGCGCGCGGGGGCGTCGGGGGCTTTATTCGGTGCGGAGTCGCGGGAGAGAGTGCCGCGAACCAGACGGAACATTCCGACCACGCCGAATACATACGCGATCATGGAGGGGATCGAGCCGCCCACGCCGCGCTGCCACATTTCGTGGGAGAGCAGGAAAGGAATCATCAGCAGATGCGGCAGGGGTAGCCACACTGTACCCAGTTGCAGGAGGCCGGGGGTTTTGGAATCGAAGACGCGGCGCGCGATATTCATGTGCGCGACTGCGTCGCCGTAGAGCAGCACGTCGCCGCGCTGGAAATAGGCCAGAAACGACCATAATGCGGTTGGGTAAAGAGTGTTTCACAAACGGGGAATCGTGCAAGCGAACACGTTAGCTCAGCGGCTAAAGCCGTCATTCGCTCGGCAAGCCTTACGGCGCGGCTAGAAGCCGCGCCCTTTCAAACCAAGACAGAGCCAAGCCCTGTCTGCAGACCAGGCAATTTGTGGCGCACCCGCCGTTAGCGGCAGACTACTCGAGGTGCGTGAGTTCGCGGAAGATTTGAAATCGCTCTTCGATTTCTTCCCGGGTCAGTGACTGCAGGCGTTCGGTGCCGAAACGCTCGACGGCGAACGATCCCATGACGCCGCCGTAAAACAGAGCGCGCTTCAGAACTTCGCGGTTCAATTCCTCTTGCGACGCGAGGTAGCCCATGAATCCGCCGGCGAAAGAATCACCCGCGCCCGTCGGATCTTTCACCTCGTCAATGGGCAGAGTGGGAGCGCGGAAAGGATGACGGCCAAGGCCGAATGCTCCCTCGCGAAAGAAAATGGTTGCGCCGTATTCGCCATGTTTGATGACCAGAGCCTTCGGGCCCATGGCGAGCACTTTGTTCGCGGCCCGCGGCAGGTTGGTTTCTCCGGCGAGCATTTTCGTCTCGGTGTCGTTGATCAGAAGAACGTCTACGAGTTTCAGGGTTTCGCGGAGATCTTTGAGAGCGCCTTTGATCCAGTAATTCATGGTGTCGCAGCCGGTCAGGCGCACGCGGTTCATTTTGCGGCGCACGTCGGCTTGCAGCGTGGGCTGGATGTTGGCCAGAAAGAGGAACTCGGTGTCTTCGTACTCTTTGGGAATGCGGGGCTGGAAGCCTTCGAAAACATTTAGATCGGTAAAATCCGTTTTGGCTTCGTTGAGGTTCTCGCCATACGTTCCGCCCCAGCGGAAGGTCTTGCCTTTGGCGCGCTCGATGCCTCGAATGTCGACTCCGCGCTTCAGAAAAACCTGTTCCTGTTCGGCGCCGAAGTCTTCGCCGACCACGGCCACGACGCGCACCTGGGTGAAATAGCTCGCGGCCAGCGAAAAGTAGGTTGCAGCCCCGGCCAAAATATTCTTGACGCTGCCCGAAGGCGACGTGACGTCATCGAATGCGACTGAACCGACTACGAGAATGCTCATGCTCGATTAAGTTCCTTTTCCATCTCTGAGTTATTGGCGGATGCGTGAAAGGCATCAACCACGAAGGACACGAAGGTTCACGAAGGCAAAGCTCCTATTTGGCCACTGCCTTCGCGGGCAAATATTTACCCAGGATCAGTTTCAGCTTTTTCTTTGTGGCTGGAGGAATTTTCTTGGGGTCCGTGAGAATGGCGTGGGCCAGCGCCGACGAGCATTTGCACGAACGCTCGCGCGGCATCGCGGCGACGGTTTCGCGAACTACTTTGGTTGCATTGTCAGCGTTCTTGAGGAGCACCGCCACGATCTGGTCAACGGTCACGGAGTCATGATGCGGATGCCAGCAGTCATAATCGGTGACCATCGCGACCGTGACGTAGCAGAGTTCCGCTTCCCGCGCCAGTTTGGCTTCCTGCAGATTGGTCATGCCAATCACGTCCGCGCCCATGCCGCGATACACGTTCGACTCCGCCCTGGTAGAAAACTGAGGGCCTTCCATACATACATAGGTGCCGCCCCGAGTGCCGACCACGCCAACTTTTTTGCAGGCGGATTCGACGATGCCCGCCAGTTCCCCACAGATGGGATCGGCGAAACCGATGTGCGCCACTACGCCGCCACCGAAAAAAGTATCCACGCGATGGCGGGTACGATCGAAAAATTGGTCGGGGATGACGAAGTCGAGCGGCTTATGCTCTTCTTTCAACGATCCGACCGCCGAGATCGACACGATGCGCTCGACGCCGAGCTGCTTGAAGGCGTGGATGTTGGCGCGGAAGTTCAATTCGCTGGGAAGCAGGCGATGGCCGCGTCCGTGGCGCGCCAGAAATGCGACTTTACGGCCTGCAAGCGTGCCGCACACGTAGGCGTCAGAAGGCGCGCCGAACGGGGTTTTCACACGTACTTCTTTTACTTTGGTCAGCCCGGGCATCGAGTAGAGCCCGCTGCCGCCGATGATTCCGATTTCCGCTTGTGGCAATCCCCCTCCAGAACGTTCGCGCGCACGCGAGTCAAACTTGCGATTATACAGGAGGAGAATCCGGGCAGTTCCCGGTCCGCGCTACAATTTCGGGATGAGATTCTGCCGCGCGGTCTTTGCGATATTGATGCTTGGCTGGTCCGCGGGTGCGCAGGAGAAGGGCGCTTCAGCCCCTCAATTTGTCACGGTTCCACTCATCCTTGATCATAATCGCGTCATCATCGAAGCGAGCGTTCTTCTTTCCGACGGCACCGGGAAGCGCGTTCATGCCTGGGTCGACAACGGTAATCCTGATCTCTACATTTCCAAACGTCTCGCTACAAGCATGACCTGTCACGGCCAGATCTGCTCTGGTGCTCCGCCAGTGGAGATGACCATTGGGGGCATGACGATCCCGCTCGGTGGCCGAGTCCCCGGAAGTGGAATCAAGGAGGCGAAGGTCCCGCTGACGTCTGATGGAGCTACATCGATAGTCCCCGGCATGGATGCCGAAATCAATATTCCTTCCACGGTGCTCCGCCACTATGACGTGCTCGTCGACTTCCCGGAGCACAAATTCTCGATCGGCGCGCCGGGCACGATTCACTTTCGTGGACCGAGCGGCAAAGTTCAGATAAATATCGAGAACGGGCTGATCCAGGTCCCTAGCCAGATCGAGAAGAAGAAATATACGTTCGCGCTCGACCTGGGAGCTTCGATCAGTTTTCTATCCGAGAATCTGTTCGATAAGTTTGCGGCCGCGAATCCTGACTGGCCACACATGACCGGTGCGGTCGGGCCGGTCAACATGTGGGGAGCGGACGAAGAGACAAAGTGGCGAGTGATGCGGATCGACCGGTTGCAGTATGGGCCGCTGTTTCTTACGGACGTCGCCGTGGTGGCGCTGCCTACCAACGGTGTCGCTTTCCTCGAAAGGCCTACGGGAGAATCTGCTGCGGGCATTCTGGGCGCGAGCGCGCTGCTCAACTATCGAGTCGGGCTCGACTTTGCCCACTCGATCGTCTACTTCGAGTTTGGCCGCATGTTTAGCTTCCCTGATTTTGATGTCATCGGACTCACGCTGCGGCCGGAGGACGACGGCCGATTCACGATTCTTGCAGTCGCGGAGTTCGAGGGAAAGCCGTCGGTGCCGTCAGGAGCGGATGGTGTTCAGGCGGGAGATCACCTGGTCGCGGTCGATAATATCCCGGTGAGTGGATCCACGCTGGGGCAGGTATGGGCGATGATTGGGGGAACGCCGGGGCAGGAACGTAAGTTGACGATCGAGCGCGGGGGTAGACAATTCGTGGTTATGGCGAAGGTGCAACATTTTCTGGGAGAGCTTCCGGACGAGAACAAAGGCAAAACGAAGAAGTAAGCGGCGTAGTAACGATACGCGGGAGATCCCCTTCGGCTCCGCTCAGGGCAGGCTCTCTCTTCGCCTGAAGAACGGCTCCGCTCGGGATGACGCCGACGATGAGATTGGCCGCAGGAATTCAGGGGCGGGCTACTTCGCGGCTGACGGTGCTGCGAACACTTCCCTTTCGAGGGTCGCCGTTGTCGCCGCATCCATGCTCTCGCTGACGAGAACTGTATCGCCTTGTTCCTCGATTACAACTGGGCCTTGCTCTGTGTTCCAAAGGTGACGCCCCTTCAGCAGTTCGACTTTGGCATCGGCATTCTGCGCGGCGGGTTGCTCGGGAGCTGGAGTTCCAGTCTCCTCTGCTTTTTTGTAGCGCTGCTGCAGGGAACGAGCGTAGATCGCGGCGAACTGCGCGGCCTTCTCGGGGCTGGACCAGCGGGAGACGTAGAGCAGAGCCAGGGGCGCATCGACTACGAGGTCTGAGCCAGGATCCGGCTTGGGCCTCGCGGCATAGTAATATCCGCCGCGCCATTCGGGATACATTTGCTTCGAAAGCGGCTTGCCGGCGTACTGTTCAACGAGAACGGCTACGTCGAACTCGCCCATCGCGCCGATATCGAATTTCTCATAGTTCTTGAAATCGTGTTTAAAGCTGGGGACGGGCATGGGCTCGATCTTTTCGCCCGATAAGTAAGTATCGGGCTCCATGATCTGGCGCGTGGTGTGCGGAGGGTTTTGCAGCGCGCCGGCGAACGCCTTCTCCTTGCCGCCTTTCTGCATCAGTTTGACGATAAATTCCAAGCCATAGCTGTAGGGAAACGTGAGCGACTCTTTCATGAAAATGGGAGCGTCGTTGAAAACCTTGGTGCCGGGCGTGCCCGTGAGTGTCTCCTCGACCATCGAGTCGACCAGCACCGGAGAGTCGACGATCGTGTGGCCGGTCGGAGCCATGGCGTATTGAAACATCATGGCCTGGGCCTGGCCCTCGATGACGGCTTCGCGGGCGTTGTCGATCTCGTCGTTTTCTATGTCGGTGGGGGTGGGATCTCGTCTAATTTCGGCCAGATCTTTTTCGTCTTTCTTCATCCACTTTTCGATGCCGAATGACTGGTCCTGTAGCGCGTGCGTCAACTCGTGCGCCATGACCGGCTCCTGCTCCTCCATGGGCACCCAGTCGAGCAGGTTCACGGTTTTTGTTTTGGGATCGTAGTAGCCCGCGATCTCTTCGCGCAGGAGCGCGACTAGAAACGTCTCCAGATTGAAATCGCGCGGCAGCAAGCCGAATTTCTTGAGCACAAGTTCGGAGCGGCGCAGGCGTTTCGTGTCCTCGTCGTCCATGTGCTTGGTGAGGAAGGAGACGACCTGGTCGCGGCTGGTGAGTTTGCGTTTGATTTCATGTTTGATGGGCAGGCCGGTCTGCTTGCTGTCGAATTCCAGAATTTCATCGACGGAGTGGAAGAGTTCCTCGGCTTGACGGGGAGTGATTTTGACTTCTTCTTTCGGCGGTTCTTGGGTTGCAGGTTCTCCCTGAGCCGGGGCAGGGTTGGCTTGCGGAGTTTGGTCTTGTGGAGTCGGAATGTTCTTGTCGGCCGGCTTTTGATCTTGCGGTTGCTGAGCCTGCTGCTGAGCCTGTTCCGGAGCGGGCGTCTGCGCGGGCTGATCTTGCGCCTTGGACGAAGGCGCGCCTATCAGCGCGGCCAGCAGACCAACCGCAAGAAACAGCCGAATAGTCCCCGCGGCACGCCCTTTGAATTTATTCATTTAGATTGAGTTTATACGCTTCCT
>JBEKRY010000177.1:0-9475 GCA_049517555.1 Candidatus Sulfotelmatobacter sp. | reverse complement strand
CGCTCCAATTCTTCCGTTTCTTTCCACAGGGCACTTCTGTCATAATTGATCGTGCACCCCACCTGCACCAATTTTCAAACACAATTTAAAGCGAGGAAGAGATGCCAGCGAAGTACATCTTTGTGACGGGCGGAGTTGTGTCTTCCCTTGGTAAGGGATTGGCCGCGGCTTCCATCGGCTGCCTGCTGGAGAGCCGAGGAATGAAGGTCAACATCATGAAGTTCGATCCCTATCTCAACGTCGATCCGGGGACGATGTCGCCGTTTCAGCACGGCGAAGTTTTTGTGACCGACGACGGAGCGGAAACCGATCTTGACCTCGGCCACTACGAGCGCTTCACCCACGCCAAACTTTCTCGCGACAATAACTGGACGACCGGGCGGATCTACGAACAGATCATCGCCAAGGAGCGGCGTGGCGATTATCTGGGCAAGACGGTGCAAGTGATTCCGCATGTAACCAACGAGATCAAGGCGGCGATGAAGAAGGTCGCGCAGGATGTGGATGTCGCGATCGTCGAGATTGGTGGGACGGTGGGCGACATCGAATCGCTGCCGTTCATGGAAGCGATCCGGCAGATGCGGCAGGAATTGGGGCGCGAGCACACCTTATTTGTACATGTCACACTGGTGCCGTTTATTGCGGCGGCGCAGGAATTGAAAACCAAGCCGACGCAGCATTCGGTAAAGGAGTTGCTCAGCATCGGAATTCAGCCGGACATTTTGCTGTGCCGCACTGACCGGTTTCTGGCGAAAGATATCAAGTCGAAGATCGCGCTGTTCTGCAACGTTCCGGATGAGGCAGTGATCACAGCGAAGGACGTGGCTTCAATTTATGAAGTGCCGCTGGTGTTCGCCAATGAAGGCGTTGACACCCTGGTGCTCAAGTTGCTGCACATGGAAGCGAAGGAACGCGATCTGTCGAAGTGGGAGGATATTGTCCATCGCGTCTACAACCCGAAAGATACGGTCACGATCGGGATCGTCGGCAAGTACGTGGAGTATGAAGACTCGTACAAATCGCTGAAAGAAGCGCTGGTGCATGGGTCGCTGGCGCACAATTTGAAGTTGCAGATCAACTGGATTGAGGCTGAAGGCTTGGAAAGTCCAGACGGTGACAAGGGCTACGAGGCCCAACTCGAAGGCTACGACGGAATTCTGGTGCCCGGAGGATTTGGCAAGCGGGGCATCGAGGGGATGCTGTTGGCGATCCGTTACGCTCGCGAAAATAAAGTTCCGTACTTTGGCATTTGCCTGGGGATGCAGACGGCGTGCATTGAGTTTGCCCGTAACGTGGTCGGGTTGACGGAGGCGAACTCGAGCGAGTTCGATCCGGCGACGCCGCATCGCGTGATCTACAAGCTGCGCGAGTTGCGGGGCGTGGAAGAACTGGGCGGGACGATGCGGCTGGGAGCGTGGCCGTGCAAGATCGAGCCCAACACGCTGGCCAATAAGATTTACGGGAAGCTGGAGATCAGCGAGCGACACCGGCATCGCTACGAATTTAATCGCGAGTATGAAGAGCCAATGGTCGCGGCGGGACTGCGCATCTCAGGATCGACGCCGGATGGGACTTACGTGGAGATGGTGGAACTGCCTGACCATCCGCATTTTATTGGGTGCCAGTTTCACCCTGAGTTCAAGTCGAAGCCGCTGGAGCCGCATCCGCTGTTCAGCACATTTGTGGGAGCAGCGTATGAATATGGAGTGAAGCGGCGCGCGGAGAAAGAAACCGCCGCGGTGGAGATGTTCCACCGCCCGGAGAGAACGAGGGTTTGATACAAGGCGCCACGGATTTCACGGATTCGCACGGATCAAACAAAATAGAGAAAGATCTGTGTAGATCGGTGAGAATCCGTGGCTGATCGTTCGATGCACACTTCCTTCCAAGTCGGCGACATTCACATCGGATCGGGCGATCTGTTTCTGATCGCGGGGCCGTGCGTGATTGAGAGTGAAGAGCACGCCATGCGGATGGCGGAGATCATCAAAGGGGTGACCAAGGCGCTGAATTTTCCGTTTATTTTCAAGGCCAGTTACGACAAGGCAAATCGCACTTCGATCCGCAGCTTTCGCGGGCCGGGATTGAAGGAAGGTCTGCGCATTCTGAAGAAGGTCAAGAACGAACTCCAGGTGCCAATTCTGACCGATGTGCACGAGACGGCGGATGTGGGCAAGGTCTCCGAAGTGGCGGATGTCTTGCAGATTCCGGCGTTTCTCAGCCGGCAGACCGACCTGGTTGTCGCTGCCGCGCTGAGCGGACGGGCGGTGAACATTAAGAAGGGGCAATTCGTGTCGCCGTGGGATATGCGGCACGCGGTCGAAAAATGTCGTGACGCGGGCAATAAGCAAGTTTTTCTCACCGAACGCGGGGCGAGTTTCGGATACAACAATCTGGTGGTCGATATGCGGTCGCTGGCCATCATGCGCAAATTTGCGCCGGTGGTTTTTGACGCGACGCATTCGGTGCAGTTGCCGTCGTCGCAGTCCGAGGGAAATGGTCCGGCGGTGAGTGGCGGACAGCCCGAGTTCATTCCGCTGCTGTCACGCGCGGCGGTGGCGGCGGGCGTGGACGGCGTGTTCATGGAAGTCCACGACAATCCGAAAGAAGCGAAATCGGATGGGGCGAATGCGCTGGAGTCGACCAAACTGCGCGGGGTGTTGAAGGAGTTGCTGGCAGTGAGGAAGGCGTTGGATGTGGCGCACGCCACGCCGTAGGCGGAGACGGCGTCCCGCCCGGGACGAAACAATTTAGCCCAGCGCTTCAGCGCTGGGACGGCTGCCGAGCGGAGGAGAGAGTCCCAGAGGGACGACACACTCAGCCCAGCACGTATGCAGGGTCGTAAGCCACTCCATGCTTCTTCAGGAAATCCACGAATTCCTCTTCGAAACTCTTCTTCTCGTGATGCTGGCGCTGATTTCGAATATAGCGAACGACATCTGCCGTTTGTGATGCGCTCACGCTGAAGGCCCCGTATCCTTCCTGCCAGGCGAAGCGCTGGTCGCAAGCTCGCGATTCATTGATCCAATGGGAGGAACTGCCTTTGAGAAACTGGACGGCTTTCGCCAACGATACGGCCGGGGGCAGCGCGAGGAGGGCGTGAATGTGATCCCATACGCCTCCGATGATCATGGCTTCGAAGCCCTGATTCCGGGCGATTCCGGCCATGTAGGACCAGAGCTTGGGTTGGAGTTCATCGGTCAGACATTTTCTCCGTTCTTTGGTGCTGAAGATCAAGTGGATTCGGTTGCTGCAGTACGAATGTGACATTGTGTCGTCCCTCCGGGACTTGCTTGAATCTCTTGCCGCTACCCAGCGCTGAAGCGCTGGGCTAAATTGTTTTGCCCCTGCGGGGCGGGAGGGATGCGATCTGCTCTGCAAGAATTGCATCTGCCATGAAAGATCGGCCCCGCTGCGTGAAATACAATCGTACGAGCCAGACCGGTCTGGCGCTCCTACAATTAACGCAATGTTTGTAGCCGTTCCCAGAGCAGGAATCCACAGAAACGCTTCCTCCTCCGTGGTAGATTTGAAGTTTCCATGAAGCACATTGCCAACTGGGCTTTGAACATTGCCGCGCTGCGCGGGGCGACGTATGCGGACGTGCGCGTGGTCGCGCAGCGGAGTCGCTCGCTTACGACGAAGAACGGCAAAGTTGGGAGCGCGTCGGACGCGGAGTCGGTGGGCATGAGCGTGCGTGCGATTGCCGATGGGGCTTGGGGCTTCGCGGCCTCGGCGGAACTGGGGCGCGGCGCGGTGGAGGCGACGGCGGCTCGTGCGGTTGAGATTGCACGTGCGTCGGCTCGCGTGAAGCAGGAAGATGTTCGTCTTGCCCTGGAAAAACCTGCGGTTGCGGAATGGACTACGCCGTACAAGATTGATCCCTTCACCATCCCTGTCGAACAGAATATTGAACTGCTGCTGAAGATCGACGCGGAGTTGCGCTCGGTTGCGGGGATCACGCTGGCGGAAACGAATCTGAACTTTAATCGCGAAGAACAGTGGTTTGTGTCTTCGGAGGGCGCGGACATTCACCAGACCAAGCTTTCAACCGGCGCGGGATACGCGGCGTATGCGTTTGCCGGGAATGAGATTCAGAAGCGGTCGTATCCTAATTCGTATGGCGGGCAGTGGCAGAACAAAGGTTACGAGTTGATTGACGAACTGAAGTTGGAAGAGAACGCCCGGCGCATTGCGGAAGAGGCGGTGGCGCTGCATCAGGCCGATCAGTGTCCGGAAGGAAAGTTCGACATTATTCTCGACAGCTCGCAGCTCGGGTTGCAGATTCATGAGTCGGTGGGACACCCGATTGAACTCGATCGCGTGCTGGGGATGGAAGCGAATTTTGCCGGGACGTCGTTTCTGACTTTGGACAAGCTGCGCACGTTGCGCTACGGCAGCGAACTGGTGAATGTGGTTGCGGATGCGCGGCAAGAACATGGTCCAGGGCTGGGGACTTTCGGTTATGACGATGAAGGCGTGGCGGCGCAGTGCACGCCGATCATCACTAGCGGGTTGTTTACCGGCTACTTGAGTTCACGCGAGACCGCGCACACCATCGGGGAGAATCGTTCGGGCGGGACGCTGCGGGCGGAGGGATGGAACCGGCTGCCCATGATCCGCATGACGAATATCAGTCTGCTGCCGGGAGAAAAGCCGTTGAGTCTGGAGCAACTGATCGCTTCGACCGATCACGGGGTTTTGCTGCAGACGAATCGGTCGTGGTCGATTGACGACAAACGCTACAACTTTCAGTTTGGCTGCGAGATTGGATGGGAAATCAAGAACGGCAAGCGCGCGCGCATGGTGAAGAATCCGTCGTATTCAGGAATCACAACCGAGTTCTGGAATTCGCTGGATGCGATCTGCTCGCGCGACGAGTGGACGCTGTGGGGAACTCCGAATTGCGGGAAGGGCCAGCCGCAGCAAGTGATGGGGACGGGGCACGGGGCGGCGCCGTCGCGGTTTCGAGGGGTTAAGGTGGGGAGCGCGTTTAAGGGGGCGTGATGTATGTCACAGACGTGGAACGGGACTCGGCTGTAGCATTTGGCACTTAGCACTTGGCATTTAGCCAAAAGTGCGGAGGTGCCTAGATGAAAGATTTTAGGGATCTGAAGGTCTGGGAGAAGTCTCACAAGTTGACTTTGGAGATTTACGCTGTCACGGCAGGGTTTCCACGGCCGGAACTGTACGGTCTGACGAGCCAGATTCGTCGATGCAGCGCTTCGATCGGGGCGAACATTGCCGAGAGATGCGGAAAGCGGGGGAACAACGAATTCCAGCGCTACCTGCAGATAGCATCGGGTTCGGCTAGCGAATTGGATTACCACCTGTTGCTATCGCGGGACTTGGGTTTTCTTCCGGACGCGTCTTACCGCGAACTGGCGAAGAATCTGATTGAGGTGAGAAAGATGCTGACCTCGCTACTCCAGAAAATCGAAGCCAACCGTTCGATGGCTGAATGCTAAGTGCCAATTGCTAAGAGCTGACTACGGAATGCTAACCAAAGAAACAGCCGGCGACATCTTCGATCGCATTAAAAAGCTCTCGACTGCGGATGAGGTCGAGGTGCTTTTCTCCGGAGGGCATTTTGCGCTGACGCGCTTTGCGAATAATGTGATCCACCAGAATGTCGCCGAGCAGAATTATGTAGTCTCGGTGCGGAGCGTGTTTGCGGGGCGGACGGCGCGGGCTTTTACCAACAAGTTTGACGACGAGAGTTTGCGGCAGGTCGTAAAGTCGGCGGAAAGCCTGGCGAAGGTGCAGCATCCTGATCCAGATCTCTTGCCGATGCCTGACTCTCGCGAAGCTACCGGCACAGCCGACAGGAGTGTCCGCTCTACACCCGCGCCCTCGCGGCATTTCGAAGCGACCGCGGCGATTACTCCCGAGCTTCGCGCCGACGGCGTGAAGAAGATTGTTGGAGTGGCCGAGAAGCACAAACTTACTACCGCTGGAGTTTTCTCCAGCGCGGAATCTGTCGAGGGGATTTTCAACTCGCGGGGGTTGAGCGACTGGCACACGCAGACGTTAGCCGAGGTTTCGATCACCATGCTGGCCGGGGATTCCTCGGGCTGGCAGAAGGCGAATTCGCCGGATTTGACGCAGCTTGATCCGTTGCGACTGGCCGAGGTCGCGGCACAAAAGGCGGTCGATTCGGCGCGTCCGCGGGAGATTCCGGCGGGGAAGTACACCGTGATTCTGGAGCCGGCGGCCGTGCTCGACATTGTGGGATTCATGTTCTGGGATTTTTCCGGGATGGCGATTCTCGACCAGCGCTCGTTTCTTACCGGACGGATCGGCACAAAATTATTCGGCGACAACATCACCATCTGGGACGACGTCGCGCATCCTCTGCAAACGGGCGCTCCGTTTGACGGGGAAGGCGTGCAGCGGCAGCGAGTCGCGCTGGTGGAAAACGGAATTGTGAGGCGCGTCGTCTACGCGCGGGCCACTGCGGAAAGAATGAAGCGTTCGGAACAAAAAGATAAAGCTGGTCCGATCGCTGCGACCGGCCACGGCTTCGCTTTGCCGAACGAAATGGGCGAGATGCCGCTGAACATTGTGTTCGCTCCGGTGGGCGATCCGCAGACGCTTCAGCAGATGATCGCGTCGACGGAACGCGGAGTGCTGGTGACGCGGTTATGGTACATCCGCGAAGTCGAGCCCTTTGAAAAGATGTTGACCGGCATGACGCGCGACGGCACGTTCTACGTAGAGGACGGCCGGGTGCAAGGGGGAGTGCGAAATTTCCGCCTGAATGAGAGTCTGATTCACATGCTGTCGAATGTGGAAGCCATGAGCGAGCCGGTGAGGTCGTGCGGAGAAGAATCGTTCGACATGGTAGTTCCGGCGATGAAGGTTAAGGATTTCAACTTCACGGAAGTGACGAAGTTCTAAGCGGCATTTAGCAGTTGGCACTTGGCATTTGGCACTTGGAATTCAGCATTCAGCCCGTCAGGCCAAGGGTTTCCGCTGGAGTTTTTCCTTTCCTGTTTCTCTCCGGCAATCGCCGGAAATTGACCCGGATTTGACCGGAAATTGTCGGGTTCAGACGGCTGTTTCAGGCTTAAATCCGTCCTGGCGAATCCTTCCTAATCTATTCAAAGAAAAGCAGTTAAGCCCCATTTGTTCCATGACTTCGGTAACTTTGTTTGCACCATTTGCGGGTGTACGCTGCCCTTGAGTTGGATGAGGGTCCGGAAAGCGGAAAGGGCGCTGCCGGAAGGAAGGTTCTCTCAGCGTGGCAGCCGAAGGCACAGCAGCGATGACGATGACCGAGAAGGCGAGCAAGGGACACTACGAAGACTTGCAGAGCGCGCCGCGCTTTCCGCTGCATCTCTCCGCGTCGGTGGAGAGCCAGGGCAGCAAGTACTCGGCGGAGACGGAGAATATCTCGGCCAACGGCGTGCTGTTTGCCATGGACAACGATGTTCCGGTGGGATCGATCGTGGACTTCACGATTATGCTGCCGGCGGACATTGTAGGCGCGCGGCGGAATGTGCAGATCGACTGCCGCGGCCGAGTCGTGCGCAGCTTCGAAGATCGGGGCCGGCGCGGCGTAGGCGTTGTGATTGACGAATACCATTTTGAGCGGGCGTAGGCGCAAGAGATTATGGCGACCATTCCGGTGAGCACGGAAGAAAATTTCGGAGCAGGCGGAGACGGCGGCAACGGCCAGTTCCTCCGAGTGATCGTGGCCGATACGCAGGCCATCTTCCGCGCCGGATTGCGCAAAGTGTTCGCGCTGGAAGATGACATTCGCGTGGTTGGGCAAGCAGAGACGCTGGCGCAAACTCAGACCGCGGCCGCGAAGTTTAGCGCGGATGTGCTGATTTTCGAAGCAGCCCTCACGCCGAATCCGGTAGAGGCGGTTGCTGATCTGCTGCGCCAGAACACACAGCTGCGCATCGTGGTAGTGACCCCTGGCGCCGACGAGGAGTTGACGTTGGACTTATTCCGGCGGGGCGCGCACGGCATCGTATCGCGGGAAGTGGAGCCTGAGTTATTGGTGGACTGCCTGCGCAAAGTGGCGAACGGGGAGACCTGGCTCGACAGCCAGGGCACGCACTGGGTGATGGAAGCGTACCGCAACCAGAACAATCGGCCGGCCGGTGCGCGTCCGAAGGTGCAACTCACGCCCAAGGAGACGCTGATCGTTTCCTGCGTGACGCAGGGAATGAAGAACAAAGAGATTGCGTTGCGCGTGGGCACCACCGAGCAAGTGGTGAAGAACTACCTGCGAAAAGTCTATGACAAGCTTGGAGTCGCCGACCGTCTGGAGTTGGCGCTCTACTGCTTGAATCATCATGTGGTCGACAACACGAAGGTGCCGCCGTTGCCGATTTCTCCCGCGAACGGTCACGCTGCGAGCGCCGCAGCGGCTGGAGCGTCAGGTGGGAATGGGTTGGGAACTGGTGGGCCGACATCCGGCGGGCTGTCGACGCCCGATTCCACGTCAGCCGTTGGCACGGACTCTGCGGTAAAGCCCTCCTAAGATTCTCACGACCGGTTCTGGTCCCCCTGCAAGTTGCGGTTTCAACGACTTCACCCATAGAATTGAAGAGACGAAAACGGCCGCAGGATCGCCACCATTTGCGGCTTCGCGGAAAGCTTCTTCGGGAAAGCTTCCTTAGGAGTCGGAGTCGTTTTCTTCCCACCGATTTCAAGACGGAGAGATGGCCGAGTGGCTGAAGGCGCACGCTTGGAAAGCGTGTTTAGGGGAAACTCTAACGTGGGTTCGAATCCCACTCTCTCCGCCAGTTCTTTTGTTTTGTTATACTTGACATGCTGTGATACCGTGGGTGATACCGAAATGAGGTAGTCCACGTGAACCGGCAAGTCAATCTCACCAAAAGGGTGAAGACCCAAAGCGGCCTTCGCTACTGCCCGGTCGTTCTTGCGGCCAATGGCCGGATCAAACCAAATTACGTCCTCGTCGATGGAAAACAGGAAGCGCATCCCGAGGGTGCGTACTACCTGGAGTGGCGCAGTGGCCTTCACCGCGTTCGGGTGTCGGTAGGCAAGGACGTTGCCGACGCCGCCGCGAAGAGACACCGTAAAGAGGCAGAACTCAACGCCATCAATAGCGGCGTCGCCGTAGTTTCTTCGGACGCCCAGAACGGTCGCAGATCGCTTCCAACGACCATTGCGAACTACCTTTCTGAAATAAAGCTCACAAAGAAACCAAAGACCCATTCCGCATACTCAACGGCTCTCGAATATTTCCAGGAGAGCTGCCCAAAGTTCTGCCTGGAGGATATTGATCGAAAAGATCTTCTGAGATTCTCCGCATTCTTGCGGGACGACAAGGAGCAGTCGCAGCGGAGCTGCTGGAATAAATTTGCGAACGTGATGACGTTCCTGAAGGCACAAGGAATTCGCGGGCTTGCCGGCAAGAACGACTGGCCACGTTATACCGAAGAGGAACCGGAGGTTTACGAACAGGAAGAACTCGATGAGTTGTTCGCCGTTT
>JBEKRY010000176.1:0-9492 GCA_049517555.1 Candidatus Sulfotelmatobacter sp. | reverse complement strand
GGCTGGTCGGAAGATCGAGTTCGGGCGCGGGTCCAGGAGTTGCTGCAGATGGTGGGGCTGCCGGCTGATATTGCGTCGCGTTATCCGCATCAGCTTTCGGGCGGGCAGCGGCAGCGGGTGGGAGTGGCGCGGGCCCTGGCGGCTGATCCCGAAATACTTTTGATGGACGAGCCTTTCGGCGCACTCGATGCCATCACGCGCGACGAAGTGCAGCGGGAGTTTCTTTTGCTGCAACAGCGACTGAGCAAGACCGTAGTGTTCGTGACGCACGATTTGCGCGAGGCACTACGGCTGGGATCGCGGATTGCATTGATGGAGGCGGGGCGGCTGGTAACCGTGCTTGCGCCAGCGGAATTCTTGCGGTCGACCGATCCGCTGGCGTCAGCCTATGTCAGGGCTTTTGGTGAGGGGCTGGGATCCGCCGCCAATCGAGGTACTTCATGAACTTTTTTGGATTCATCTTGCAGAATCGCAGCCAGGTACTGGAGCTCACGCTGGAACACCTTCGGCTGGTGGGTTTTTCTACGCTGTTTGCGATGCTGATCGGCATACCGCTGGGAATTGTGATTGCACATCGACCGCGATTCAACAAGCCGGTGCTGGCGAGCGCCAATATTATTCAGACAATTCCCAGCCTCGCGCTCTTTGGATTTCTGCTGCCCGTGCCGTGGCTGGGCGAGCGCGCCGACAGGCTGGCAATTCTGGCGCTAACGCTCTATGCGCTGCTGCCAATTATCAGGAACACGTACACGGGCATTCGCGGGGTCGATCCCGCTATCGTGGAGGCGGGACGCGGCATGGGACTCACGGAATCGCAGCTTCTATTTCGGGTGGAACTGCCGCTGGCTGTGAGCGTAATTCTTTCGGGGGTCCGCGTGGCGGTTGTGATTTCAGTGGGGCTGGCAACGATTGCGGCTGCGATTGGCGCGGGAGGTCTGGGCGAATTCATTTTTCGCGGTCTGGCCATGGTCGACGACAGGGTAATTCTGGCCGGAGCGATTCCGGCTGCGATCCTGGCTCTGGCGGCCGATTTTGGCGTGGGTTGGCTGGAAAGGCGGCTGCAGCGACGATGAAGTTTGGTCGGTCGAGCTTTTGTGTTGCGTTTCTTGCGGCAGCAATGCTGCTGCCGGCGTGTTCGCCGTCGCACGCTGATCGCATCGTAGTGGGCTCCAAGAATTTCACCGAGTCGTTCCTGCTGGGCGAAATCATTGCGCAGCAAATCGAGGCGCGGACGCATCTGCAAGTGGAACGGCGCTTCTATCTGGCTGGGACCTACATCTGCCAGCAGGCGATTCTGGCGGGGCGGATCGATGTTTATCCGGAATATACCGGCACGGCGCTGACGGCGATTCTCAAGCAAACCGCGAGCGGCGCGAGGCAGGATGTTTATCAGCGAGTGAAGGGCGAATACGAAAGTCGTTTCGCGCTGACGCTGGGGCCGAGCTTCGGCTTCAACGATACGTTTGCAATGGAGATTCGCGGCGAGGACGCGCGCCGCCTGAACCTGAAGACTCTGTCGCAGGCAGCCACTTTTGCGCCGCAGTGGCGCGCCGGATTCGGGTACGAGTTCATGGAACGGCCCGATGGCTATCGGGGCCTGGCGGCAACTTACGGGCTGCATTTCGCGGAGCAACCGCGCATCATGGATTTGGGCCTGTTGGCGCGGGCGCTGAAAGATCATCAGATCGATCTGGCGGCCGGAAATGCCACTGACGGCCTGATTCCCGCGCTGGATCTATTTGTGCTGGAGGATGACCGGCACTATTTTCCTCCGTATGAGGCGGTGCCCGTGATTCGCCAGCAGACGTTGCAGCAGCATCCGGAGATTGCGCAGGCATTGGCCGAGCTGGCAGGAAAAATTTCCGATGAAGAGATGCAGCGCCTGAATTATGCCGTAGACGGCCAGCACCGTGACGCGAAGGAGGTCGTGCACGAATTTCTAAGAGCGAAGAAACTCGTGGAGTGAGGCATTTCGCGGTTCAGATTTGCAGCGAACCTCGAAGAGTTAGCACAGCGTGGCCTTTCAGAAGGACTCGGTCCTTTGTTGGTTCACCCCTTGCCAGTTCACACCAGAGTTCACCGCCGCGCTCCGACAATTGTCGGGCGTGTAGCCGCGCTTTGTTCAGGCGCCCCGCCCAGTACGGAGTCAGAGCGCAGTGCAAGGAGCCGGTTACAGGATCCTCGGGCATGCCGTAGCTGGGCTTGAAGTAGCGCGAAACGAAATCCACATGATCTCCGGGTGCGGTGACGGCTGCGACGAAAGGATGGAGCTGTTCGAGGCGCGCGAGATCGGGACGCATGTTCTGGATTGCGCCCTCGTTGTTGTATACCGCGACGTAGGTCTGATTCGCTTCCAGGATTTCGCATGGAGCTGGCCCGGGGCCGAGAGCGGGGATTAGGGATTCGGGTGGGCTGAGGCAGGTTTTCAAGAAGATGGCGGGGAAATCCATGGAAAACGATTCGCCCTCTTTGCGGACCGTGAGAGTCCCGCTGTGGCGCGTTTCGAATCGAACGGCGTCAAGTCCTGGCTGTAGCAGGCGCAGCAAGACGTAGGCGGAGGCGAGAGTGGCATGGCCACACAATTTCACCTCGCCGCGCGGGGTAAACCAGCGCAGTTCGTGATGGATGCCATTGTGCAGGCCGCCCTTGGGCACGAGAAACGCGGTTTCAGAAAGATTATTTTCTGCAGCGACTTTCCGCAACAACTCGTCATCTAACCACGCGTCGAGAGAGCAGACCGCGGCTGGGTTGCCGTTGAAGGGCTGGGTGGCGAATGCGTTTACGTGAAAGAGCGGGATACGCATTGCCTTGATTCTAATCTGACGCCTGGTGCTGCGAAGAACTGGTGCTGCGAAGAAGCGTTGTGCGCCCGCGACCCGGTTGCCAGCTCCGGCGCGGCCGTGATAGCCTCTGTAACCTCGTTGTCTGCAGTTGGATGGCCTGTTCCACCTGCTTAACGCGGCATGCAGGCGGATCCCGCCGAAACATCTGGTTGGGAAAGCCGAAGATGGGTGAGCCGACATCCATCGTAGTACGATATGAATTCTGCTGCTTTGTCCAGCTTACTCCCGAGGAGGCCCAATGCGCGCTGCTGAAGCGGATTTCGCGGTTCACGGAAATGTTGGGCGGAGGCAATTACTGGCGCGGACTGCCGAGGCACGGCGGCGCAGCGACGCACTCTTTGACATTGTGCGATCTGATTCGATGTACGAGCGTCCCATTCCGGAGCGTCACCGCATCATTTTTTATGTGGGGCATCTTGAGGCGTTTGACTGGAATTTGCTGCACGAAAACGTGTTGGGGCTGAAGAGCTTTCACTTCGAATTTGACCGGCTGTTTGCCTTTGGTATTGATCCGGTGGGGGGCGGACTGCCTTCCGACCAGCCTTCGGATTGGCCGTCGCTGGCGGCTGTGCGCGACTACGTGAATAGCATCCGCACAGCGCTGGACGAGAAGCTAGCCGATGGAAGTCTGGACTGCAGCGGCCGCGACGGCTTTTCACTCGACACATTACTCAATGTGGCGATCGAGCATCGGTTGATGCATGTCGAGACGCTGGCTTACATGCTGCATCAGTTGCCGCTCGACAAGAAAGTTCCGCGAGAGAGTCCGCGCCCTGCTGTCTCTGTGCCGATAACTCATCGAATGATTGAAATTCCGACTGGCGTGGCGTCGCTGGGACTCGCGCCCGGAAGCGAGACCTTTGGTTGGGACAATGAGTTCGAACTCCATACCGCACGCGTGCCTGCGTTTGAAATCGACCAATACGAAGTGACGGCCGGGCAATATCTGGAGTTCATGGCTGCTGGCGGATACGAGACGCGCGCGTTCTGGAGCGAGGACGATTGGAACTGGAAGAATTCTCGTGCGATCACTCATCCCGTATTTTGGATCAAGGCGCCCGAGGGATGGCTTTATCACGGCATGTTCGAAGAAGTTCCGCTTCCTCTGGACTGGCCGGTCTATGTGAGCCACGCCGAGGCGCAGGCTTATGCGCGCTGGGCAGGGAAGTCACTTCCTACGGAAGAGCAGTGGCACCGGGCCGCGTACGGCGCGAATGGGGCGGAACGATTTTTCCCGTGGGGCGGCGCAGTGCCAGATTCAACACTGGGCAACTTTGATTTCGAACATTGGAATCCGACGCCGGTCAATGCATTTCCCGCGGGGCAAAGTGCATTCGGAGTGCACGACATGTTGGGGAACGGGTGGGAGTGGACGTCTACGGTTTTCGGCCCGTTTCAGGGATTCGAGCCTTTTCCGTTCTACCGCGGCTACTCTGCCGATTTTTTTGATGGCAAGCATTTCGTGATGAAGGGTGGATCTCCGCGCACCGCGGCGTGCATGCTGCGGCCCACCTTTCGTAATTGGTTCCAGGCACATTATCAATATGTATATGCGAAGTTTCGTTGCGTGAATCACCCATCGTGAATCACCGATCGTGAATCTCGGTCCGTGAATCGCAGATCAATTCCGATCTGCGCAATTTGATCGAAGGAGTTGACCCATGCTTGTGCATGCGATCCCCAGTAGTGCAGCTTACGAATTTGCCGCCGACGTTCGCGCCGGGCTCACTCGGACCGGGCAGAAGGAACTTCCCTCCAAGTATCTTTATGACAATGTAGGTTCGGCGCTGTTTGAGGTGATCAGCTATTTGCCCGAGTACGGGCTTACGCGGGCCGACGAGCGACTGCTGCGGCGGCATGCGGATGAGATCGTCGACCGGGTCGCGGGGCCGGTTGCGGTGGCGGAACTCGGCAGCGGCAGCGGTAAGAAGACCCGCTGGCTGCTGGAGGCGTTCTGCCGGCGGCAGCGGACATCCTACTATCCAGTGGAAATATCGCACTCCGCTCTGGTCATGTGCGAACGCGAGCTTCGCGACATTGATGCCATCAGTATTGTGGGTTTCGAGCGCGAATATCTGGATGGGTTGCTCGAAGTCGCGGCCTATCGAAAGTCCGGCCAGCACCTGTTCGTTCTGTTCCTGGGCAGCACGATTGGGAATTTCGATCGCCCGGCAGGAATGAAGTTCCTGGCCGAAGTGCGGCGGATTCTGGAGCCGGGGGACTCTTTACTTCTTGGGACAGATCTGGAGAAGCCCAGCTCGCAACTGCTGCCGGCCTATGACGACGAACTCGGTGTGACCGCAGCGTTTAATCTGAATCTGCTCGCCCGAACGAATCGGGAACTCGGCGCCGACTTTGATTTGCGTGAGTTCGCGCATGTGGCGAAGATTAACCACGAAGCGCGCAGTGTCGAGATGCACTTACAATCGAAGCGGCGGCAGGCTGTGAGTATTCCGGCGGCGGAAGTCACGGTCGAATTTCTCGAGGGCGAAACCATTTGGACGGAAAGCAGCCACAAATATTCAGCCGACGAGATTCCAGAGACGGCCCGCGCCGCAGGTTTCCGTTGCGAAACGCAATGGGTCGATGAGCAGTGGCCTTTTGCCGAGAACTTGCTAATCGCGGAGTAGGCGGCTAAATCGTCAGGACGAGCTTCAGAATGCCCCGGGCTTACGCCATGCGCGCAGGTTGACGGCGCTCATGACTAGACAAAAAACGTTAGCGGGAATGAAGCCGAGTTGATCCGTTCTGAGGCCGATGACGCAGATGAGCACGCTATTGATTCCAGCCAACGCCCAGCCTTTCCAGCACCGACGCCCCACCAAAATTGTGGAGGCGACGGTTAAAACACAAGATAGATAATCGAGCCGCAACACAGATGAAGACCTCTATGAACATTGTGAGTGAAGGATGCGGCGCTTGACAGTGCATGTGGCCTTTCGTTACATGACTGAGGTCACTAAGCTAGTCCTAATAATCAGCATTCCCGGGAGAGAGTAGAAACGATGTCGACCCAATGCACGCACCTCGATCAGATCAAAATCAAGACGACAACCGTACATGTATGTGAGGAATGCGTTAAGACCGGCGATTCCTGGGTCCATCTGCGCCTATGTCTGACTTGTGGACATGTGGGCTGTTGTGATTCATCCAAGAACAAACACGCCACCAAACATTTCCACAAGACGAAGCATCCACTGATTCGTTCCATCGAACCCGGGGAAAGCTGGGTCTGGTGTTACGTGGACGAGATTGAGGCTGGGGAGATCTAGGCCTAAAATCGAGGCGTGAAAATCAGGAGGAAGCCGGGTTTCGAACGCGCTCTCGAAGGCGCAACCGATTACTAGTTTCTGTATCTAATAAACTATTCAGTTCCCGATTTTCTGGTTCGACTGCTTCTTCATCCCTAAGTCCGAAAGCGAAAGCGATCTGTGCCGAAGCCAATTTTGCTGACCGTTGACGACGATCCCGATGTTCTGCGGGCGATCGAGCGCGATTTGCGTTCGCAGTATGGGGCAGAATATCGCGTGGTCAGCAGCGATTCGCCGGAAGCGGGACTCGATCTGCTGAAGGCGCTGAAGGTGCGTAATGACGGCGTCGCGCTGCTGCTGGTAGATCAGCGCATGCCGCGCATGGACGGCGTCACATTTCTGCAGGAAGCGCGGCATATTTTTCCCGACGCGAAGCGGGCGCTGCTCACCGCTTACGCCGACACGAATGCCGCGATCAGCGCCATTAATCAGGCCAGCCTCGATTATTTTTTCATGAAGCCGTGGGATCCTCCCTCGGAGCACTTGTATCCGCAAGTGGACGATTTGCTCGACGATTGGCAGGCCTCTTACCGTCCCGCTTTTCAGGGGATTCGTGTCTTGGGCACTCGCTGGTCTCCTCGCTGTTACGAACTGCGAGATTTTCTGGCGCGGAGCCATGTGCCTTATCAGTGGATCGACGTCGAGGGCGCGGCCAACGATCCGGAAACCAAGCGGCTGCTCGATGCCTTGGGCCCGGATGCGAGCAATCTTCCAGTTGTTCTGTTTTCCGATGGGACGAAAATGCTCAACAGCGTGCCCTCGGAAGTGGCGCAGAAAGTGGGATTGCGCACCCACGCCGAAACTACTTTTTATGACCTCGCCATTGTGGGCGGAGGGCCGGCGGGCTTGGCGGCGGCGGTTTACGGTGCTTCTGAAGGACTGCACACGGTGATGGTAGAGCGGGAAGCTCCGGGCGGCCAGGCGGGCATGAGTTCGCGGATCGAGAATTATCTTGGGTTTCCCGCCGGGCTTAGTGGAGGTGATCTCACCCGTCGGGCCGTGGTGCAGGCGAAGCGCTTCGGAGTCGAAATATTAGCGCCGCAGGAAGCGCTGGGTGTGCGAACGGAGGGTCCGTATCGGATCATCAAACTGGCCGACGGCAACGAAATCTCCTGCCACGCTTTGATGATTGCGACCGGCGTCCAATGGCGCAAGCTGGAGGCTCCGGGCATTGACCACTTGCAAGGAGCGGGGGTTTACTACGGCGGCGGCGCGACCGAGGCGTTGTCCTGCAAGGGCGAGAAAGTTTACGTGGTGGGCGGCGCGAATTCCGCGGGCCAGGCCGCGATGAACTTTGCCAAGTATGCGGAGCGGGTCGTGATGCTGGTGCGCGGCGACTCGCTGGCCAGCACCATGTCGCAATATCTGATTGATCAGATCAAAGAGACGCCGAACATTCAGATCTGGGCCCATGCCAGTGTGGCCGAGGTTCATGGCGATACGCACCTCGAAGAAATATCAGTGCTTTGCACGGACACAAGTAAGGTAGAGCGAGTGCCGGCGAGTTCCATGTTTATTTTTATCGGCGCTTTGCCGCGAACGGACTGGTTGGGAGAAGTGATCGAACGTGACGAACGCGGATTCATTCTGACCGGCGCCGATCTGGTGAAAGCTGGAGAGCATCCCAAGGGCTGGACGCTCGATCGCGATCCCTTTCTTCTGGAAACGAATGTGCCCGGCATTTTTGCGGTAGGCGACGTGCGTCACGGATCGGTGAAGCGGGTCGCGTCGGGAGTTGGCGAAGGATCGGTTGCGGTGCAGTTCATCCATCAATATTTGAGCAAGGTATAAATGATCGCAGCAGAGGATCTCCGAAAACGCGTTTCTGAATTCGAAGGCTTGCCTGACGACCAGATCGAGTGGTTTCTCAGCCAATCGACGGAGCTTCGCCTGAAGGCCGGAGATGTCTACGCACGGCAGGGCGACGCTGCCGACGCAATGTTCGTAGTTCTTGAAGGGCGCATGCAGGGGCGTGGCGAAGTTGGGGGCGACACCAGGGTTTTTGACCTGGAGCCGGGTGACATTACGGGAGTGCTGCCGTTTTCGAGGATGAAGCAGTTTACTTTCAGCGGACGAGCCGACGCCGACAGCTACGCCCTGCGATTTCCTGCCTCGAAGTTTCCAGAACTTATACAGAAAATGCCGGTGCTGACCCAGCGTCTGGTCGGTCTGATGTCGGACCGGATCCGCGAAGTTACGCGGATGGAGCAGCAACTCGACCGGTTGGCTTCGTTGGGAAAGCTTTCGGCGGGTCTGGCGCATGAACTCAACAATCCTGCTTCGGCGGCGAAACGCGCCGCCAGCCAGTTGCGCGAAACTTTGAAGCGCATTCGCGACGCGAGTCTCGAGCTGGGAAGGCGCGAACTGACGGCGGCACAGCGTTCGGAAATTGAGAAGTTGGAGGCCTCACTGACCAAAGTGGATGGGCCTCCGCCGGACGCCCTGACCGCCAGCGATCTTGAGGATCGGCTTGATTCCCTGCTCCGTAGTCACGGACAGAACGATCTGTGGCAACTTGCGGCCGATCTGGCGCACAAGAACTTCAAGCCGGAAGCGTTGGAACAACTGTTCGCCGCGTTCGACGCGGGGACTGCGCGAGCGGCCTTGGTGAGGATTTCGGCTTCGGTGGAGATCGCCGATCTGTTGAACCAGATTGAGAGCAGCACGGCACGCATCAGCGATCTGGTTTGCGCGATCAAGGAATACACGTTCATGGATCAGGCGCCGGTGCAGAACGTGGATATCGTCAAGACTCTGGAGACCACGCTTACCATCATGAATCACAAACTCAAGCGCGGGGTCGAGGTGAAGCGCGATTATGAAAAGACTCCGCTTCTGGTGAACTCCTTCGGCAGCGAACTCAACCAGGTCTGGACCAACCTTATCGACAATGCCATCGACGCGATGGGCGGGAAAGGCGAGCTGCGAGTGCTCGCGCATCGTGACGGGGAGTGCGCGGTGGTGGAGATTGGCGACAACGGTCCGGGGATTCGGCCGGAGATCGAGGCGCACATTTTTGAACCATTCTTCACTACCAAAGGCGTGGGCGAGGGAACGGGGCTCGGTCTCGATACGGTGCAACGCATCGTGAAGAAGCACCGGGGAAATATTCAGCTGCGCTCGAAACCTGGAGATACGGTTTTCCAAGTGTGGCTGCCGCTTGGAGAGAGCGCGGGCTAGGCAGCATGGATGTACACCTGATTGATGGGACTTACGAATTGTTCCGCCACTTTTTTGCCGTGCCCGCGGCGAAAGACGTCGATGGTCAGGAAATCGGCGCGGTGCGCGGCGTGCTGGCATCCGTTTTATCCATGATCGAGCGGGGCACCACCCACATC
>JBEKRY010000175.1:0-9610 GCA_049517555.1 Candidatus Sulfotelmatobacter sp. | reverse complement strand
CCGAAGAAAAATGCCTTGTCCTTGATGATGGCGCCGCCAAAGCTGCCACCGAATTGTTCGAGGGTGCGCGGCAGTTTCGGACTGGGATCGGCATTGAAGTAGTTGCGCGCGTCCATGGCGCCGTCGCGACCGAAAATGAAAGCGGTGCCGTGCACTTTGTTGGTGCCGGACTTCAACCCCACATTGACGACCGCTCCGGGTTTCCATCCATATTCGGCGGGCGGACTCTGCTGCAGGTTGAACTCCTGAATCGAATCAATGGGAAGAATCGTCGCCGAATCGCCGGCGATGCCGGCTCCGTTCACAATGGCCTGGCCCGAGTAAGGTTCGCTGTTGAACAGGCCTTCGATGTAATACGCGTTGTCCTCGGCGCGCAGGCCGTTGGCGCTGGTGGTGGAAAATCCGCCGCCGGGGTAACGCATGACGCCGGGACGCAGTTGCAGCAGGTTTTCGTAATTGCGGCCGTTGAGCGGCAGGTCGTTAATTTCCTCGTTGCTGAGGGTGCCTCCCAGAGTCGAGGAGGTCGTGTTGAGTAGCGGAATGTCGACGTTCACGACGATGGTCTCGGAAACCTGGCCGGGTTGCAGAGCGAAATCGGCACGGACGTCGCTGGCAACCTCGATGACGACATTTGGCCGCTCGGTGGTCTTGAAGCCCTTCGCTTCCACGCGAATCTTGTACGCGCCGGGCAACAGTTCCGGGGCGACGTACTCGCCGGCGGTGTCCGTGGTGAGGGTGCGCGAGTCGCCGCGCTGCACATCGGAGACCACGACGGTGGCGCCGGAGACTGCCGCGCCGCTCTGGTCCGTCACTGTGCCGAGAATGCGCCCCGCAGTCGACTGGGCCAGGGCAGGATGGGTCAGAGCAGGAATGGAGAAAAGGAACAGAGCTAACGTTGCCAGCAATAACCGGGAAGCTGCAGTGCTGCGGCCGTGATGAAACCCGGCAGTGCTGACCGTGTGGGATAGCATCGGGGGAATCCCTCCGTTCTTATGGTCCGACAGCCATACCACCATCGGCGAAACAGTGTCAAGCGAATTCAAGTATGGGGCGAGAGTGGACAGCGTATACCGCCGCCGACGCGAAAGGGAAGTCCATAACAGAGCAACTGAAGTTTATTAGAGCGACAGGATTTTAGCGGCTGGATTGCGGTACGTGGGGGCGATCGAGTACATTGGGAACGGTCGTACCACTATACCTTTATACCGCTATGTTTCTCTCGCAGCTGTCCAGACAACAAACGCGCCAGCCCGCTGTGGATATGCGGTATAGTAGCCGGACCAGAGTCGGGCTACCGGCTCGCTGTGCGTCACGGAGTGCGGGGGGCGAAGTTGTGTACAAGCTGATTCGTACATCGCGGCTTTACGAGCAGATCGTTCAGCAGATCGAAGAATCCATTGTCAAAGGTAATCTGAAGGCGGGAGATCAACTCCCTGCGGAACGCGATCTGGCCCAGCGCTTCGGCGTGAGCCGCACGGCCGTGCGCGAAGCGGTGAAGACGCTGCGCGAAAAAGGTCTGGTGGAGGCGTACTCGGGCCGCGGCACCTTCATCACCGACGGCACCACGCAAGCCGTGCGCCAGTCGCTGGACCTGATGGTGAAGATCGGTCAACCAGAAGGCTCGACTCATCTGGCGGAGGTGCGGGCCATTCTCGAACCGGAGATTGCGGCGCTCGCAGCCTTGCGCATCCAGGAACCGGAGCTGGCGACGATGCGCGAGGCGGTGGCCGCCATGGACCGCGCCGGAAGCGACCCGGAAACCTATATTGAAGCGGATCTCGATTTTCATCTGGCGCTGGCTGAGGGGGCGGCTAATCCGCTTATCCTGTCGCTGCTCGATTCCATCGTGGGGCTGCTGCGAGAGCAGCGCCTGCGAATTTTCAAAGTTCCGGGCGGGCCGGAGCGCGGCCAAGTTCATCACAAGCGAATTCTGGAAGCGATAGAACGCCGCGACGAGGAGAAGGCGCGGCAGGCGATGCGGGCGCACCTCGGCCAGGTGCGGGACGACAGTCGTGACACGGTGGCGAAGCGCGCGCCGGGGAAGCGCCGCCCGAATTAGTCGATGCTTGGTAACGATGGTTGATAAACGATCGTTGATAGCGATGGTTGACAAAGATGGTTGATAACGATTGGCCCGTTGTGATTCACGGGCTGCACTGCGTGCGAAGGAAGGATAGCGGATGGCGAAGTTAGGGTTTATCGGATTGGGCGTGATGGGCAGCCAGATGGTGAACCGGCTGCTGAGTAAAGGCCACACGGTAACCGGCTACAATCGCACGCGCGCCAAGGCGCAGTGGCTGGTGGAGAAGGGAATGCAGTGGGCGGACTCGCCGCGCGCCGTAGCCTCTGCTTCGGACTACACCTTCGCAATGGTGACCAACGCCGCGGCGATTGCTTCGATCACCGAAGGGCCCGACGGGCTGCTGGCCGGTTTGAGCGCGGGCAAGACTTTTATCGACATGAGCACGGTCAGTCCAACCGTGAGCCGTGCACTGGCTGCGAAAGTGCGCGCTGCGGGCGCAGACATGGTTGACTCGCCCGTTTCCGGCAGCGTGATCACTCTGCAGGAAGGCAAGTTGTCGGTGATGGTCGGCGGGCGCAAAGAAACCTTCGACAAGATCAAACCTTTGCTGCTCGATATCGGACCTAAGGTGAGTTACGTGGGCGACAACGGCCTGGCGCTTTCGATGAAGATCGCTATCAATCTGAGTCTGGCGGTGCAGATGCTGGCCTTTTCCGAAGGCGTTTTGCTGGCGGAAAAAAGCGGCATTGCCCGCGAAGTTGCGGTCGACGTGCTGGTTAACAGTGCCGTTGCTTCACCCATGATCAAGTACCGCGGACCATTCGTCCTGCAGCAGCCGGAAGAAGCCTGGTTCGACGTGAACATGATGCAGAAAGACATGGTGCTTGCGATGGAACTGGGCCGGCAACTCGACGTGCCGCTGCCGACGACTGCAGTGAGCAATGAATTTCTTACTGCGGCTCGCGGGATGGGTTGGACGAAATATGATTTTGCCTGCATGTTCGACGTGCTGGCTGCGATGTCCGGCGTGATTACGCCAGTAACTGCGGGAGGCAAGAAGTGACGACGGCTACGTCCAAGCCGACTCAGGGCTTCGAGCTTACGGAAAAAGACAGGTGGCTGCGCGCCTACCGGCAGATGGTGAGGATTCGCCTGTTCGAAGAGCAAGTGAATGAGCTCTATACGCGCGCTCTGATGCCCGGACTGGCGCATCTCTATAGCGGCGAAGAGGCCGTCGCCGTGGGCATCTGCGAGGCGTTGAATATCGACGACTACATCACCAGCACGCATCGCGGTCACGGGCACTGTCTGGCCAAGGGTGCTTCGCCCGACCGCATGTTTGCTGAACTGTTGGGCAAAGAAGCGGGCTACTGTCGCGGAAAAGGTGGATCGATGCACATCGCCGATCCGGCGACCGGCAACCTGGGAGCGAACGCGATTGTGGGCGGCAGCGTCGGGATCGCGACTGGTGCTGCGTTTGCCGCGAAGCGGTTGGACAATGGACGCGTCGCAGTCTGTTTTTTCGGTGAGGGGGCTTTAGGTCAGGGATCGCTCTACGAGGTGATGAATCTCGCTCAACTCTGGAAGCTGCCCGTGATTTACGTCTGCGAAAACAATCTCTATAACGAGTACACACACTTTTCGGAGACGACTGCGGGAACCATCCTCGGCCGTGCCGCCGCTTTCGGCATCGAGGGCGCGTCGGTCGATGGTCAGGACGTGCGCGCGGTGAATGAAGTAGCAACGCGCCTGGTGAAGCGGGCGCGCGCCGGCGCCGGCCCTGCCTTTCTGCAGGCCGATACCTACCGCTATAGCGGCCATCATGTGGGCGACATCAACCGCGAGTACTATCGCTCCAAGCAGGAAGAGCAACACTGGAAGACCGAACGCGATCCCATCAAGCTGCATGCGAACTGGCTGCTTGGGCAAGGGCAGGCCGATGCCGCAACGCTGGAACAAATTACCGGCGAAGCGCGCAGCGAAATGGAAGCGGCGGTGAAATTCGCGATCGCGGCTTCGTATCCCAGCGTTGATCAAGTGGAACAGGATGTATATGCCGGAGCGTGAACTCACATTTGCGCAGGCGGTGCGGGAAGCGCTGGCTGAAGAAATGCGACGCGACTCGCGGGTTTGCATTTTTGGCGAGGACGTAGCTGAAGCGGGCACCCCGTTCAAAGTTCTCTCCGGGCTGGTGGAAGAATTCGGCGCCGAGCGCGTGCTCGACACGCCAATCTCCGAAGCAGGATTTACCGGCGTCGGCGTGGGCGCGGCCATGACCGGCCTGCGGCCTGTGGTCGACATCATGTTCGGCGATTTCCTCACGCTGACCATGGATCAGATGGTGAACCAGGCCGCGAAAGCGCATTACATGTCGGGCGGGCATTGGCGTGTTCCCATGGTGATGCGCACCACGCTGGGCGCGACGCGGCGCTCGGCGGCACAGCATTCGCAGTCGCTGCACGCCTGGTTCAGCCACGTGCCAGGATTGAAAGTCGTGTTGCCTTCGACGCCCTATGACGCGAAAGGCTTGCTGAAGACCGCGATCCGCGACGAGAATCCCGTAGTCTTCTTCGAAGACAAAATGATGTACAAGCTGAAAGGTCCGGTGCCCGAAGAGGACTACACGATCCCGCTGGGTGTGGCTGACATAAAACGCAAAGGTGACGACATCACTCTGGTGGCGACGAGCAGCATGGTGCAGGTCGCTCTCGGCGCGGCGATATTATTGGAAAAAGAAGGCATCAGTGCTGAGGTAGTCGATCCGCGTACCACCTGGCCGCTCGACGAAAAGACGATCATCGAGTCGGCCAAGAAAACGTCGCGCGTCATCGTGCTCGACGAAGGCTACGGTCGGTATGGAGTAACCGCCGAATTGGCGGCGGTGATCGCCGAAGGCGCATTCTATGACTTGGACGCGCCGGTAAAGCGCATGGGAGCGATGCACGTTCCGATCCCTTTTTCTCCGCCACTCGAAGATGTGACAGTCCCGACGGAAGAAACGGTGACAGCAGCGGCGCGTTCGATGTGCAACAAATCGTAGTGACCAGAAGATTGAACTAAAGAGCTAAGAGCTAAGGGCTAAAAGCTAAGAGCGAAGAGCGGGGGTTGTTATGGCACTCAAAACGCATGGAACCATGGCAGTCGATTGGGAACAGCGAATCGACTTCGATCGCCTCCGCCGCGAACGCTTGCAGAAAGCGAAAGACCTGCTCAAGCAGTCGTCGATGGGCGCGCTGCTCTGTTTCGACATGAACAATGTGCGCTACCTTACGTCGACGCACATCGGCACCTGGGCGCAGGACAAGGCGAATCGCTTTACGCTGTTGCCGCAAAACGACGAGCCGATTCTGTGGGACTTCGGCTCCGCCGCCAAACATCATCAGCTGAATTGCCCGTGGCTGGACGGCCGTTCGCGCCCAGGCATTTCTATGCTGCGCGGCGCGATGACGCCGGAGATGGGCCGCGCCGAAGACGTCGCCAAGAAGATTCGCCTTGAGCTCGAAATGCGCGGCCTGCACAAAGAGCCGGTCGGCATCGACATCATCGAGTTGCCGGTTCTCTTCGCGCTGCAAAAAGAAGGCATCGAAGTCGTCGACGGACAGCAACTCATGTCCGAAGCGCGCGTCATCAAGACGCAGGATGAAATATCTCTGCTCAACACTTCGGCCATGATGGTCGATGCCGCTTACGACGAACTTTACCGCGCCATGAAGCCTGGCCTGCGCGAGAACGAGGCAGTAGGACTTGTAAGTAAAGTCCTCTACGACCTCGGCTCGGAATATGTCGAAGCGGTGAACGCGATTTCGGGCGAGCGTTGCAATCCGCATCCCCACGTTTTTTCCGATCGGGTGCTGCGCCCCGGCGATCCCGTCTACTACGACATTCTGCATTCCTACATGGGATACCGCACCTGCTACTACCGCTGCTTCACGGTCGGTTATGCGTCGCACGCCATGGTCGACGCCTACAAACGCTGCCGCGATTATCTCGATGCCGCTATTGAGCTAGTTCGGCCCGGCCGCACCACGGCTGAAATTGCTTCGGTGTGGCCGAAGGCTACTGACTTCGGCTTTCCCAACGAAGAGGCGGCGTTCGCCCTGCAGTATGGCCACGGCATCGGCCTCGCGATCTGGGAGAAGCCGGTCATCAGCCGACTGGTTTCGTTCGAGCACCCGGTGGAAATTAAACCGGGCATGGTGTTTGCGCTCGAAACATTCTGGCCCTCGACCGACGGCTGGAGCGCGGCGCGCATTGAAGAAGAAATTGTGGTCACCCCGACCGGGCACGAAGTCATTACGCGCTTTCCCGCGGAACAGCTTCTGGTCGCGGGCGCGCACTACTACACGGTGAACGGTCCGCTGCCGACTATACGAGAAACCGAAGCTTCGCCCAGCGAACGCGTGCTCGAGATGATTGAGACCAGCGCGAAAACTGAGCGAGTAGGAGTTTCGGACTGAAGGCCATAGTTCTGAAAAACGAAAAGCCCTTCCCCGAATAAAAACACTATGGCCTTCAGTGTTGTCATGCCCGCCCTTGAGATGGCGCAGGAAACCGGCAAGCTCATTGCCTGGCGGAAGAAGGAAGGCGACCGCGTGACAAAGGGTGAGCCCCTCCTCGAAATAGAAACTGACAAAGCGGTGGTCGAGGTGGAAGCGCCCGCCGACGGCATTCTCGCGGGGATCAAAGCGTCCGCGGGAGACGATATTCCCGTAGGGCAGACCATCGCATGGATTGTCGCGCCCGGCGAAGCGCCTCCGGTGGAAAGCGAATCGGCCATGCCGGCCGCGCGAGCCGGATCGCACTCCCCGGCGTCGCCCGTGAAGGATCAATCCCATGCCGCGCCGGCGCAAGACATGACACAAGCGCCGGGATCGAGTGCAAAGATTTCTCCCAAGGCTCGCCGTCTCGCGAAAGAACTCGGGGTCGACATTGCGGCCCTGCGCGGCTCCGGCGCGGAAGGCGAAATCCTGGCCTCCGACGTTCAAGCGGCCGCCGCAGCGCCGCCCTCCGCCGCGGCTGCGAAGAAATCCGCAGACACTGAAGTTCCTACCTCGCTCGGCCGCATCATGGCTGAGCGCACCACGCAGAGTTGGACCACCGTCCCGCACTTCTTTGTGACGCGCGAGATCGAAGCGAGCGGACTCGATGATTATCGGAACAAGGTCGTCGCGGAGATGGAGCGCTCCCATTCCGACGCGGCCCTCGACCCGCCGAAGAACGCACGCATCACCCATACCGATCTGCTGGTCGCGCTCACGGCCCGCGTGCTGCTCAAGCACCCGCGGTTGAATGCGAGCTGGAGCGCCGAGGGAATTCGCCTGCATGATCACGTGAATATGGGCATTGCCATTGCAGTCAATGACGGAGTGGTCGCGGCCGTGATTCACGATGCGCATACCGCGAGCCTGTCTGAAATCTCGACTCAGAGGCATGGCGTGGCCGAGCGTGCGCGGGCAGGGAAGTTGCGGCCGGCCGACATCGCCGATGCTACATTTACTATCAGTAACCTGGGGATGTATCAGGTGGACCAATTCAGCGCCATCATCACGCCGCCGCAAGCCGCGATTCTCGCGGTGGGCAGCATTGTCGATCGGGTCGTCGCTGTTCAGGGGAAACCAGCAGTCCGGCCTATGATGACGCTCACCGTTTCCTGCGACCATCGCGTCGCTGATGGCGCCCGTGCTGCGCTGTTTCTCAGCAACCTCGCGGAAGCAATTCGAGAACCGGCGAAGTTTCTGCAATAGGAATTCTTCTGACGCCGACGCTGGTGGGAATCCTCTTTTAACGGCGAATTAATTCTCCAGCATCGGCCGCGTTGCTATTCCTGGATGATTCTTCGCTGCGTTGCTCACGCACCCTGTGGCGCAAAACTTTCAGAAAGGTTTGCACTACGGGTGAACGATCGTGTTCGCGATACGCCGCCAGTAGCTCAGTGCGCGCCCGAAGTCCGACCAGACGGCGGAAGACCACGCCTTTGCGCTGCAGGTTGCCAATACATTTCGGCACGATCGAAACTCCAATTCCGGCGGCGACCAGGCTGAGCGTAGTTTGAATTTCCACGGTGCGCTGGACCACGATTGGGCGAAAGCCGGCCTGTTGGCAGATTCCAATTACGTACTCGGTCCAACTCGGTCGCGGATGGTCGGGATAGAGAACAAAAGGTTCGCCGGCCAAAGCCGACAGCCGCACCGTGGGCAATTGCGCGAGGCGATGCGAGCTCGGAAGAGCCACGCAGAGTGGCTCGCGCGAAATCGTACGAAAAACCAAACCCTCCGTCCTGGTCGGAAGACGGAGCAGACCGATGTCGATGCGCTTTTCGGTGAGCGCTTCAATTTGTGCGTAGACGGTCATTTCCGAAAGAGTCAGATCGACGTGCGGGGCGGCCCGCAGAAACTCGCGCAGCACTCCGGGCAAAACGTCGTAGGTGGCCGACCCCACGAAGCCGAGATTGAGGGTGCCGCTTACGCCGACACCGGCACGCTGGGCGGCGAGGACCGCCTCGTCAGTGCGCGCCAGAATCAACCGCGCGCGCTCGAGAAAAACCTCTCCCGCGGGCGTGATTTGCACGCGCCGCCGGTTGCGCAAAAGCAACGGCACCATCAGATCTTTTTCCAAACTCTGAATCTGGCGGCTGAGCGCGGGTTGAGCAACGCGCAGGCGTCGCGCGGCGTGCCCGAAATGTAATTCTTCTGCAACCGCAACAAAGTAGCGCAACTGGCGCAATTCCATTTTCCAATTCTAATGCCGAATCGGCATTACTGGAACCTTCCGATGTATTGGACGCATCAGCCAAATCGGGGCATAGTAAGAGCTTGTAATTTTCTACGACTTCTTGGGGTCAATGGAATCTAAGGGCCATTGAGCGGGTGAAGGACAGGCCTGCCCTCGATTCAGTTAGTTCAACGGTCAAGTTATGTGGTTAGTCCGACTGGCGCTGCGGCGCCCCTACACTATTGCCGTCTCTTGCCTGCTGATCATGATCCTCGGCGTGCTATCGCTGACGCGCATGACGGTAGACATTTTCCCCGTCATTGACATTCCCGTGGTGGCCGTGGTGTGGAGCTATCCCGGACTCTCGGCGCAAGATATGGAGCGCCGGGTTGTCCTCATCAGCGAGCGTGGGTATTCCACCACTGTCAACGGAATCTCGCGAATCGAGTCGCAGTCGATTCCGGGAGTCGGATTGCTGCGGATTTACTTTCAACCGGGCACCGACATTGGCGCTGCCATCGCCCAAATATCTTCCGTGTCGAGCACGATTCTGCGGATCGCGCCCCCAGGCATCACTCCGCCCAACGTGATTCAGTTCAACGCCACCAACGTTCCGGTGGCGCAGTTGACCATTTCGAGCAAGACGCTTCCTGAGCAACAACTCTACGACTACAGCCTGAACTTTATTCGGGTGCGCCTGTTCACCATTCCCGGGCTGTCGACTCCCGCGCCATTTGGCGGGAAAGAACGCCAGATCATCATCGACATTGACCCGCAGGCGTTGGCGGCGAAAGGTCTCTCGGCCGGCGATGTCGTCAGTGCGCTGCAGAACTCGAACGTGATTCTGCCCGCCGGCGATGCCAGAATCGGCAACAC
>JBEKRY010000174.1:0-11097 GCA_049517555.1 Candidatus Sulfotelmatobacter sp. | reverse complement strand
GTTGCTCGCCGTAATCGACCGGCAGTCTTTCCTGCCTGCGATGTGCGCCCTTAGCTCAGTTGGATAGAGCGACTGGCTACGAACCAGTAGGTCGGGAGTTCGAATCTCTCAGGGCGCACCATACTTTCCAAGTCTTGAGGTTGGCAAGAGGTCCCTCGCACAGAACGCTCGGGATTTCGGCTGCGGGCTCCCGCTTCGCTGACGCCCGCAAAGCGCCTCAAGTTCGAATCTCTCAGGGCGCACCATTTCTTTCAATCACTTGCAGTCAGGTCAGTTTTCGCTCGGAAGGCCCTTTAGCGGAAACGGCGGTGTCGCGGATTTCTTTCGCTGTCGCCCGGGACTTTTGCGCTGCTGCGAAGAATGGAGACGCAGCGTACCCTTCTTGTTTCAAGAACGGTTTCTCGCGGGGCAGGATCTCTCGCAGCGCCCAGTCAATGCGATCGACGCCGTCGGAGATGATGCGAATGAGATGCTGATTTTCGATGGCATCCACTGCGAGCGCGATCGGGGCCAGGGCGTTACGGATGTGATGATTCATTTCGTCGATCACCTGCATACGGGCGATAGCTGCGCGGTAGTGCTCGCGGGCCATCTGTGCAAGTTTTGCCACCAGGCAAGTTACGATGAGAGCCGAAAAGGCTTCCGCAAGCAATCTTTCGCGATTGCGTCCAAGATCGGGCACCAGCCAATGGTGCATTAGTTCGGTGGCAAGGAACGAGACGACACCCACGCCGATCGGGATTGCAAGAACACGTGTCAACGAACTTAGCTTTGTTTCCCGGGTTGCCATTTGAATTTCCTCCCCGAAGTTTGAAGCGACGACGAACGGTCCGTCTGAGTTCCGGTCCCGCGTTGGATGAGAGTCCGCTATTGCTGGAGGAAGATGGAGAGGCTAGACACCTGGAGGTGGCCGGTTCTGATGTTTGCTATCAACGGGCGCTTCAACAATGAAGCTGACAACAGCCTTTGGACGATACGGCTTTGCGATTGCATCGAACCCTTGCGCGTTGGCGGGGAACACTTCGTACTGAAGGTCCGGGTTTTCAAAGCATGGCCTGCCGCTGCGGTGCGCGAGCGCGGCTGTCGCTGACCTCGCGCGAGACAAAGGAGGAAGAGACTGCGTTGCTCCGGTTGTCAGAATGATAAGAGCGATAAGACAGAGGATGGGGGTTCCGCGGGAGAGCAGTTTACCTACGATCGCAGAAACATGGGATCCGGCGCGCATCGGTGTAGAGTTGCGATAGAGGTGAGATGGACCTGTCGCGATGACGAGTTGCCCCAAATAGCGATAAATCTTCATTGACCTTTAAGGAAAAAGAAAGGGAGAGAGTTCCGGTCATCGCTGTTTCTGGGTTTATTGTTTATGGGGTTATCGTTTCTAGGGTTATCGCCGTCCTCCTCGGCAAGTTCCTTGGGGGCCTCCTTCAGACCGTCCCGACACTCGGATTCCATTTTCAGCCAGGGTTCCGGGCGTGATCTCGGCTCCAACCTCTGGATTCCTTCCCGCACGCATGGCGCCTCAAACTGAGGCATTTTTGCGGCTTCCTTGGTTTGATTCGTGGTAAGCTGCCGCCACCTCCTTCCGGTCCTCTGGACCCCTAAGACTTTTGCTGGCTCTTGAGGAAAGCTATGGGAATGAAATTCGACGGGAAAAACTTATTGGCGCTCTGGGCGATCATTCTGAGCAGCCTTGGCAGCGAGGCGCAGATTTCGAGTTTTCAGCACGTGATTGTGATCGTGCAGGAAAATCGCACGCCTGACAATCTTTTTTATGGACTGTGCAAGGAGCCTTACGGCAGCAGCAGTTCGTGCAGCACCACGCCGACGGGATCGCAATACGACATTCAGACCAGCAACTGGCTGGATAGGACGTCATCCACGGGCGTGACGCAGCCGACGCCGGTTGCGTTGGCCAACGGCTACGACCCTGATCATACGCACACTTCGTTCCTCGCGACTTGCGATCTGAATGCGGCGGGAGCCTGCAAGATGGATGGGGCCGCGCTGGGGGGCTGCACGGGGACGTGCCCGGCGCGCGCTCAATTGGCGTACGTCTCCGACTCCAAGGGAATTCTCAAGCCGTATCTGGATTTGGCTACTGAATATGGGTGGTCGAACTATATGTTTCAGACCAACCAGGGGCCAAGTTTTCCGGCGCACCAGTTTTTGTTCGGGGGAACGTCTGCGCCTAGCGCGAGCGACGACGCGATTGGAACCTTTGCCTCGGAAAATGTATTTCCGGAAGTGGCCGCGACGGTGGCGGGATGCATTGCGGCGGCGACTACGACAGTGGAGTTGATCACGCCGGCGGGCGAGAAGCAGAAAATTTATCCCTGCTTCGAGCATGAGACTTTGTCAGACCTGCTGGCTGCCGCGGGAATCAGTTGGAAGTACTACACGCCGGGTGCGAGTTCGATCTGGACTGCGCCCAACGCGATTGATCATATTTGCGAGCCCAGCCAGCCGACGGGTGGGGTGTGCGAGGGGCCGGAATGGACGAGCGATGTGGTGCTCAATCCTAAGCAGGTGCTGACCGACATTTCCGGCTGCAACTTGCAGGGTGTGAGCTGGGTGATTCCCGGTGGGGCGAATTCCGATCATCCTAAGACCAACGACGGGGGCGGGCCGGCGTGGGTGGCTTCGATCGTCAACGCGATTGGCAACAATCGCAAGTGCCCGGATGGGGAAACGTATTGGGATAATACGGCGATTCTGATCACATGGGATGATTGGGGAGGCTGGTACGATCACGAGCCGCCTACGTTTCTGGCGCAGCCGCAGGGCGATTACCAGTATGGGTTTCGCGTGCCATTCATTGCGGTCTCGGCTTATACCAATGCAGGTTATGTGAGCAATGTTCGCGAGGACTTCGGAAGTGTTCTGCGCTTTATCGAACAGAATTTCGGGATCGCAGAGGGCGCGCTGGATTTCGCGGATGCGCGATCGACTACGGACCTAAGCGAGTTTTTCAACCTGACGCAGGTGCCCCGGGTCTTTGCGACGATTCCGGCGGAGAAGGACGCGAGTTTTTTCCTGAATGACCCGCGGCCGATGACCGATCCGGACGACTATTGAGGGATTGTTGGGCGGTGACTCGATTCGGAGTTGAGCGCTTACGGACGTGCCGATGTCATCCTGCTGGGGCGCGCCAAGCGCTCCGGAGGGATCATACGACGCTTAGATATCGGTTGTGCTGATGGGAGGGCGGGTGCGCTGCATGAAGCGCAGGCACTCCCGTCCACGGCATCGAGGGTGTCAGGCGACGTAAGGTTCCTCGCCCGGCTGTCGCCGCGCTCAGAATGACATTGGGCAGTGGCTGCCTACGCTTACTTTCGTGATGCGTGCCGGTGGGCGTGGACGTTATTTCTACTAAGTTTCTGCTAATCTCCTGTCAGCCCTGTTGTTATCTTTCAAATCGCTACCGGACTGCTCTCCGGGAGATCGAGCGCACGCGCCATGTCGAAAGCAAGTCAGCAGCAAGATGTTTCTGTGTTGTCGTCCGCCAAGAGCGGACTCGTGTATCTAACGGCCAACGACTGGGCCCTGATCGCGGATAAGTCGGTGCGCCGGCAGTTCAAAGCAGGCGAGACGATCGTGCAACAGGGCAAGCGAACGCATGGAGTGTACCTGTTGGTGAAGGGCACAGCCTCGGTGCAGATCCCGTCGAAGGGGATGCTGGGGATCGGGCCGGGCGAGGCTTGCGGCGAAATCTCGTTTCTGGACGAGTTGCCGGCGACGGCGAATGTGGTCGCCAAAGAAGAGGTCTGGGCCTATTACCTCGACCGGCAGACCCTGCAGTCGATGTTTGAACTGTTCCCGCATCTGGGTTCCCGCTTCTACCAATCGCTGGCGGCGATACTTTCGCGGCGGCTGCGCGAACTGATTGGTCCGGCGCTGCCGGCGCCGAAGGCGGCGTATGCGGCGGAAGATGCTGGCAAGGCAGAGCCCGCGAAAAAAGTCTAACTCCGGTTCGAGGCGGTGGTGGCTCAGTTTTGAATCGTGGTCGTTGGGTCACCCCGATACGTGGCGTAGTTCAGCGGCGGGAACGATCTCCCCTAGAGCGATTTTAAGGGAGATCCCGCTCTCCGCCTGAAAAGCGGCTCCGCTCGGGATGACGCTGCTCTTCAAAGCTCAAACTGAGCCACTAGCAGAGTTTAGTCCGAGAGGTTCCCAAGAAAGATTCCTCCGCAGCCGGTTTCCGCGGGAGAGTGTGCTAGCCTACATGTCCGGTGGGGCGCGCGGAATGCGCGGCCGCCGAGGTCCTGCAAAATTCTTGTGGTCGATCTGTTTTGGTCGATCTGTTTGGTTGATCTGCTTTGGTTGATCCCGTCAATCTGCGACTGGCGCTGCTCTCGGCTGCGGTGCTGGGATTCCGGCACGGGCTGGACTACGACCACATCGCGGCCATTACCGACATCACGAGCGTGCAGTTGAAGGCGCGCGAAGCCATGCGCTACGGCCTGCTCTACGTGGCGGGACACGCAACTACGATAGCTTTGCTAGGCACAGCGGCGGTGGCGTTCCGTATCGCGCTGCCGCCGGCCAGTGATCGCTGGGCGGAACGGTTGGTGGGGCTCACCCTGCTGGTGCTGGGGCTTTATGTGCTGGGCACCTTCTTTCGCCCTTCATCTTCGCATTCAGGCCACAGCCACGCTCGTCCGCAGACGCGGATCACGCTGCTGGCGAATGGGGCGTTGTGGATCTACTGGCGGCTGAGCCTTATTTTTGGCGGAACCAGGGTGGAAGCTCCGCAGGTATTCAAGGACGGATACGGCACGAGTTCGACTTTTCTGGTGGGCGTGATCCATGGACTGGGAGCGGAAACGCCGACCCAGATTCTGCTTTTTCTAATGGCGGCCAATCTGGGCGGAACGGGCGCGGGATTATTGGGGCTGCTCATGTTCATTGTCGGTCTAGTGGTGATGAATACGTTGATGTGCGCATTGGCCGCGGGATTGTTCTCGACGGATAAGATTCTGGCGTGGCTGTCGCCGGGAGGGACGCGGAATCCATTTTCGCGGACTTTCAATACTGTACTCACTGCGGTCAGTACGCACGCTTTGCGCGGCCTTACGCTGCTCACGTCGGCTTACAGCATTGTGGTGGGAGTGATCTTTCTCTTGGGTTCGGCCGGTAAGTTGCCCTCGCTGACTGGATAACGGACCGGCTGGCGCCCCGGTAGATGCGGTTGAGCGACAGAATTCCTACGCTGCACACTAAAGTTAAGACACCAAGCGAGGTCCAAGTTTGCATCACTTTGCACTGCAGGGTTCGGAAAGAAGAGTTGACGATCGAGGAACCCTTTTATTTACAGTGTCTTACTCGAGTTTGCGATCTGGCACTCCGGGTGCATTGATGAGGGCGCAGGATTGTGTAGTAGTATGCCTGTCAGATCACGAGCCATTTTCTACCTGAGGGTCTTCCCAATGAGGCGTTTGCTAAGTGTGGTTCTGCTGGCTCTGGCATTGCCGATGTCGGCGTTTGCCGTTAAGTCAGTATATTTCGGCAACAGTGGTGGGACTATCGCGGGCAGCAGCGCGGGATTGACCCTGAGCGGCTCGAAGCTCGTTGTGGTCAATGGTTTGAATGCTTTGAACGGTTTGGGGTCAGTGACGGGGAACCTGGGCAGTGTATCGTTGGCGACCGGGGCGTTGGTATCCGGG
This sequence comes from Candidatus Sulfotelmatobacter sp., assembly GCA_049517555.1. Lineage (GTDB taxonomy): Bacteria > Acidobacteriota > Terriglobia > Terriglobales > Acidobacteriaceae > Sulfotelmatobacter. Next base: position 5,434 of record JBEKRY010000174.1, on the reverse strand, counting down.
AGTCTCGAGACGGGTGGCGTATTCGCCGGCGGAAGTTTCACCGTCACGGGCAATGGCGAGCGTGGGATTCCGAACGGCACGATTTTTACGGGAACGTTTATCGGTCCAGCGAATTGGACGATGGTCACGCTCGCGGACGGGACCCACGCCTACACGCTCTCCGGCTTGCTGACGGGGACTTGGTATACCGCGGCGATGGGTCGCGGCGCGACCGTGCAGTTGACCATTAATACGGGAACGAGCTTTTTCGAAGGCAGCGCGGCGCTCTCCAGGGGCGACGCCAGCATAAGCACTACGACGCCCTAAGCCGGTCAGCCTTAGCGTTCATGGCGCCGGGCTGGTTGGCATTGCCTGAGTGCTGCGCCGGGGCTGGAGATTGTCGTCGACCCTACCGTTTCTCCATTTTGAGTTGAGAGCCTTGAGTTGAGAGTCCCGCCCACGGCGGGGCTTTTCTTATTTCTGAAGGTCACCGGGGGCGCGGCATGGCCGCTAGCTTAAGGATTTACTTCCGCTTAGCCCGTTATCCGCCCGCGATCGGTGGCAGGCGATGGCGTACTTCTCGCGGGGAGCAGGACTCGCCCGATTATCGCGTTAAATCCGGACTTGCGGATGCGAGTTGTATCGTGATCCCTGGTATGCATTTTTGAACCGCACTCGGACTAGCCAGAAAATCAGCATGACCAGTGGGAGGACGCTGAGAATCAAATACAACGGCGTGCTGAATAGAGCCGGGGACAAGTGTTGCCCGAGGCCCATTGCCGAAAGCAATCTCAGCGGGCGGTTTGATGGGCCCAAGAAAAAAGATCCGGCGGCGATGAACAGACCAAAGCACATGCGCCAGAGATGGCGCGCGATGCGCTTGGCTCCAAACACGCCGCCTCGTACAAGCATGCGAACGTCCCCCACGCCGGCCAGCAGCATCACGGAACCCATGAAAAAGGTCATTCCGACCGGAACTCCGTCGTGTGAACTGGCTCCGCTACGCACGACTTTCAGACCATTCATCCAGGTGAGGATGCCGAGCGTCAAAGGAATCAGAAGCACAACCCAATCGAAACGACTGGTTTCCCCGTCTCTGCGCCGGGCGGTCAGCCATCCCGTTCCGATGAGATAGACGGTTAGAATCCCGCCGCCGATGTTGTTCGTCTGATGCCTTACGATGGCAAGGTAGACAGCAAGAACGCCCATGGTGAGCATGGATGCGACAAAGATTTTTCCCGCCAGCACATGACGGGGAGAACCCTTCCGGAAAGACATTGCAGCGGTTCCGGACAGCAACCCTAAGGTTCCCGCGAAGATATGAGCACTCAGTATGGGCGAATAGGACATGGGTACCTGCTTGGGGGTAATATACGCGGACCCGGGTCCGAAGGTTGCGGCTAACGTGATGCTCAACGGGATGATACCGAGTGGTCGGCCAACCGGAAGTTATCGCTCACGAAGTGGCTGGAAGGGTCAACTTCTAGTCCGGGCTGCCCAAGTTAGCCCTTATGGCACTCGCATCGGGAAGAGCACTCGCTCTGTTGCGGCGTTACTCCGGTAATCTGACCCTGGGGATTACCGTTGACCCGTCCGGCCTGGCCTACTTACTCTTGCCAACAGGGGGTGGTATGAAAGACATTCATGAAGTCCTGCGGCAAAAGCAGGCCAAATACGCCCAACTTGGCAAACAGATCGAGATGCTCCAGCAGGCAGCGGAAAAGCTGCGCGAAGTAGCACCCTTGCTGGCTGAGAACGATGATGACGACAACGGAGTGTTGGCGGAAGTAGATGAGAGCTCTCTGCTTGAGTCGGACGCCATGTCGGCTAAAGCGGGCGCCGGTTCCAGCAGTTCGGCTCCTTCCAAGGCACCACGACCTGCAGCTCCGCGCTGGCCGTAGACGCGCTGGCCGTACACGAACCAGTACGTAAGACCTCGATAGCTTTATGACCCTTCACGCTCTATTGGTTTCGACCGACGACGCCGCGGCGGAAGTTCTGGGCAGAGTGCTGCCGGACTTCGGCATCGCGATGGACCGTTCCAGCGATCACGAAACGGCGATGGCCCGCATCCAGCAGCAGAGGTTCGACGCGCTCATCGTCGATTTCGACAATCCGCAAATCTCGGAAGACGTGATGCGGCAGGCGCAGAAACTGGGCACGGGATCGTTAAGCATCGCCCTGGTGGCGGATACCACGAAGGTGCGTGAGATTCTGAGCGGTGGGGCGCACTTCGTGCTCTACAAACCTCTTTCCGAGGACGCGGCCAAGGCCGGATTGCGGGCTGCTGCGGCGCTGTTGAGCCGGGAGCGCCGGCGAGCGATCCGAGTTCCGGTGCAGGCGCCGGTGGAGATCACGCTGCCCGACACGCGCAAAGTCGATGGCATCCTGCTGGATCTGTCTGAGACCGGCATGGATGTGTTGACGGCCGAGCAGCAGATTCCCGGGGCTTTGCTGGCTTTCCATTTTCAGCTGCCGGATGGCGCGCTTGAAATCCAGGCGCACGGGCAAGTGGCGTGGGCGAATCCGAATGGGCAGACCGGAGTTCACTTTATCGATCTCGCGGAAGACTCGTCGGTTGAGCTGAAGGCGTGGCTAAAAGCCGCGGTCACCACGAACGGCGCGGGCGCCGACGAGGCTGTGCCCAATTGCAAGTTGACTGACCTGAGCCTGGGGGGCTGCTATGTACAGACCGATGCGCCCTTTCCTGAGCGCGCTCTGGTTGACCTGTGCCTGAAGGCGCAAGATCTTGAAGTTCATACCGAGGGCATGGTGCGAGTGGCACATCCCGGGCACGGCATGGGAGTGGAGTTCCCTTCCCGCACGCCGGAGCAGCGCCGCCAGGTCGAAGATTTGATCAAGTTTCTGCGCAGTTGTCCCGCGACCTTGCTCGAAATGAGTATTTCTCCGCGAGCTCTGGTGGCTGATCTCACCCAGTTCGAACCGGGAGAGACAAAAGTGGAGACCTTCGGCGAGGAAGCTGACGACGAAATGGAAGATCAGTTACTCGAATTGTTGCGGCGTGGGACTGCTTTGCAGCAGGACGAATTCCTTACCGAGTTGCGGCATCAGCGCAGTCCGGAAGAAGCTTCGGTCTAAGTTCGTTCGGTTCGCGGGCGTTCCATTCTTACTCAGTTTTCCATCCTCAGAATTACCATCAGACCTACCATCCAGCTCCTAACACCGACATCAGGCGGGATCGCGCACGAAATATTATGAAGCCCATTCGGGCGTGTTTACTGGATTCGACTTCGCGCCGCTGGTGGTAAATTTTGTCGAATTGGCCACCGCCGAAAAAAGCCTCCCGCGGCAGGTCATGGGCAGATAATCTTCAGGAGGGATTGCAGGCGGGCGATGCGGAAGTTTCGAGTGCGCGGGAGCGGGAGGCTTTCGGCGGTGGACTTGCGAAGAATCGAAGGGCCCGGGCCCCGTCTTTGACTCAGGCCCTTCAAATCTTCGTGGTCTGTTCCACCCCAATGCGAGTAAGGTAGCCGAACGCCGTTGCGGGATGGTTTCAGCCATGTTAAATCTGAGTTAAATCTGGCGCGGTTGATTGGTTCGCATCTATCTAGATTTCTGGCGAGGGGCGACTCTGGGAAAGAGCAGCGGGGCGGGGCGTCAGTTGCGCGAGCGAAGTGGGGATTTACTATGGTCGCCGCTGCTGGCGATCGGGGCGGCGGCGTTTGCCGTGGAGATTCCTTTCTTTTTTTTCGGCACGCCATCGGGACACGATGTGGAGTTTCATCTCTACTCGTGGCTCGAAGTTCTGGCGCAGTGGAAGCAAGGAATCGTTTATCCGCGATGGGCGGCGCTGGCTCACTTCGCCTATGGCGAGCCGAGGTTTGTGTTTTATTGGGTGCGGGGCTGAGCGCGATTTTTCCCTGGACGATTGTTTCCAGCATATATATCTGGGTCGCGCTGGTGGCGGCGGGCGTGTCGATGTTTGTGCTGGCGCGGCGTTGGGTTGAAACGGGCTGGGTTGAAGCGAGCTGGGTTGAACGAAAATGCCTCAGCCGGCGTGACGCTATTTTTGCCGCCGTACTTTATGCCGTGAATCCCTACCATTTAGTGATTGTCTACTGGCGCAGCGCGTTCGCCGAGTTGTTGGCCAGCTGTTTGGTGCCGCTGCTGTTGCTGTTTGTACTGAAGGCGGCGGATGCCTGTGAGGATGCGGATGAGAATTCAGGTCTGAAGAGATATGTCGGGCGGACAATGGTGCCGCTCTCTCTGGTGCTGGCGGCTGCTTGGCTGACGAATGCTCCGGCAGCGGTGATGATCCACTATTCACTCGCGTTGCTGATTGCGTGGTTCGCGTGGCGGCGGCGCTCGCTGCGACTGTTACGGCTGGGAGCGGGCGCAGCGGCGCTGGGGGCGTGCCTGGCGGCATTTTATTTGCTTCCGGCGATCTACGAGCAGCGCTGGGTCGACATTGCGCAGGCGGTTTCGGCGGGATCACGCCCGGTGGACAGCTTTTTGTTTATTCACACGACCGATGCCGATCATGATGCCTTCAACCGAATCGTCTCGTGGGTTGCGGTTCTGGAGATGGTGGTGATTTTCGCTGCGGCGTGGGCGGCGCGAAGCTTTCGGAAAGCGGAGCGCGAGCTTTGGAACGTTCTGCTAGGGTGGGCGATGGTTTGCAGCGTGCTGATGTTTCCGGTGAGTGTGCTGCTGTGGCGGGTCTTGCCGAAGATGGCGTTCATGCAGTTTCCCTGGCGGTGGCTGCTGTGCCTGAGCATGATCTTCTCTTTATTGGTGACGGTGAGTTTCGCGACCGTCGGGCGGCGGCGCTGGTGGTGGCGAAGTTCAGTGTTTGCGATCTCGATTTTTGTGATTGTTGTGGGCTGGCATCGGGTCCAGGCGCCGTGGTGGGACAATGCGGCAGACCTCCGCGAGATGCAGGACAACATGGCTACGGGCGTGGGCTACGAAGGAGTGGAGGAATATACGCCGCTCGGAGCCGATCTGGCGACAGCTGATCTGGCGGCGGGCGATTCTGCGTCGAGCAATCCTGGGTTGAGCGACCTTGGGTTGGGCGACCTCGGCTTGACCAATAAGGACGCGCGCAAAGTGACAGTAGCCGGGCCGGCGCATGCGGCCATTCATGTGTATCGTTGGGACACCGAGTCGCGGATGTTTACGGCGGAGATGTCTGCGCCGGACCAGTTGGCGCTGCGCCTGTTGCGTTATCCGGCGTGGCGGGTGGAAGTGAACGGGCGGGCGGTGGAGTCGAGTGCGCTGGCAAAGACTGGGCAGATGCTGGTTCCGGTCGAGGCGGGAATGAATCGAGTGGAGATTCGATTTGTGCGGACTTGGGATCGCGCGCTGGGGGGATGGATTTCGATTGCGACGATGGCGGGTGTGGGGATTTGGATTTGGCGACGGAGAAAAAGGAGCGACCCTCAGGGGCTAAAGCCCGCATCGCGCATGGGCCCTATCGGCACGAGTAAAACTC
>JBEKRY010000173.1:0-9663 GCA_049517555.1 Candidatus Sulfotelmatobacter sp. | reverse complement strand
CCTAATCCGGAAAACCAACCTGCCGTCGAAAGCACCGAGTCGTTCGGCGACATTCTCTCGCAATATCAGAAGACCAGTTCCCGGAAGACCGAAGGCAGCCGGCAACTACAAGCCACGGTGATTGCCGTGAACGCCGAAGCTGTGTTCTTCGACATCGGATACAAGTCGGAAGGCATCCTGCCGCTGGCGGCGCTGCAAGGCGAAACCTTAAAGCCGGGCGACAAAGCGCTGGTCACAGTCAAGGGCCGCGACCTCGACGGCTATTACGAACTCTCGCTCTTCAAAGTCGAACGTCCCATGGATTGGTCGGCTCTGGAGAAGGCGTTTGCCGACAAGATGACCGTGCTGGGGACGGTGACTGGTGTGATCAAGGGCGGGTTCAGCGTCGACGTGGGCGTGCGGGCGTTCATGCCAGCCTCGCGCAGCGGAGTTCGCGACGCGGCTGACATGGAGAAACTGGTAGGGCAGGAGATTCGCTGCCGCATCATCAAGCTCGATGTTACGGATGAGGATGTCGTCGTCGATCGGCGTGCGGTTGCCGAGGAAGAAGAACGCTCGGCCAAGGACAAGTTCTATTCGCAGATCAAAGAAGGCGAGACGGTGAGCGGCACGGTGCGCAGCCTGACTGATTACGGTGCATTCGTCGACCTCGGCGGAGTGGATGCGCTGCTGCACGTGAGCGACATTGCCTGGGGCCGCGTCAACAAGCCCGCTGACGTGCTCTCCGCGGGGCAGTCAGTCGAAGTGAAAGTGCTCAAAGTCGGGTCGGAGGGCGATAAGAAGCGCATCTCCGTCGGCCTGAAGCAGCTGCAACCGCATCCCTGGGACGCCGTCGCCCAGAAGTTCAAAGCCGGCGAGCGCGTGCATGGCACCGTCACGCGCTTGATGGAGTTCGGAGCATTCGTGGAGTTGGAGCCGGGCATTGAGGGACTGATTCACATTTCAGAAATGTCGTGGTCGAAGGGCAAAATCAGGAAGGCCAGCGACGTGGTCAAGCCGGGCGAGACCGTCGAGGTGGTCATCCTGCAAGTGAACGCTGCCGAGCATCGCCTCTCGCTGGGACTCAAGCAGGCATTGGGCGATCCTTGGGCCGAAGTAGCGCAGCGTTTTCAAGTTGGGTCAGCCGTCGAAGGACCTGTCACCAACCTGACCAAATTCGGCGCATTTGTGCAGCTTTCTGAAGGCATCGAAGGCATGGTGCACGTCAGCGACATCACGGCCGAAAAACGCATCAATACTCCTCACGATAGGCTGCGCGTCGGACAAGTCGTTAAGGCGCAAGTGCTCGCCATTGATCTCGAGAAGCGGCAGATGCGGCTGGGCATGAAGCAGCTCATTCCGACTGGTCTCGACGAATACATCGCTGAGCACAATGAAGGCGACGTGGTCACGGGGCGGATGATGGAAGAATCCGGAGGGTCTGCTCGCGTGGAGCTGGGCGAAGGCATTCATGCCACGTGCAAGGTGAAGGCGGCAGCGGCCGCTCCGGCGAAGGCCGAGGCACCCAAGGATTCGAAGGCGGATCTGTCTTCGCTGAGTTCGATGCTGCAGGCGCGCTGGAAGAGCGGTTCGAGCCCGACCGCGAAGGCGGAACCCGCTCGCGCCGGGCAGGTTCGCAGCTTTCGCATCGCCAAGCTCGACCGCGCCGCGAAGAAGATTGAAGTGGAGTTCGCCTTGCAGGAACCGCAGTAACTGTCGCGGCGGCGAGGCGGGAGCTTTCCGAACCGCGGATGCGGTATAATTTTCCAGTCGAGCGGGAGTAGCTCAGTGGTAGAGCGCGACCTTGCCAAGGTCGATGTCGCGGGTTCGACCCCCGTCTCCCGCTCCAGATTCCTTATTTCCAGCCTGCTCTCCGCCGATGGACTTTTTCCGGCCGGAACGCTAACGTAGGGGCAGGGGCGCGGTACCCAAGTGGTAAGGGAGAGGTCTGCAAAACCTTTATGCGTCGGTTCGATTCCGACCCGCGCCTCCAAATCTTTTCCCGTAGTTCCTTAGAGTTTTCCTCAGTCGGGTGCAGTTGCCACCGATCTCCACCTGTCGTGTCGATCGAGACGATGGTCAAGCCATTTCTGTTCTTAGCATGCCATCAAAACGCCTAAAGAGCTCCCCCGGTCGCGATGCTTACATCTTCTCTGTCTTGATGTTGGGGACGCTGGTTTTCTTGGGCGCTCAGCTCTGTGCCGCGCAACAGACCGGAGAACCGGCGGGACAATCCGGCCAACACCTCCCCGAATCTCCGCAGCCCAACCCTGTGAAAAGCTTCTTCGCACGCTGGGCGGAGTTTTACCGGCAGGACTGGTTCGCGCCGGCTTCGTCCTCGCCCGCTCCGGCGCGGCGCGGAGTTCCCTCGCCGCTGGATTCGCCGCCCTTTCCGAACTCGGACTGGTCGTATGGCGGCTCGCCCGTGATTGGAGAGCCGGACACGAACAGTTATCCGCTGATGACAGCCATCAACGAGGCGAGCAGCCGCACCCAGATTTGTCGCACCAAGATTTATGGATGGATCGATCCCACGCTGAACTTCAGCACGTCGACGAACCGCAACGCGCCCGAAGCAAATGATGTCTACTCGAATCGCTTCGAGATGAACCAGTTCGTTCTCTACGCCGAGCGCTTGCCCGACTCCGTGCAGCGCGATCACGTCGACTGGGGCTATCACCTGACCGCACTCTACGGCACCGACTATCGCTATACCACGGCGAAGGGCTACGGGAGCGGCCAGTGGGTGAACGATCAACGTCAATATGGCTTTGATCCGACGCTCGAATATATCGATATTTACATTCCGCAGGTGGGGCAGGGAATGAATCTGAGGGTGGGGCGTTTCATCTCAGTGCCCGGGATCGAGGCGCAACTGGCGCCCAATAACTACATCTTCAGCCATTCTCTGCTGTATGCGATTGATCCGTTCACCGACACGGGTCTGATCGCGACGGTGAAGCTGAACGACCACTGGCTGGTGCAACTCGGGATTACCGCCGGCCACGATGTTGCCCCATGGACTTCGGATGCCAAGCCTTCCGGAACCGCCTGCGTCGGCTACACATCTACTTCGGTAAACGACAACTATTACGTGTGCGCCAACGGAATCAACGACGGCAAGTATGCCTACAACAACCTCCAGCAGTATGACGCCACCTGGTATCACAAGTTCTCAAAGACCGTGCACTTGGCGACCGAAACCTGGTACATGTATGAGCGCGACGTGCCTGCGATCCGTGGGACGATTCCACCGGAAGCCGGCGCGAATGCAGCTTACTGCTTGCCTGGAGAACAGCGTTGCACCGCGCCGGAATATGCCGTCGTTAATTTCTTGCAGAAGGAACTTTCCGCGCATGACTTCCTGTCGTTTCGCAGCGACTTTCTCAACGACAAAAAGGGCCAGCGCACGGGTTACGCCACTCGGTATTCCGAAAATACCTTCATGTGGTGTCACTGGATCGGCTCAACGGTCCAGATTCGCCCGGAATTGCGCTTCGAGCGGGCCTGGGATAGGAAGGCTTATGACTACGGTCGACGGCAGAATCAGCTGACCGTGGCCAGCGATCTGATTTTTCACTTTTGATGGTCTTCAGTCTTAACCTGGCGTGTCTTAAAGCTGGAGCAATTCTGATCGGCCTTGTAGGAAAATAAACGGATGACCGGCGTACGGATGGATATCTGGCTGTGGGCGGCGCGTTTTTTCAAAACGCGCCCGCTTGCGAAGCATGCCTGTGAACTCGGGCGAATTCTTTCGAACGGGCAGCCCGCCAAGGCGGCGCGCGAAGTGCGGGTCGGGGACCAGTTGCGCGTAACCAACGAGGGAGGCGACTTTCAGGTGGAAGTGCTGCTGCTCAGCGAGGTGCGCGGTCCGGCATCGATCGCGCGGACGCTTTACCGCGAGACTGACGAGAGCCGGGAACTTCGCCAGAAGATGGCCGCGGAGCGGAAAGCCATGCGCGAATTCGAAATCTTGCCACAAGGCCGCCCGTCAAAACGTGACCGGCGGCACATCATCCAGTTTCGGGGTAGAGGGTAAGAATCTCCTCTGTGTCCTTTGTGTCCACTGTGGTTGAAAAACATTCGCCGCAGAGACCGCAGCGTCACGCTTGCCGAGAGGCGCAGTTGCCGCTAGACTCAGGTCGCAAATCAGCACTCTGCATACCCATGAATCTTCGCCGATTCTCTTTTTGCGCCGTTTGTCTGACCTTGCTCTTCACCATTCGTTCCGTCCAAGCGCAGAGTCCCGCGACCACCTCTGCCGTCACCGAGTACGTCAAGGCAGAGATGCAACGCCAGCACATTCCCGGCCTGTCGCTTTTGGTCGTGAAAGGCGGCAAGGTCGTTCGGGCCGAAGGTTTTGGACTGGCCAATATGGAATTACAAGTGCCGGTAAAGCCGGAGACGATCTTTCAGTCGGGATCTGTGGGGAAACAGTTCACGGCAACCGCCGTGATGATGCTGGTCGAGGAGGGCAAGATCGGCCTCGACGATCCTCTCACGAAATACTTTGCCGACGCTCCGCCTGCCTGGAGAAACGTGACCGTGCGCGAGCTGCTCAGTCACACCGCAGGCTTTGGTGACTATCCAAAAGACTTTGACATGCGCAAAGATTGGACCGAAGCCGAAGAGCTGAAGCTGATCGAAAGCCTTCCCCTCGCGTACCCGCCTGGCACCAAATGGGACTACAGCAATCTCGGCTACGTGACGCTGGGAATTCTGATTCATCGCGTGACCGGAGAGTTCTACGGCGACTTCTTACAGCAGAGAATCTTTCAGCCGCTGGGCATGAGCACTACACTGATCATCAGCGAAGCCGATATTGTTCCCAATCGCGCCGCGGGCTACCGGGTGGTCAAAGGCGAATTGAAAAATCAGGAGTGGGTCGCGCCCATGGTGAACACTACTGCGGACGGCAGTTTGTATTTCAACATTCTCGATCTGGCCAAGTGGGACGCCGCGCTCTACACCGAGAAACTGCTGAAGCGATCAAGCCTCGATCTCATGTGGACTCCAGTGAAGCTGAAGAATGGTCAGACCAACAAAGGCAACTACGGGTTCGGATGGTTTATCGAGCAGCGGGCCGGACACCGATGCATTCATCACGATGGAGCCTGGCAAGGTTTTGAGACTGCCATCGACCGCTACGTGGACGATCAGTTGACTGTGGTTGTGCTCTCGAATCTGGAAGGCGCCGAGCCGGGAAAGATCACGCAGCACGTTGCCGAAATGTATCTCGCAGAAAAGTAACTTGGGACCCACGAAGCTCGCGTAGCGGGACGCATTCGTCCGGGTTGCGCAATCCACAATCGACAGCTACGCTTCGCCCGGCGGACGAGGGCCAACCCCGAATTCGTCGAAGGGAGTCCGCCGCTCCACGACCATCTTCATGCCGTACTTTGGGCGCAACGTAATCAGCGGCTCGGGCTCGACGCGATGGCCCGGTACAAGTTTCAACTTCCACTTCTGCGCCAGCGTCGCCAACAGCAACACACCCTCCATCCATGCGAACGACTCGCCGATGCACTGTCGGGCGCCGGCGCCGAAAGGAAAATATGTCAGCTTGGTTCGCCGCGACCGGGCTTCGGGTGTAAAGCGTTCGGGATCGAAACGCTGAGGATCGGGGAAAAACCTGGCGTCGCGATGCGTGATGAACTGGCTCATCAGTACGGTCGTTTTCGCCGGCAGGAAAAAGTCGCCTAACTGAAAATCATGGCGGGCGTAGCGTCCCATCGCCCACGCCGGCGGATAGAGCCGCATCGACTCCGCCAGCACCATCTCGACATACCGCAGGCGAGGAACGTCGTCGAACGTGGGCAGGCGGCCCTGCAGCTCGTGGTCAATTTCTTCATGGAGGCGGCGCTCACGCTCAGGATTCTGCGAGAGCAGATACCATGTCCAGGAGAGCGCGTTGGCTACGGTTTCGTATCCCGCGAGAAAAATTGTGATGACCTGATCGCGGAGGGACTGCTCCGAAGCAGGACTTTGATCCGGCGAAGCGGCCAGCATCAGGTCAAGCAGGCTGCCGCCATGCGAGCCGCGCTGCCGGTGGGCGGCAATCATGCGATAGACGACCGCGTCAATTCGCTTACGCGCTTTCACAAACGCGGCGAGGCCGGGAGGCCGCACATGCACCAGCCACTCCGCCGCCGGCAGCATCACCAGAAAGTTGTAGAGGCCCATGATGCGGTTGATGGCGTCGGCCAGTTCGCCCACTTCGTCGCCCGATTGCTCGGCAAGGTCAGTTGCAAAAAGAGTCTGCGCAACCACGTTGAGCGTGAGTTGCATCATGTCGGTCGAAATATCGCGCTGCTCGCCGTCGCGCCAGCGGTCGCTTAAATGTGCAGCCTCCCGGACGATCATGCCTGCATATTCCGGAATGCGCTGCCGATGAAACGCCGGCTGCGCTACTTGCCGCTGGGCGCGATGCCGCGCGCCTTCGCTGGTGATCATGCCTTCGCCGAGCAGCATTTTCGTGCGCCGTACCGTGCGTTCCTTGATGAAGTTGTCGTTCTGCACCACCAGCACTTCGCGAATGTAGTCCGGGTGGTTCAGGAATACGATGTGATTCCATCCGATCTTGTAATGAGCGATGTCGCCATATTCCTGCGCCAGGTGCTGAAACAGCAGGATCGGATTCGCCGGGCGGAATCTGCGGAAGGCGAACCAGAGAAGATTTCTTTGGAAGCCGGGCGGGAAGCGGTAGTTCGCGTGTGTGCCCGGCCGCTTACTCACGTCGTTGCTGGCCGCAGTCGCCATGTTGTTAGTTTACGTCGGCGGCGCGCGTCCTGGGACGAGTCAGCACTGCGAGCCCGAACTGGCCAAGTTTTCACGAAAGCCTACTTGGCTGCTGCCAATTTCTCCAGCGCATCCAGCTCCGCCAGGACTTCATCGCTGTGCTTCAGCGGGTCAACGCTGGTGTAAGCCTTCGCGATCTTGCCGCTGGGGTCGATCAGGAAAGTATGCCGCGCCGCGAATTTCACGAGCCCGAGATTGGTCAGCGATCCGTAGGAGTCGGTGACTTTGTGCTCGGTGTCGGCCAGCAGCTTAAAATTCAGTCCTTCCTTGGCGCAGAACTTTTTGTGCGAGTCCACGCTGTCGAGGCTTACGCCCAGAACCACCGCGTTGCGCTCGGCATACTTTGGCTGATCCACCTGAAAGTTGTGCGCCTCGCGGGAGCAGCCTGGGGTCTGGTCCTTGGGATAGAAATAGAGGACCACCCACTTTCCGCGATAATCCTTCAGGCTGACGGGCGAGCCTTCCTGCGAAGGCAACGTGAAGTCAGGAGCAACGCTGCCCTCGGAGGGCGAGGGCGAATGCGACAACAGACGCGGGACGAGCACGATCAGCACCACAACCACGGCCAACAGCAGTACGATTCGCAACATGCGTCCTCCTAACAGTCCTTCCACCGCCGACGCACCGATTCTAAACCCGGACAGAGGCCTAATGCCCTCCGAGCAAAAATCCGCGCGATTGAATATGATGGAGTATTGCGCATTCTACGACGGAGAAACCAGACGTGGCTCAGACGGAAACCAACGGCTTAGAGGTTTTAGAAACCAGGGAGTGGGTCGACTCTCTGGACTATGTTCTTGCGGAAGGCGGCCCCGACCGGGCAGGCCGGCTGCTGCAGCAATTGTCGCTGCACGCCCGCCGCGAAGCCGGCATCAATCTGCCGTTTACGGCGACTACGCCTTACCAGAACAGCATCGCTCCATCGCAGCAGCCGCCGTTTCCCGGCAGCCAGGAGATGGAACGCCGCATCAAGAGCCTGGTTCGCTGGAATGCGCTGGCCATGGTGGTGCGCGCCAACAAGATTCAGGAAGGCATCGGCGGCCACATTTCGACGTTCGCCTCCGCCGCCACGCTCTATGAAGTTGCGTTCAACCATTTCTTCCGCGCGCAGACCGAAAGTGGCGATCGCGATGTTGTCTACTTTCAGGGTCACGCCGCTCCTGGGATTTATTCCCGCGCCTATCTCGAAGGCCGTATTTCGAAAGAAAAGCTGGAGAACTTCCGCCGCGAACTCAAGCCCGGCGGCGGACTGAGTTCTTATCCTCACCCCTGGCTCATGCCCGAATTCTGGGAGTTTCCCACCGTTTCCATGGGACTGGGTCCGATTCAGGCGATTTACCACGCGCGCTTCATCAAATATCTGGAGAATCGCGGGCTCAAGCAATCGACTGGCGGTAAAGTCTGGGCGTTTCTGGGCGATGGCGAAATGGACGAACCGGAATCCCTCGGCTCGATCACCTTGGCCTCGCGCGAAAAACTCGACAACCTGATTTTCGTGGTGAACTGCAACCTGCAGCGGCTCGACGGCCCGGTGCGCGGCAACGGAAAAATCATTCAGGAACTGGAAGCCATTTTCCGCGGCGCGGGCTGGAACGTCATCAAATGCATCTGGGGTTCCGATTGGGACAGCCTCATCGCCAATGATCGCGACGGCCTGCTGGTCAAGCGAATGGGCGAGGTCAGCGATGGGCAATATCAAAAATATTTCGTCGAGAGCGGCGCGTACTTCCGCCAGAACTTGTTCGGTTCCGATCCGCGCCTGCTGAAGATGGTCGAACATCTTTCCGACGATCAACTTTCGCGCATGCGTCTGGGCGGGCACGATCCCATCAAGGTTCATGCGGCGTTCCGCGCGGCGGTTGATACTACGGGCGCGCCCACTATCGTTCTGGCCAAGACGATCAAGGGCTACGGCCTCGGCGAGGCTGGCGAAGGCAAGAACATCACCCACCAGCAGAAAAAATTGAACGAAGACGAATTGCAGATGTTCCGCTCGCGCTTCGGAATCCCGATTCCTGACGACGAATTGCACAACGCTCCGTTCTACCGCCCGGCCGACGACAGCGCCGAAATCAAATACATGCAGGCGCGCCGCCAGCAGTTAGGCGGATACATGCCCACCCGCCGAGTGCGGGCCGAGGCGCTGCCCGCGATCCCGGATACGCACTTCGAGGAATTTCACAAAGGCACCGACGGACGCGAAGTCTCCACCACGATGGTCTTCGTGCGCCTGCTGGCGAAGTTGCTGCGCGATCCCGAACTCGGCAAGCTGATCGTCCCCATCGTTCCCGACGAAGCCCGCACGTTCGGCATGGAAGCTTTATTCAGACAAGTGGGAATTTATTCAAGCGTGGGTCAGAACTACGAACCCGTCGACATGGACACGCTGCTTTACTACAAGGAAGCCAAGAACGGCCAGATTCTTGAGGAAGGCATCACCGAGTCGGGATCGATGTGCTCGTTCATCGCGGCGGGAACGGCATATGCCAACCACGGCATCAACACGATCCCCTTCTTCATTTATTATTCGATGTTCGGCTTCCAGCGCATCGGCGATCTCATCTGGGCTGCCGCTGACATGCGCTGCCGCGGATTCCTGGTCGGCGGCACGGCCGGCCGCACTACGCTCGCCGGCGAGGGCCTGCAGCACCAGGACGGTCACAGCCACGTGCTCGCGCTTCCCGTGCCGAATTTACTCTGCTACGATCCCGCGTTCGCCTACGAGATTGCCATCATTATTCAGGATGGCATCAAGCGCATGTACGTTGATCAGGAATCGATCTTCTACTATCTGACGGTTGGTAACGAACCGCTGGCGATGCCTGAAATGCCGGGGAACGTCCGCGAAGGCGTACTGAAAGGCCTGTATCGTTTCAAGGCTACGGC
>JBEKRY010000172.1:0-9714 GCA_049517555.1 Candidatus Sulfotelmatobacter sp. | reverse complement strand
TCGACCGGAACCGGGGGCTGCACCTTGCCGCAGGACTCGCAGAAGTGCGCGGAGCGCATGTCTCCGCAAGACCAGCACGAGTGCGTGTCCTGGGGCAGAGGCTTGGCGCCGATTGCGGTAAGAGACTCGGTCATTCGTTTTCATTTCCTTCAACGGCAAACATCTTCGTTCAACCCCAACATGCGGGAACAAACAGGTGCGGCATGACGGAGTGAGCGGAGAACTTTGCGCTCGGGCAGACCGCGCGAGCGAGTCACCGGCGCCTACACATCCCACATCAGGCGGAGAACGAAGTGCCGCAGCCGCACGACTTCGAGGCCTGGGGATTCACGAAGACGAAGCCCTGTTGCATCAGCGTTTCCTGATAGTCCAGGGTCATGCCGTGCAGATAGATGAACGACTTCGGGTCCACGAAAACGCGCACGTCGCTGAACTGGAAGATGCGGTCGCGTTCGCGCGGTTGCGTGTCGAAGCGGACGTTGTAGCTCAGGCCGGAACATCCGCCGCCCTGCACGCCGAGGCGCAGGCCGCCCTGCTCGGGCGAAACGCCTTCCTTGGCCATGGCGATGCGCACCTTGGCCAAGGCCTTCTCGGTGACGAGAATGCCTTTGGCGGGAGCTTGCTTCGTCGTTTCGTCGGTTGCGGTCGTCATTCGTTATTCGTTATCGGTTTCTTTCGCCCTTGCGGGGCTTGGTCGTGCCTCGCGGTCGGACCCACCGCTTAGGCGGTGGGCTGCACTCTTCCGCAGCTTCGCTGCTGCGCAATCGGCTTGATGGCCGATTGCCGAAAACTGACAGCTTGTCAGCTACTTCGCTACGGCAGCGACGGGGACGGCAGCTTCCTGCTTTTTCTTCCAGTCGCCGATGGCGGCGCGGATCGCGTCTTCCGCCAGCACCGAACAATGGATCTTCACGGGAGGAAGCGAAAGCTCCTTCACGATGTCCATGTTCTTGATGGCGAGGGCTTCGTCGACCGTCTTGCCCTTCACCCACTCGGTGGCGAGCGAGGACGAGGCGATGGCGGAGCCGCAGCCGAAGGTCTTGAACTTGGCGTCTTCGATGACGTTGGTTTCGCGGTTGACCTTGATCTGCAGCTTCATGACGTCGCCGCATTCGGGCGCGCCCACCAGGCCGGTGCCTACGTCGGTGCTCTGTTTGTCCATCGAGCCGACGTTGCGGGGGTTGTTGTAGTGATCGATTACCTTGTCGCTGTATGACATTTGTTTCTCCTGAAACTCTCGATTTGCCCTCAGGGGCTAAAACCCATCAAAACTTGATCCTGACGGCACGGCTAAAGCCGTGCCCTTCCACGTTTCTTAGTGCGCTTCTCCGGCCCACTTTACGTCCTTCAAATTGATGCCTTCTTTGGCCATCTCGTAGAGCGGAGAAAGTTCGCGCAGGCGCTCGACGGTTTCAACCAGGCGGTCGGCCACGTAATCGACTTCGGCTTCGGTGTTGAAGCGGCCGAGGCCGAAACGAATCGAGCTGTGCGCCAGGTCGTCGCCGGTCCCGAGAGCCTTCAATACATATGATGGTTCCAAAGTCGCCGAGGTGCACGCTGAACCGCTCGAAACCGCAATGTCGTTGATGCCCATCAGGAGCGACTCGCCTTCCACGTAAGCGAAGCTGATGTTCAGGTTGCCGGGCAGACGATGTTCCCACGAGCCATTGATGTAAGTCTCATCCAGACGGTTCATGATGCGGTCGCGCAGACGGTTGCGTAGGCCGGCCAGACGGCAGGATTCCTTCGCCATTTCTTCCTGCGCGATGGCACAGGCCTTGCCCAGGCCGACGATTCCGGGAACGTTCAAGGTGCCGGAGCGCATGCCGCGCTCGTGGCCGCCGCCGTCGATGCTGGCGGAAATCTGCACGCGCGGGTTCTTGCGGCGGACGTACAACGCGCCGACGCCTTTGGGTCCGTACATTTTGTGGCCAGAAATCGACATGACGTCGATGTTCTGCTTGATCACATCCACCGGAACTTTGCCGATCGCCTGAGTCGCGTCGGTATGGAAGATGACGCCGCGCTCGTGGCAGAGCTTGCCAATTTCTGTGACCGGCTGGATCACGCCGATTTCGTTGTTCGCATACATGATCGTGACTAGGATGGTCTTATCATCCATGGCGCGCTTCAGGTCTTCGAGATCAATCAGGCCATCCTTCTGCACCGGCAGGTAAGTGACGCGGAAGCCATGTTTTTCCAGGCGCTTGCAGGTGTCGAGCACGGCTTTGTGCTCGGTGACCGCGGTGATGATGTGGTTGCCCTTCTCGCGGTACATCTCGGCCACACCCTTGATGGCGAGGTTGTCGCTCTCGGTGGCGCCGGAGGTGAAGATGATTTCTTTGGTAGTCGCGCCGATCAGCTTGGCGATGCGCTCGCGCGCGGTTTCCACGCCTTCTTCAGCCGCCCAGCCGAAGGAATGATTGCGGCTGGCCGAGTTGCCGAACTTCTCTGCAAAGTAGGGCAGCATTTCTTCCAGCACCCGCGGATCCATCTGGGTGGTGGCGTGGTTATCCATGTAGATGGGCAGAGTCACGCCGTTGGGTGCGGCGTGCTGCGTCTGGGTCAGTGCCTGGGGGATCTTCACTTCAGTGCTCATTAGATTGCGTCTCCTGCTTCGTTAATTTCTAATTTCTTCAGTTTCTAATCTCGTCGACAATCTCTTAGATGAATCTCTTTTTGCCAACGCTTCACCCGATCGACTTTCAGGTGATCGTCACCAACTCGGCCGCCTTCGGAGCTTCGCTCCCAGCTTCTTCCGGTTCTTCGCGCATATGCGAAATCTTGATGCGCTTCAGCACCGCTTCAATACTCTCGTTCACCTTGCGCAGCGGCTCGCGAATGTTGCAGCGGTCGCTCTGATCGCATTCCCCGCGTACGGTGACGCAGGACGTAATAAATAGCGGCCCATCGATAGCCTGAATTACCTCGAAGGCCGAAATCGTGTGCGACGCCCGGGCCAGCGTATATCCCCCGTTGGTGCCGTGCTGCGACTGCAACAAACCAGCCTTGGCCAGACGCTGCAGAATCTTCGCCAGAGCCTCGGGCGGAATGCCGTAGGCGTCCGCCACATCCTTCGCGCTGCGTGAGCCCTCAGTCGAGTGCTCGGCGAGATGTTTCATCGCCATCAGCGCGTAGTCGGCTTTCTTGGTCAGTTTCAGCACTGCTGTCCTGGTAGAGCTTTCCTGTCTAAAACCCTCGGAATCGTGCCGGGCTGGAAATCCGACCTTTTCCGTCGCAATTCATTCTACGACACATCCCCGGACCACAGCAAGCCCGCTCAGGCAGATGCCAGAAATGGACCCTTAACGGTAACTATCCAGAACTGAATGGCTTATGTCTATGCGATGGTTTTAGTCGGAATTCAAGAACAAGAACGAACGCCCGAACCGCCAAGCCCGTCCCAAACCGGTAATTTACAAATTCAGAAGGATTGGCGCATAGGGTCTTGACAACTGGCAAAGCCAGTCTAAAATACCGGGAAATTCCACCGAAATGAGCACGCCGCAGCGTTTCTCGGGGGAACCTTCCCGATTTATGACTTCTAAGTCGCCCGCCCCTCCCCAAGACCGTGACACCAAGCAGCCCTGCAAACATCCCCGCGTACAAATCGTGGGCCGGGATGAAGACTCCGAGTTCGTCGAGTGTAAGGAATGCGGCGAGGTCTTCGAATCCAGCGAATTCAAGGACATGAACATCGAGGATCGCACGCAGGAAAGCGAAATCTGATTATCTCTTCTTCTCTTGCTGGCAGTCGCCCGGCCGTGCGGAGCATGACGAAGGTAATCGCGACGGTCCGTTTCGCCTTGTCCCGTCCGAAAGCACCCTGCTAATGTCGCACCCGGGGGCGTGCGGCAACGCGCGAGCCCTCGCATGTCTACCTCTATATGTCTAAGGTGGCCCTAGTCGTCGACGACTCGATGCTGATCCGCTATACCGTCTGCCGCTTTCTGGAGCAGCGCGGTTTCGGAGTCGAGTCCGCGACGAATGGCGTGGAAGCCCTGGAAATTCTGGCTCGGGTGCAACCCGCCGTAATTGTCACCGACCTGCAAATGCCGAAAATGTCAGGCAATGAACTGATCACGGCGGTGAAGAGCAATCTGGAAACGACAGGCATTCCCATCATTGTTCTCGCCCGCCGGACCAGCGGACTTGGGCAGACAACCGGACTCGATCAAGTCGAGACGCGAGCGAATTTCTTCATCTACAAAGATATCGACATCGAGGCCCAGCTCGCCAAAACGCTGGATGAGTTGTTTGGTCAGGCCAGCCGGGGGCACGGAGCTGGGCAGTAAAGAAATTGAGGAATTGAGGAATTGAGAAATTTGGGAATTGAGTAATCCCTGAAGATCCTGGATTTTTCAATGATTCCCTTACAGAATTACTCAATTGCGTCGCGATAGCTGCCAATCCTACTTCAGCTGCAACCCTGCTTCGGCCGAGAAATCCATCGCAGCAAAATCCTTCAGCAGAAATTTTGGGTACGCTGCGGCGGCGATCATAGCCGCATTGTCGGTCGACAACGGACGCGAAGGAAAGAACACGGGCAGCCCCTGCTTGGCACCCTCACGCTCAAATGTCTGGCGCAATTCAGAGTTCGCCGCAACCCCTCCCGTGACGAAGAGCGTGGCCACATCATAGGCTCGGGCTGCCCCCAAAGTCTTTCCCACAAGATCCTCGACGATTGCTCGCTGGAAAGATGCCACGAGGTCGAGCGTGAGCTTGTCACAGTGGGCGAGATAATCCTCCAGCTTGGGCTTTGCAATTTGTAGCAGGGCTTTTCGCCGCGCCTCCACCGACGCGCGCATGTCATGCGTCTCGACATAGCGCAGGACTGCCGTCTTAATGCCGCTGTAGGAAAAATCAAACCGCGCGCGATCGCCATTAGCACGAGCGTCCTTAGCGTCACGGTCGGGATCGAAGCTGGGATCAACTACTTTGCCATCTTTTCGGCCCCGTCGGTCGGGATGTTTGATCTGGGCAGCGGGAAATTTCGCGGCTCTTGCATCGCCATGCGGAGCGAGCCGGTCGATCACCGGGCCTCCGGGATATCCCAGACCCAGGAGCTTGGCAACTTTGTCGAAAGCTTCTCCGGCCGCGTCGTCGCGAGTGTGGCCGATGTTCTCGTAGGTCCACGACTCGCGATTTTGGGCTGCTAGATAAAGATGCGTGTGTCCGCCAGAAACCACCAGGGCGAGCACAGGAAATTGCAGTTCGTGATTGCCTTTCTGTCTCTCCTCCAGCAGCACGGCATGGATGTGGCCTTCAATATGGTTGACGGCAATCAGCGGCTTGTCGAGCGCGAAAGCCAGCGCCTTGGCGTAGCTGATCCCCACAAGCAATGCGCCCGCGAGCCCAGGACCCTGCGTCACCGCGATAGCATCGATCGAGTCGTAGGTATGCTTAGCCTCAGCCAACGCCTGCCGCACGATCGGCACGATGGCGCGCAAATGCTCGCGGGACGCCAGTTCCGGCACCACGCCGCCATAAGGCTGGTGAGTCGCGAATTGCGAGGCGACCACATTCGAAATAAGCTGCTCGCCCGAGCGCACGACAGCCGCAGCCGTTTCGTCACACGAACTCTCGATCCCGAGGATGTAGGCTGAAGACATCTGTCTATATATTAGTAGAAGTTTTGCGGCGGCTCACAGACATCTAACCTGCCATGAAAGAATTCGCTACTTCGATCATACAAACCCTGCGCCACCGAGGCTTTCAGGCCTACCTTGTGGGTGGATGCGTGCGCGATCTTCTTCTCCGACGCGCGCCGAAAGACTACGACGTGGCCACCGACGCGACGCCGCAGCAGGTCATGGAAATTTTCCCCGAGACGTACGCGGTGGGAGCGCAGTTCGGGGTGGTACTGGTGCCGGCGCCCGAACAGGCTCAGGAAACATACGCCGCCGGCGCTTCAGCTGAGAATTCTTCGAAAGGTCATGCGATTGAAGTCGCAACCTTCCGCAGCGACATCGGATATTCCGACGGCCGCCACCCCGATGAAGTGCGTTTCACCCGCGACCCACGCGAAGATGTCGCGCGCCGCGACTTCACCATCAACGGCATGTTGCTCGATCCCTTAAGCGGTCAGACGTC
This sequence comes from Candidatus Sulfotelmatobacter sp., assembly GCA_049517555.1. Classification (GTDB taxonomy): domain Bacteria; phylum Acidobacteriota; class Terriglobia; order Terriglobales; family Acidobacteriaceae; genus Sulfotelmatobacter. Next base: position 3,621 of record JBEKRY010000172.1, on the reverse strand, counting down.
CGGCCAGACACTTGGCGAAGTGCTCGACTTTGTCGGCGGGCGCAGAGATCTGGAAGCAGGAATCATCCGCGCCATCGGCGACCCGGAGCGGCGCTTCGACGAAGACAAACTGCGCATGCTGCGCGCCGTGCGGTTTGCCGCCCGATTCGAGTATGTCATCGAGCCCGCGACGTTTGCCGCCATCCGGAAACTGGCCGACCAGATCCAGGTCGTGTCGCGCGAGCGGGTGCGCGATGAACTAACTCGTATGTTGACGGAAGCGCACGGAAAACGCGCGTTTCTATTGCTGGACGAAAGCGGATTGCTCAAGCACATTCTTCCCGAGATTTCCACCATGAAGGGTGTGGCGCAGCCTCCCGAGTTCCATCCCGAGGGCGACGTCTTTGTACATACGCTGCTCCTGCTGGAAAACCTGCCGCAGCCTTGCCCGCTGACGCTGGCCTGGGGAGCGCTCTTGCACGATGTCGGCAAGCCTGCGACGTTCCGGGTGGCTCCGGACCGCATCCGCTTCGATAACCACGTCGACGTGGGCGTAAAGATCGCGGAGGAAATCTGCCGGCGGCTGCGATTTTCGAACGACGAGACCGAACAGATCCTGGCATTGGTCGACAATCACATGCGCTTCGGGCACGTCAGCCGCATGAAAGAATCGACGCTGAAAAAATTCCTTCGCATGCCAAAGTTCGACGAACACCTAGCCCTGCATCGCGCGGACAGCCTGGCCAGCCATCGCAACCTGAGCACGTATGAATTTATCCAGAAGAAGCGGGCCGAAATTCCGGCGGAAAAGATGCGGCCAGCGCCGCTGGTTACCGGGGATGATTTGATCGCGGCGGGACACGCTCCGGGCCCGAAATTCCGCGAGATTCTCAACGCGGTGGAGGATGCGCAACTGGAAGGGCAATTACCCTCGCGCGAAGCGGCCCTGGAATTCGTGCGTCGCGAGTTTCCTGTCTAGCCTTGCTCCGGAAACATTTTACAAATTCGTGACAAATGGCCACCGCAGATCCCGCTATCGTAGCCGCTATGAAGGTCCGCGAGAATTCGTAGGCCTTCCCTTTCTCTCCGCAACACTGGGAAGGGCACGGCCGAAAGCCGTGCCCTCATTTTTTCGCATCCGAATTCTAGAGTTCAGCCCGCCGACACCGGCGCCGCCACTTCCACATTCGCTTCCCGCAAAAACTTCGCCGCCTCTTCGGGCGGAGTCGGATTGATATAGAAACCCGTACCCCACTCGAATCCCGCCGTCTTGGTTAGCTTGGGCATGAACTCAATGTGCCAGTGGTAGTGATCGTTGGTCGGATCCTGCGCCGGCGAAGTGTGGATCACCAGGTTATACGGAGGATTGTCGAGCACCCGGTCGGCCCGGCCCAGCAAGTCCTTCAACGCCCGTGCCAGGTCCTCGAACATCCGCGACGAAGAGTTTTCAAATGCGGACTCATGCTGCTTCGGCAAAATCCAGGTCTCGAACGGAAAGCGCGGCGCATAGGGAGCCAGCGTCAGAAAATTCTCGTTCTCCGCCACCACGCGCGTGCCGCTGTCCATCTCCTGCCGGATAATGTCGCAAAATACGCAGCGTTCCTTGTAGAGAAAATATTGCTTTGCTCCCTCAATTTCCTGCACCACGTTAATCGGAAGAATAGGCAGCGCAATCAGCTGCGAGTGCGAGTGCTCCAGCGACGCACCGGCCGCTTCCCCGTGATTCTTAAAGATCAGAATGTACTTGAACCGCCGGTCCTTCTTCAAATCGAGTATGCGGTCGCGAAACGTCCACAACACGTCCTCAATTCGCTTCGGAGGCAGAGTCGCGAGGCTGGCACTATGATCGGGCGTCTCAATGATCACTTCATGCGCGCCCACCCCATTCATGCGATCAAACATGCCCTCGGCTTGGCGGTTCAGCGTGCCTTCAATGCCCAGCGCGGGAAACTTGTTCGCCACCACCCGGACGGTCCATCCCGGAGTGTCGCGCTGCGGCGCCGGCCCACCGTTCGCGTTCGGACGGTACGCCTGAATCTCCGGCGGCGTCTTGCTCTCGTTCCCATAACAGAAGGGACAGAATCCCCCCTTGATCTTCAAATTCTCGCGCAGAAAATCGGTCGGACGCTTCGCCCGGTCCGTCGAAATAATTACCCAACGGCCAACAATCGGATCTTTTCTCAGATCTGGCAATTCCAGAATCCTTTCAGTGGGGGATGCGCAAGCTTCTCATCTGCGCCGGCAAGTTTACGCCGCCAGGGAAGCGTTGCGAAACACTTCGATCTGCGGGCGGCAAGCCACTAAACCGTTGTAGTATACGCTGACAATATCGAATCTCCATTGGCACGTTGGTGGCACCCGCCGGAGGTACTCTCGTGCGACCTGCGCCAATTCCCGCCGTTTGTGCCGGTCGACAGCCGCCTCCGCAGTCTTCACATCGCGCGAGGTCCGCGTCTTAACTTCAATAAAACAAAGAATATCTCCGTCCCAGCCAATCAGGTCGATCTCCCCCCGACAGCGCGCTGAACGAAAATTCCGCGCCACCATCGCATACCCCAGCTTTCGCAAATGAAAGTATGCCGCTTCCTCCCCATGCGTTCCGGTGACCTGGTGTCTGGGTCGTGGGTCCGGAGTAAGCCAGCGACCCGCGGCCCAATCCAAGCCAGAAATGATCGCGCGAGTGAACCCGGCAGGGAGCATGAACCTCAATGTAACTGAAAAATAACGATGCCAGGATGGGATTACGGGGGCGACGAATCGCCTCTTTCCCGTATCGGGAACAGCTGCTTGGTCAAACAGCGTGCGATTGCAGACCGGTCAAGATCGATTCCCCACAAAAGGCACAGAGTCCCAGAGAAGAAAATCAAGAAAAGATTTCCTCTGCGTCCTCTGTGCCTCTGTGGTGAAGCTCTTTCGTCCGGCTTACGCGCCCTCGCCCACCGCCGTAATGCACTCTTCCAGCACATCGACGGCAACGTCAGCCTCTTCCTTCGTGACAACCAGCCCAGGACAAATCCGCACCGTGCTCGGCCCACATCCCAGGAAAAGCACACCGCGCTCGAACGCCTTTTCAACGATGCGGTCGCGCTCCTTGGCTCCGTATTCCTTGGTCACTTTGTCTTTAACGATGTCGACGCCAATCATCAACCCGCGCCCGCGCACATCGCCCACCAGCTTCAGTTTCTTCGGCCAGTCAGCCATGCGCTTCAGCATGTGCTCGCCCACCCGCGCCGAATTCTCGAGCAGATGTTCTTTCTCGATCACATCCAGCGTAGCCAGCGCCGCGGCAATACAAACCGGATTGCCGCCAAAGGTAGATGCATGCGACCCCGGCACCCAGTCCATAATTTCCGCGCGGGTCATGGTAATGCCGAGCGGCATACCCGAAGCAATGCCTTTCGCCATGCAAACCATGTCAGGCTGAACGCCGGTGTGCTCAACCGCAAACCACTTCCCCGTACGTCCGATCCCGCTCTGCACTTCGTCGACCACCAGCATGATCCCATGCCGATCGCAGATCCGCCGCAGTTCCTGCATGAAGTTCGTCGGAGCCACAACGTATCCACCTTCGCCCTGCACCGGCTCGACGAAAATCGCTGCCACTTCCTCCGGAGCCAGAATGGTCTTGAACAGTTTCTCTTC
>JBEKRY010000171.1:0-9749 GCA_049517555.1 Candidatus Sulfotelmatobacter sp. | reverse complement strand
ACCTGATTGCGCAACTCGCGCGCCCAGGTCTGATTCAGCGCGGTCACCGAGGCAAACAGAAAGCCGACCCACACCAATCCGCCGACAATGTGCCGCGACTCTTCCGCCAACGGATCGAACGAGAAGCTGAAGATCACCACCACCAGCAGGGAAAAAAACAGCATGGAATTGAGCGCGTCTTTCGAGCGCCACTCCAGGCGGATATCCTTTACCAGCGTCGCCAGCGTGACCGACCAGAGTGAATTCATTGGACGTCCTCGGCGCCCGCCGTACGAGCCAAGCTCACCGTTCGGTCGACGATCTGCCCGGCCTGCATCCAGACGAACTCGTCGGCCACGCCTTCGAGCAGAGGCGCCTGGTGAGTGATGACGAAAACAGTTTTGCCGGCCTCGCGCATGCCGCGCAGCAATGCCACCATGGCCTGCGCCGAATGCGCGTCTACGTTCGAAAACGGTTCGTCCAGCAACAGCACTTTCGGATCGTGCAGAATGGCCCGTGCCAGCGACATCCGCTGCCGCATCCCCTGCGAATACTGGCCGACGGGCCGGGTTAACTCGGGATCGAGCCCGACGTTTTGAATCACTTCGCGAATCACTTCTTCAGAATTCATGTCGTCAGTGATGCCGTAAAGCCGCGCGAAGTAACGCAGGTTCTCGATCCCGCTCATCTCGTCGTAGAGCAGAGACGGATGCGCCATATATCCAATGTCGCGGCAAGCCTCCCGCGGGCTCTTGCCGAAAATCGAGATTATCCCCTGCGTCGGCTGCGTCAGCCCCGCCAGCGCGCGCAATAGCGTAGTCTTCCCCGCTCCGTTTTCGCCGAGAATGGCGTGGAAGCGTCCCGCGTCGAACTCCGCAGTCACGCCGCGCAGCGCGGCGAAGCGGCCGAACTGTTTGACGACGTTGCTGAGGCTGATGGCGGGCTTCGCGGCTTCGGTCACGTGGGCTTGGACGAGCGTGCGGAATATTAAATGCAGTGATGCATTTTGAAAAAGACACTCGTATCAGGGCGTGCCTTCAGGCATGCCGACCCAGCCCAGTTTGAAAACCGGCTTCTCCCCGAGCCTTAGTTGGCATCGCTAAGGCGATGCCCTGATACGAATCTCCTTTCAAAATGCACCACTAACTTAATGCAGGTTGAGTTTACAGGAGGCAAGTTGAGTTTACAGAGGTAAAGATCGCGACAGGGAGTGATCGCCCAGAAAAACCCAGTCGAGTTACGCTCGACCCTTCTGCTTCGCTCAGGGCAAGCTAGCCGAGGGCGCTGTCCCCACATAAATCTGCAACGTGCTAAGAACCGCTCAGTTGGAAACTCCGCTCGCGGGCGGGGGCTGCGCCTGCGTCATGCTCTTGGGCGGTTCGGAGGATTGCATCCCGTTGGCCGGCGTGCCCGGCTTCGGAGCGTACTTCGAGGCACACTTGGCTTGTAGTTGCTTGGCATGGAATACGCCGTCATGATCGAAGCGGCCGTCGGCCAGCGCCTGGGAATCGTCTTTGAAAGTGTCGGGAGGGGCTTCGGTTCCGGTGTAGTCCACGTGGAGAGTCTGGTCTTCTTCCATCAGCACGAACTGCACGTGCGTCCCGACGCGCTTGATCGAGCCCGGCTGGACGTTTCCGGCAACTCGCAGGCGCTTCGAGTAAGCCCCGTCACCCATCTTGTGCAACTCTTTGATGGTAACGTAGTAGCTCTTGCTGTCCTGCACGCCGGTATAGGCGAGGTAGCCGAGCAGCAGGAAGATAACCGCCGTCACTCCCCCGAACGTCAGGTAAGTCTTGAATTGGCTCGACATTAAGCGCCCCAAGTGGATACTCCCACATTCAGACTCTACGCGCTGCAGCGGGGAGAATCAAGATTCCGAAGGATGGTAGAGGCTCGATTTCAGAGTTATCACTGCCCAGCTCCGTCCGCACTTCCCCATCTCCCGGTTGCGTTCTACACTAATCCCTTGCTGTCGTAATGGGGAAAGTAGTGGGGAAAGTAGCTGGGAAAGCAGCGGGGAAAATCATTCATGAGCGGTGAAGGCTTCGGGAATCTGCGTGTGCTCTCGCTCGAGAGCCGGCGGTCGCGGGAAATGGGTGTGCTGATTACGAACCATGGCGGCCTGGCCACCGTGATTGCCTCAACGCGCGAGGTTCCAGCGGGACCGAATGCGGAGGAATCCGGCTTTGCGCGAGGCCTGGTTCAAGGCCAATTCCAAGTCGTCATTTTCATGACGGGCGTGGGGACGCGCGCTCTGGCGCAAGCCATCGAACCATCCTGCCCCCGAGAACATTTAGTCGCAGCCCTCAAGAAAGTAAGTGTTGTGGCACGGGGACCCAAGCCGGTTGCGGTCCTGCGGGAGTTCGGCGTGGCGGTCACGCTGACGGTGCCCGAACCAAATACCTGGCGCGAGATTTTGCACGCTCTTGACGAGAACGTGAACACCGTCCCCCTGAAGGGCGTCCACGTGGCAGTGCAGGAACATGGCGTGCCAAGCCGCGAACTGTATGCCGGCCTCGCCCAGAGGGGAGCGCTGGTGTTTCCTGTGCCGGTTTATAAGTGGGCTCCGCCGGAGGACGTGGCGCCGCTGCGAGCCGCAATTCATGATCTCGCTCTTGGTAAGTTCGATGTTGTGTTGTTTACCTCGTCGATCCAAGTGCATCACCTGTTCCGGTTTGCCGATGAAATTGGCCAGCATGAGAAAATCGTAAGTGCGTTGCGCCGCGCCGTGGTTGGATCGATCGGGCCGGTCACATCGGAGACCCTGCGCGAATACGGCATCACTCCGGATCTGGAGCCATCGCATCCAAAGATGGGCTTTCTGGTAAAAGAGACCTCGGAGCGCAGCGCCGCGCTTCTGCAGCGCAAGCATTGATCCCGGCAGATTGTCGACGATCTGGGTTATTCTAGAGATCCAAGCTTTGTGATCCAAGCTTTGTGATCCAACCTTTATGATCAATCTATGATTCATCCCTGGCACGACGTTACTCCCGGCGACAAGCTTCCCCACGAATTCGATTGCGTGGTCGAAATTCCATTCGGCTCGAGTGTGAAGTATGAACTCGACAAGTCGAGCGGCCTGATTCGGCTCGACCGCATTCTCTATTCGGCCGTCTACTATCCCGCGAACTACGGCTTCATCCCGCAGACCCTCGCCGAAGATGACGACCCGCTGGACGTACTGGTGCTCTGCCAGGAGACGGTGGTGCCGCTGACCATCATTCACGCCCGTACGATCGGACTGATGACGATGATCGACGCCGGCAAGCAGGATCATAAAATCATCGCGGTCGCCACGGAAGATCCTGAATTCAACTCTTATCGCGAGGCCGCCGAGATGCCGCCGCACCGCATGCTCATGCTGCGGCGGTTTTTTCAGGATTACAAACAACTCGAAGGCAAGGCCGTCGAGGTCGACGAGATCCGGCCGCCGGGCGAAGCGTATCCCATCATCCTCGACGCGCTGCACCGCTACAGCGAACAACGCCGCAAAGGCTTCAAGTCGCCCAAGTCTTAGGCCGCGAGTAATTCGCTGATGGCCACAGGGATCGATCCTGGCAACGCAATAGCATGAACCAAAGTAACTTTCAGAAGTTGCGCCTGCGCCCTAAAATTGGCGCGAGTCAAAACCGGCACGCTCGGGTTCACACCTAGGAAGCACGCTTCCGCCGAAAGGCACAACCAGAAACCACAACGAGGAGATTATGAAAACTGTACGACATTGCGCCGTACTCGTGTTTTTTGTCGCCATGTGCACTGCCCTGACTTTTGCCGACGAACCGGGACGGCATCCCGCCTACCTGCATGCGCTCACCGACCTGCGGCACGCGCGCGCTCACCTGGCTCTACCGGCCGATACCGGCCATATGGACCGCGAAGAACAGCGCGCCATCGACGAAATCGATAAAGCCATTGGAGAAATCAAGCACGCCGCGATTGATGACGGCAAGAACCTTGACGACCATCCGCCGGTCGACTTGAACATGGACCGCAAAGGCCGCTTTCACCGGGCGAAGGAACTGCTCGACAAAGCGCACAACGACATTGCCCGCGAAGAAGATGATCCGTCAGTACGCGGCTTGCGTGATCGCGCCATCCACCACATCGACGAAGCCCACCACATCATCGACAAACTGATCATGCAGAATAACTGGTAAGAACGTTCAGGCAAGAACAGATCGTCTTTTACGGAGAGAGGCCCGGCCCGCGCCGGGCCTCTCTCTTTGAGGGCGGAGTGCGAGATATTTTCCTCTTGACATAGTGTACTAACACTATAGTACACTGACACACATGGGAAGGAATACCAACTCCGCGCCGCCCCGGTTTTCATTCTCCATCGACCTGCACAGCGGCGTCCCCGTCTACCGCCAGCTGATCGACCAGGTGCGCGGTGGCATCGCCTCCGGTTCGCTCAACGCCGGCGATCAACTGCCTACGGTGCGCCAGCTAGCTGTCGATCTCGCCATCAATCCCAATACGGTAATGCGGGCTTACCGCGAACTGGAACTCGGCGGCCTGCTCGAAACCCATCAGGGGACGGGCACGTTCATCGCAAATAAAAAGCTGGAAAAAAATTCCCCCGAGCGCGAACGTCAGCTCGCGCAGATGGCTGGAGAATTCGCGGCCCGCGCAGGCGCCGCCGGATTCGCCCTGGAAGATGTGATCGATCGTCTGCGCGATTTGTTGCCTGCTTCTGCGCAGTCTCGTCCGACACAGGTTCGTCCTAAAGAAGCTCGTCCAACACAAAGGAGATAGACGTCATGGCTATCCGAATCAATCCAATCAGCGGCATCGCCCGCTTGCTGTTCGCAATCTGCCTGGTGGCTGGTCTGGCAGTATCTGCTGCAGTTCACAATCCTGCGCCGGCCATTATCGGAGCGCTGGTCGGCCTGTATTTTCTTTTTTCGATCAAAGTCGTGCAACAGTGGGAGAAGGTCGCAGTGCTGCGCCTGGGCCGCTACGTCGGCCTCCGTGGCCCTGGCCTGTGCCACATTATTCCGATCGTCGAGACGCTGAGTCCCTATGTTGACCAGCGCGTCCGCGTCGCCAGCGTTTCCGCCGAGTCCACGCTCACCCGCGACACCGTGCCCGTAAACGTCGATGCCATTGTCTTCTGGCTGGTGTGGAATGCCGAGAAATCCATTCTCGAAGTCGAGAACTTCATCGACGCCATCAATATGAGCGCGCAAACCGCGCTGCGTGAATCCATCGGCCGCCACGAACTGGCGCAAATGGTCACTGAGCGCGAAATGATGGGCCGTGAACTGCAGCGCATCCTCGACGAGAAGACCAATCCCTGGGGCATCACCGTTCAGTCGGTCGAGATCCGCGATGTGAAAATTCCCGCCGGCCTCGAAGACGCCATGTCGCGCCAGGCGCAGGCCCAGCGCGAACGCCAGGCCCGCATCATTCTGGGGCAGGCCGAACAGGAAATCTCCAACAGCTTCGTGCAAGCTGCGGCCGCCTACGCCGAAAATCCCGTAGCCCTGCACCTCCGCGCCATGAACATGCTCTACGAAGCCGTCAAAGAAAAAGGTGCGATGGTCATCGTGCCCTCAACCGCCGTTGAAACCATGGGCCTCGGCGGCACTCTCGCCACTGCGTCACTCGGCGGAGCCAAGCCCTAACCGCCCAACTTCATTCCACAACTTTCATTACACAACTCGATAAGCTCGAAAGGAGTACCAACTATGAGTACGACGCGATTCGTGTGTCTACTGGCTTCAACCCTGGCGACAGCCGCTGTGCTAATGGCAGTCGCGCAATCTCCAGCCCTGCAGCGTGGCGTAAGCGTGCAAATGGCCGTCACCAACCACGCCGCGCCTATTCCCGACGCGGACAATCAGAATGCCTGGATCGTGACCGTTGCCGCCGACGGCAGCCTGTATTTCGGAAGCGCTCCGGTCACGCCGGGTGACTTGGCGGACCAGATGAAAGCTCGCCCTCGCAACCGCGAAGCGAAACTCTACCTCAAGGCCGACGCTCGCGCACAGTTCGCTTCCGTGAAAGCGGCGCTTGGAATGGCCCGCGCGTCGAATTTCGAAGAGGTCGTGCTTCTGGCTTCACAGCCGGAATCTCACGCCTCCGGAACCATGGTTCCTCCAAAAGGAATCGAAGTTCAACTGGAAGCCCCCGCCGGCGGAGCCATTATGGTTCGCCTGTCTGATCCCGCACAAGGATCAACACTGACAATCAATGATCGCCGCGTAACCTCGCCAGAATTGGGAAGCACGCTGAAGGGCCTTTTGCATAGCCATGCTCAAGTGGTGCAGGTCGAAGCGAACGACGCGGTGCCCTTCGCAGATGTCATTCGCACGATCGACCAAGCCCGTGCGGCCGGAGCCACGGTGGTCCTCCCGACTTACGGTTCGCTATAAACGGGTACCCCATGTCTCGCTTCGTTCTTCTTTTTGCGAGACTTCGTTCTTCTTTTTGCGAGACATGGGGATTCGCCCACGCACTCTAACTGGCCTTGCGCTGTGCGTTGCGCTCGCGTTCGGATAGCGACTCTCCCGCAGCTCTCTTCGCATCATCCCTCTTCACATTGTCAATCGAAGATTGCAGCACTTCCTCCCGCCTTTGTCGCAGCGAGTCTTCGAACGCGCTCCAGCGCAAGGTCGGCCCGGCCGGAGACACGACCATCTCCGCCTCCGTGTGAATCGGCGTGAGATCGGTTTCCGCCTCCAGTTCGGCAGTGTCCTCCGCATTCGACGGAATCGTTCCCGACCCCACTCTCACCTGCTGCTGCGTTGTAGGCGTGATATTGCGGTCGGTCGCCTCGCGATGCATGACCGGCTTCTCGACCCACTTTGAACGATAGCGCCGTTCATAGTCCGCCCACTGCTCTTCCGAAGTCAGCGCCGTCCCGTCATAGGGCGGGAAAGCTTCGATCTGTTCCTTCGTCAGGTCCACCAGAAAATCGTCCTCATGCTGCAGCGATGGCCGGATTTCCTGGGGCGGCACAATGAACTTATTGCTGGAAAGCCATCCTCCGGTGTCGACCACCAGGAATACGATCGCTCCCGTCGCTTCATCGAAAATCACATCGTCAATCTCTCCCAGCTTGTGGTCGCCGGTGCCATAGACCTTTGCGCCGCGAATGTCGAGCGCGGCCTCCTGCGTATCAGAAAAACGATAATCCCCTAAAGTTCCATATCGCGCCATGATTTCCTCCTGAAAAGTCGCCCAGGGAAGGCCGGGTCCCGCTTAGTCCGGTCAAACAGGTCCGGTCAATCCGAGGTAGCTCTAAGATGCAGAAAGGCGGCGCCGCGTTTCGCGCTATAAAAAAAACGATCTCTGCCTGGGCAGGTTCGAGATGGATCAAGCATCGCGGTTATAATCGGATTCATCGAAAAAGAGGCGTCCGATCATGACTTCGACCAACGGCAACGGTAATGGCAAGAGCAATGCGAATGGCAACGGCAGCAACGGATACCATGTTTCTCAGCATGTCCCCCAACCGCGCTTAGAGTGGCTCGCCCGCCGCAAGAAAGAAAACTCGACCGGCAATTTCTCGCAGATGCACTACGCGCGCCAGGGCGTAATCACCGAAGAAATGGGCTACATCGCCCACAAAGAAAAGCTGGCGCCCGAGCTCGTCCGCGACGAAGTTGCCCGCGGACGCATGATTATTCCCGCCAATATCAACCATCCTGAGCTCGAACCCATGGCCATCGGCGTCGCCAGCCTCTGCAAGATCAACGCCAACATCGGCAACTCGGCCGTCACCTCGGAAGTAAACGAGGAACTGAAGAAACTGCACACCGCCGTCCACTACGGCGCTGACACGGTCATGGATCTCTCGACCGGCGGCAACATCCACGAAATTCGCGAAGCCATCTTGCGCAACTCGCCTGTGCCCATAGGCACAGTCCCGATCTACGAAGCCATCGCCCGCGTGAAGCGCGTCGAAGATCTGAACGCCGAGGTAATGCTGGAAGTTATTGAAGAACAGGCCGCACAGGGTGTCGATTACATGACCATCCACGCCGGCGTCTTGATCCAGTATCTGCCGCTGATTTCGAAGCGCATCACCGGCATCGTGAGCCGCGGCGGCGCCATCCTGGCGCAGTGGATGGCGTACAACCACAAACAGAATTTCCTCTACGAACACTTCGACGAGATCGTCAAGATTTTCAAGAAGTACGACGTCAGCTTCTCCCTCGGCGACGGCCTCCGCCCCGGCTGCGTGGCCGACGCCAGCGACGAAGCCCAATTCGCCGAACTGAAAACTCTCGGCGAGCTCACCAAGAAAGCCTGGGAGCACGACGTGCAGGTCATGATCGAAGGCCCCGGCCACGTCTCCATGGACAAAATCAAGGAGCAGGTCGAAAAAGAAGTCGAACTCTGCTACGAAGCCCCGTTCTACACGCTGGGCCCGCTGGTCACCGACATCGCTCCCGGCTATGACCACATCACCAGCGCCATCGGCGCAGCCATGATCGGATGGTACGGCGCGGCCATGCTCTGCTACGTCACGCCGAAAGAGCACTTAGGTTTACCAAACGAAAAAGACGTGAAAGACGGCATCATCGCCTACAAAATTTCCGCCCACGCCGCCGACATCGCCCGCAACCGCCCCGGCGCCCGCGACCGCGACGACGCCCTCAGCTACGCCAGATACAAATTCGACTGGGAAAAGCAGTTCGCCCTGTCCCTCGACCCCGAAACCGCCCGCAGCATGCACGACGAGACCCTCCCCGACGACTTCTACAAAGAAGCCGCCTTCTGCTCCATGTGCGGCCCCAAGTTCTGCTCGATGAACTATTCATCGAAAGTGGACGAATACAACAAGCAGGTGCACGGGATCGAGAAGAAGGATTATTCGGAGTTGGTGGAGAGGCTAGTCTCGCTGAAGTAGCCTGCCAAGACGGAGACAGTCCGGTCGAGCGGGGACAACCAGCGGCGTCCGGAAGATTTCGGCCCTTTCCGGCTTTCCGTAGAGCATGTGACCATTACGGATGTCAGGAGATTGCCCGAGCGCGCATCGGTTGGAAAAGCTCGCACTTTTGAGCAATCGCAGAGATTTCGAGCCGTGGATGCTCACATGGTTTGCTGATTGGAGGAAAGCTGTGGCCAAGAGGAGCCCGTGGGTAATGGTGGCTTTGACTTACCTTGCGTTTGTTTGCTGGGCTTATGTTCGTAGTGCAGTGGGTCAGATCGCTCCCGGATCGGAGGACACTGCTCCAGATGGAATTCATGTCAGGGTGGATGAGGTAAGGATTTTGTTTCATGCGGCGGATTCGCATGGGCTGACAGTCACTGACCTAAAGCCCGAGGAGCTGGAGCTTTTCGACGAGGAGAAAGGCCCAGGCCATATTTTAGCGATACAGCCGCTGGCGACTCAACCGCTTTCCCTGGGATTTCTGATCGACGTGAGCGAATCGATGGCGAGCTATGAGGGGAGGAACCGCCTTTTGGCATCTCTGTTGGCGCAGGAGTTATTGACGCGGCCCGATGATTCTGCGGTGGTTATTTCCTTCGGTAAATTAAGTCAAGTGATCCAACCTTGGAGCAATCAGCAGAAAATCGTCCTTGCGGCATTTGAACGGGTTATTGGTTCTGGCCGCAACGTCGCCAAAGAAGGCACTGCTATTTACGAGGCTCTGTTCAATACGTGCCATTATGAGTTTGGAGAACAGGGGACGGCCAGCAAGCAGCATGTGCTTCTGCTGTTCTCAGATGGCGAAGATACGGCGAGCGATGTTTCGTTGCGTGACGGTAGATGCATGTCAGGCTGTACATACTGTGGTGTATGCCGTTGCTCCTAA
>JBEKRY010000170.1:0-9919 GCA_049517555.1 Candidatus Sulfotelmatobacter sp. | reverse complement strand
TGCTCTAGTTCATCTTGACTCCAGCGGCGCCCGCAAAAACGGGCGCCGTTGCACTTTGGCGAAGATTTTTGCCTTGGCCGGGGTGGGTGAGTCCGGTAGTGCGCAATGCTCTTCTATATAGACACAATTGCCAGCGGGCACGGAATTGAGTTACAGGGTCGCAACTCTTGTACACAGTGTGCAAGGCTTTGCGACCATGCTTTCAGGCGCTCAGCGCCCGCCGGCGGCCCGTGATTACTCAATCTTGACCAGGGTTCGGGCGATGGGACTATCGCTCGAAGATGGCATCTAACTGTCACAAATCAAATAAGTTATCGCCGTCCGTGATAGCGGTTTGGAAGTCCGTCTTTTGGCGCTTTCGTGGTGGTCTATACCACCAAAGTGCTACTTCCACCCCTTGCAATGATCTGCAATCCCATGTACGCTCTCTTCATCAGGGCAAGCCAACGATTCAGTTTGGTGTTTGCATCTCCCCCGCCCGAAGGTTCGCCGACGATTTTCCGTGGAAGTAGGGCCCAGGTGTTAAGCAGGAAACAACCGAGTTGACACGACAGCACGTATACGATAATCTAGATCGGATTAGTAGGGATTTAGAGCGTGGACGAACTTTTGTGCCTGGGTCGCATCCGAATTTGCAAGGTCGAACCGAAAGAAGATCGAGCAAAGTTTTTTAAGAACGGCGACGTAGCTACTTTCCTCCCCGGAAAATGGCCGGTAGCAACGTCGTTCACTGTAACGCTGTAACCGTTGTGGTTGTGTAAGTCTCCCCCTGGGTAGGTTCTCCCCCCTGAGATCTCAATGTCGAGATCTTCAGAGCAATCGGTGTCGGGCATTTCATTTTTTTATTGGGGTCACTCGCAAGATGTGACTTAGAGGGCGAAGCTATGGCCGTGAGCACACTATCGTGGGAATTGACGCAGCCGGCGCCGCCGGTCGAGACCGGAATCGAAGCCTGGTACGGGCTGCACACCCGGTCGCGGCACGAAAAAATTGTCGCCCAGCGCTTGGAAGAACGAGGAGTTACGACCTTTCTGCCTCTGGTCACCGAAGAGCGCCGCTGGAGCGACCGCAAGAAGTCGGTGCAGTTGCCGCTGTTCAGCTGCTATGTGTTTGCGAGATTTGCGCCAGAGCGGACAGAACGCCTGCGGGTTCTGCGGGTCGAGGGAGTGTTCGGGCTGGTTGGTTCGCGGGGTGAGGGCATCGCCATCCCAGACGAGCAGATCGATGCGGTTCGCAGTCTGGTCGATGGGCAATTGCCTTGGTCTTCCCATCCTTTTCTTAAGATCGGTCAGCGGGTGCGAATCCGCAGCGGGGCGTTGAATGGTGTGGAGGGCGTACTGGTGCAGCGCAATGGAGACCGCACCCTGGTTATCTCGGTCGATGCGATCCAGCGCTCCCTGGCGGTGCGCGTAGAAGGATACGAAGTCGAAGCGGTTTGAAATTGGAAGTCTAAAATTGGCAGTTTGAAGTCGGTTTGATACTCACCCCTGAAGTTGGTTTGAAATCGCAGTCCTCCTCTCTGGAAGGATTGAACTCACCCTTGACGGAAAACACTAAAACAGGAAACCTGCTGGTCGTGAGCCGGGATCCGGCGGTCTTGCGGATGCTCGGGCCTATGGACTCCTCTTCAGATTGCCGTCTGGAGACGGTCTCGAATAGTTGGCAAGCCATGGAGCGGATGCAATCGGGTACTGCGTCCGATGCGCTGGTGTTGGACATTCCGCTCGAAGACAGCGAGCCGATCCACTTTCTGCGCTGGGTGCGATGTTTCAGGCCTGATTTTCCAGTGATACTCCTTTGCTCTCCGGAAGATGCTGGTCGGGTCAGGGAAGCAGCCGGTGTTGATGGGGAAGACATGGTGTACAAGCCGTTTGACCCGAAGTATCTCGAGGCGGTGATCCGGAAACGGATGGAGGCATCCGGAAACGGCCCTGTCGAAACTGCAATCGTCGACATTGCCAGCAAGAATATCGAACCGCTCGGCCGGGACAGCTGCTTTGTAAGTGCCAGTTTGATTATGCAGAAGCTGCGCGGGCAGGCAGCACTGCTGGCGAAGACTGATGTGCCCGTGCTGATTGTGGGCGAGAGCGGAGCGGGAAAGTACACAGTCGCCAGCCTGATTCACAAACTTTCGGTGCGATCGGGGTTCAAGCTGTTGCGAGTGAATTGCGCGGCCCTGCCGGAGGCTGAGCTCGAAGCGGAACTCTTCGGGGGCAAGGGTGTCTCCACTCCGTCGACTCTGGGGAGATTCGCAGCGGGGGAGACGGGCACGATTCTTCTGGAAGAAATCGCGGAGATGCCGGCGGGAGTGCAACTCCGGTTGTTGCAAGTTTTGCAAAATGACGAGGTTCGAAGCCCGGCGGGCTCGGAGGCAATCCCAGCCCGGGTACGGATCCTGGCGGCGAGCAGCGCCAACCTCGAGCGTGCATTGGCGGAGAAGCAGCTGCGGGAGGACTTGTTCCATCGTTTGAGCGGGTTCACGCTGCAGGTTCCACCTTTGCGCCAGCGTAGGGAAGAGATTGCGACCTTGCTGCACTACTTCATGCACAATCTGTCGCGACACTACGGACTGCCGGCGCGCGGCATTTCCGCGGGAATGGTTGCGGTTTGCCAGCGCCATTCCTGGCCGGGAAATTTGAAGGAACTGGAAGCCTTCGTGAAACGCTATCTGGTGACGGGCGAACCAGAGTCGATTGGGGAAAGAGGCACGAGTGAGAGCTTTATGGATGTGGGCATCGGAGTTGAACAGCTCGCTGCCTCCCGCGCGGTGAAAACCGGAGCGGCCTTGGTGAACGCCGAGGAAAAGGGCGTGAAATCCAAGCCGGAATCGCTGAAGTCGCTGATCCAGGGGATCAAGTGGGAAGCCGAGCGCAACGCCATCGCGGCCGCGCTGCTCAGAACTGGCTGGAACCGCAAGGCGGCGGCGCGTATGCTGAAGGTCAGTTATCGCACCATGCTGTACAAGATCGAGCAATATAAGATGCGCGCTCCGCAACCGTATCTTTCCCCGGTGCCCGCCGGAGAATTCTCCGGGTACGAATCAGAGTATGAAGCAAGGTACGACGAGAGCAAGAGCAACGGGGAAGCAAGATACGCGAAAGCAAGGTAGGCGAGGCAAGATAACCGTGGCACTCGAAAAAAATCTTCGGATAGCGATATTGTTGGTTAGCGTTACGCTGGCCGGCCGGGCCGCAGCGCAAACTTCGTCGGTGCCGTCGGCCGCAACCTCATCGGCAACCACGGCCGACAAGCCGCATGACGACAGTTTTGTGATTGGCAACGACGACGTGCTGGCCATCAATGTCTGGAAAGAGCCGGACATTTCGCGCTCGATTCCAGTGCGCTCCGACGGGAAGATTTCGCTGCCGCTGGTGGGAGAAGTCCAGGCTGCCGGGCTGACTCCTCTGAAACTCGAAAAAGACATTGCTGACAAGCTGAAGAATTACATTTCCGAGCCGGAAGTCACGGTGATGGTGCAGCAGGTGAACAGCCAGAAATTCAACATTCTGGGACAGGTCACCAAGCCCGGGTCGTATGGGATCGCCAACTCTCCGACGGTGCTGGATGCGATCGCGCTGGCCGGCGGCTTCCGGGATTTCGCTAAGAAGAAGTCGATCTATGTACTGCGGCACACGGCCAGCGGGGAGTCGCGGCTTCCGTTCAACTATAAGGATGTCAGTCAGGGCAAGAACATGGAGCAGAACATTAAGCTGCAGCCCGGCGACACGATTATTGTCCCGTAATGATTGCCGTGAATATTAATCTCGCGTGATCATGAGAATCGTCAACTCAGTCTGTTTCACTTTGCTCTGGTTTGGATTGCTTCTGCTCGTGGCGCCAGTGCCTGCCCCGGCGCAGCAACAGCAACAGGAAGATAAAACCAGCGTTTCGTCGACAGTCAGCGGTCCCCAGAATTCCGTATCCATGAGCAACGGAAACAACAACGACGGCAACAGCAATATCGACGAGCCTCCTATGGTGACGCCTCCGATAGTGAGCGGGCAATCGTACCCGGTGGCGACCGCTTCGCAGGAGCGTTCCAACTATCTGCGCGGCGGAGTGACTTTTGCGACTGCCTACAGCGACAACGTGTTGGGATCGACCGGACCCAACTCCGCCCCGGTCAGCGACGTGAGTTATTCGGTATGGCCAACAATAGCGCTGGATCAAACCACGACGCGGCTGCACTGGACGTTGAACTACGCTCCCGGATTTACTTTTTACCAGCACACTAGTTCACGTAATGAGCAGGACCAGAACGCATCAGTCAATTTCCAGTATCGCCTCAGCCCGCACGTTACTTTCAGCGCCGTGGATACTTTCCAGAAAAGCTCGAACGTATTCAACCAGCCGGACCTGGGGTCAGCTGGCGCGGTTTCCGGCGGAGCTCAGTCGGCCAATCTGTCAGTGATTGCGCCTGTGGCGGACCGGCTTAGCAACAACGGGAATGTGGGCATGACGTACCAATTTGCCGCCGATTCGATGATCGGAGCCGGTGGGAGCTTCTCGAATCTGCATTATCCCGATCAAAGCGAAGTGCAGGGATTGTCCGATTCCGAGGGGCAGGGCGGGTCGGCGTTCTACAGCTATCGCGTCGCCCAGGGAAACTACCTGGGAGCGACCTATCAGTATCAGCGATTGTTGGCATTTCCGACCGAGGGCGAGAACGAAACGCAGACGCACGCAGTGCTGTTCTTCTATACCTACAACCGCACACCGGCATTCACGCTTTCTCTGTTCGGTGGTCCGCAGCACTCCGACACGGTTCAAAACCAAGCGTCGCAAGCGACCCCGGTTCAGTCTGGTCCGTCCGTTCCCGTGCCGCCGTTGCGGGCCTGGAGCCCGGCGGGAGGCGCCAGCGCAAGTTGGCAACGCCGCTTCACCAGCTTCGCCCTCGGCTACACGCACATCGTTGCAGGCAGCGGAGGGTTGGCGGGCGCGGTAAAAATCGACAGTGCCAACGTGTCGCTGCGGCAGCAGATGACGCGCACGTTCTCCGGCTCGGTGAGCGGGTTTTATGCCCAGAACGATGTACTCGATGCGGCTGCCCTCGGCACCAGCAACGGCCATTCGATTTCCGCGACCGCTTCGCTGCAGCAGCAGGTTGGCCAGAACCTGAATATTCAGGCCGGGTACACGCGGCTGCATCAGGACTACAGCACAGTCGCGGTGCTGGCTGCGCATCCTGACACCAACCGCGAATTCATTGCGATCTCGTATCAGTTTTCGAAAGCGCTGGGAAGATAATCTTTATGGTTGACGAACTCGACGACGAAAAATCGGAAGGCTTGAACCTGCAGCACTACCTGGGCGTGGTGCGCCGCCGCCACATGTATTTCCTGATCCCGCTGTTTCTCGGCTGGATCATCGTGTGGGGAGTCAGCTGGGTTCTGCCGCCGCGCTACCTGTCGAGCACGCTCATCCTGGTGGAACAGCCCACCATGCCGAAAGATTACGTCATGCCCAACGTAAATGACGACCTGCAGGAGCGCATGCAGAGCATCACCCAGCAGATTCTGAGCCGCACCCGGCTGCTGCACATCATCGACGAATTCAAGCTGTATGCCGGCGGCCACGCCCAGCGCTCGCCCGACGAGAAGGTTGCGATGATGCGCAAGGACATCGTCATCGACCTGGTGCGGGACGAGCGCAATCAGATTACCGCGTTCAATGTGTCCTACTCCTCGCGCAGCCCGCAGATGGCCCAGCAGGTGACGAGCGAACTGACCGATCTGTTCATCAACGAAAATCTCGAAGTGCGGCAGCGCCAGTCGGAAGACACCACCCAGTTTCTCGAGGCGCAACTGGAAACCGCGCGCAAGACGCTCTCCGAGCAGGAAGAAAAGATACGCGAGTTCAAAGGGCAGCATGTCGGAGAAATGCCCGGACAACTGGCCAGCAACCTGCAAATTCTCCAGGGCCTGCAATCCCAGCTGCAGAACGAAGAAGACGCGCTCAACACTGCCCGGCAACAGCATGTCTATCTGCAAACCCTGGCCGACCAGTACCGGGCGCTGCAGGGATCTCCGAAGAACTCGGACGGCACCACCATGGGACTGCCTGCGATTGACCAGGAACTGGACAAGCTCAAGGCACAACTCACTGACCTGCGTTCGCACTACACCGAACTCCATCCCGATGTGCGCAAAGTGAAGGACCAGATCGCGCAGACCGAGAAGATGCGCCAGCAGCTTTTGGCCGGCTTGAACAGCAGCTCGACTGCCAGCTCGAATAACGGCTCGAATGCCGCCGGCGCCGCAGATAATACCGCCAACGCGGCGAATCAGAACGCCGATCCGGCGCAGGCCTCCTTGCTGGCTCCGATTCAAAGCCAGCTGCGCTCCAATCTACTGGAAATCACCAACCGCGAACATTCCGTGACGGCGCTCAAGGCGAAAGTAGACGACTATCAGGGGCGTTTGAATCAGGAGCCGATCCGGGAGCAGCAGTTGGCCGACCTGACCCGTGGCTACGAGCAGTCGCAGGCCAATTACGACGACTTGCTAAAAAAGAAGAACGAATCGAAGATGGCCACCAGCATGGAACTCTTGCAGCAGGGCGAGCGCTTCCGCATTGTCGATCCGCCCAGCCTGCCGCTGAAGCCGGATTTCCCGAATCGTTTGAAATTTTGTGGGATCGGCCTGGGAGTTGGGCTGGCGCTGGGGGTGGTGTTTGCGGGCGCGTTCGAAATGATGGATGACCGCATTCACGACGAGAAAGAGTTTCAGAAGCTGCTGCCGGTGGCGGTGATTTCGGAGATTCCGGCGATTGCGCGTCCCGAGGACGAACTGCGGGAGCGGCGGCAGTTGTGGCTGGGATGGGCGGTGGCAGCCTTGGTTTCTGCTACGATTCTATTGGGATCGGCCCTCAGCTACTTGCGCGGTTAGTCGTATTGCCGTAGGTGATTGCCATATGTATAAAGCCTTTTACAATCTGAAACGCAATCCCTTCGAGATCACTCCCGACCCTTCGTTCCTGTGTCCGACCAAGCGGCACAACGAAGCGTTGGCGGCTTTGTACTACGGGGTGCGGCGGCACAAGGGTTTCGTGGTGCTGACCGGAGAAGTGGGAACGGGCAAAACGCTGCTGTTGCGCTGTCTGCTGCAGCTGCTGAAGAAAAGTAACGATGTCGCGTATGCCTACGTGTTCAATGGCAGGCTGACGCCGGTCGAGTTCCTGCAATATGTTGCCGGAGATCTGGGATTGCCGGCCGCGGGCAAGAACAAAAGCGAGTTGCTGCTGGAGTTGGCCCGGTATGTGATCGCGCGCGGCCAAAAGGGATTGACCACGGTGCTGGTGGTCGATGAAGCGCACCATCTTTCGACCGACATCCTTGAGGAAATCCGGCTGCTGACCAATCTGGAGACGGCGGACCAGAAGCTGCTGCAGATTCTTTTGGTCGGACAGCCTGAGCTGGACGACAAGTTGGATTCGGCCGAGTTGCGGCAATTGAAACAGCGGATCGCGCTGCGCTCCCATCTGGCGGCTCTCGATCTCGAGGAAACCGCGGGCTATATCGAACGGCGGCTGCGGCTGGCGGGCAATCCCGATGCCTCGAACCTGTTTCCCCGGGAAACGATCGAAGCCGTCTACCGGCACTGCCGGGGCATTCCGCGATTGATCAACACCATCTGCGAGAACGCATTGATTGCGGCGTACTCGAGACAAGCCCCAAGCGTGACGCCGAGGATCATCGATTCCATCGCCATGGATTTCCGGCTGGATGTCGAGACCCGTCCGGCGGCGGCAATGCTCAACTCGGAAGACATGTCCGAGAGTATGAACGTGCAGAAAGCCGCCCGGACGCTGCTGGAGCTGTACTCCCTGCTGCGCACCGAGCAGTCGCGCGAGGAATTGAGAACGCGGTAAAGAGCTGTAGCAGTAAAGAGCAGTAAAGAGAACAGTCCATCGTAGGCCATCGCATATGAGTCACATTTTTGACGCTTTACAAAGATCGGAATCGGAACTCTCCGGGACGGAAGACTCGTCGTTCGCGGTTGCGACCGAGTTGCTGCAGAAGGCGGAAGAGAAGATGCGGGTCGCGGCGGGGAACGAGCGGGCGGCCGCGACTGCCTTGGAGCTTCCTGGTTTCGACAGTTCCAGTTTCGACCGCTCCCAACCGGAACGTTCCAGTTCCGATCAGGATCCGTTATTTCCCGTCAATCTTGAGCAGTGTCCCAGTCTCGCGGTTGCCGTGCCGGAGGACAGCCGGTTGGTGTCGATCGAGAAAGAGGAGAGTCTGGGAGCCGAGAAATTCCGCTTCCTGGCGGTTCGCCTGCGGCAGTTGCGGCAGACCCGGCCGTTGAAGAAAGTTCTGATTACCAGCACGATTCCGCAGGAAGGGAAAAGCACGGTGGCAGCCAATCTGGCCTGCACCCTGGCCCGCCGCCGGCCGCAAAAAACGCTGCTGCTCGAAGGCGACCTGCGCCGCCCGACCCTGGCCACGCGCTTCGGGATCGGCCGGGTTGCCGGTCTCAGCGAATGGTTCCACGGCGAAGGCTCGGCGATGAATATCTATCGTCTCCCCAGCCTGGGCATGTGGGTGCTGCCGGCGGGACATGCCGTGGAAAATCCTCTGGAGCTGATGCAATCCGGCAAGCTCTCTCCTCTGATGGAGCAATTGTCGGCATGGTTTGATTGGATCGTGATTGATTCTCCTCCGGTGCTGCCGTTGGCGGATACCAGCGTCTGGGCCCGGCTCGCGGACGGAATTGTTCTGGTGACTCGTCCAGGAGTAACCGAAAAACAGCAGTTGCAGCGCGGGCTCGCAACGCTCGAGAAATCAAAATTGCTGGGCGCCCTGGTCAACAGCTCGCACGATGCAGCGCACAGCGATTACTACCAGCGATACGGTCCCCCTGTATCGCCCTCCGAGTCTCGCAACTTGGAGAAGTAAGCAGTCAAGCAGCTGATTCGCGTTTCTGTTCTCCCCTCCCCCGAAGGCGAAGTGCAAATCCCAGCGTGTCGCCGCTCTCGTCGCAGGGAAGCGGAACAAGCGGAGGTCTGGTGGACGGTAATAGCAATCACATTTGGAAAAGCCTGGAAGTTGTCTCGAGGCGGACGGCCGTGAAATCCTTTGCAGAGGTTGACGAGCCCAGGAGGCTCGGAGCGCAGTGAAACCAACGGTTCTGATCGTCACAACATCGCGCTGGTTCCCGACCGCCCGGCTGGCCATGGCTCTGGCAGGTGCAGGCTGCGTAGTCGATGCCCTCTGTCCCGCGGGACATCCGCTCAGCAAAATGCGCTCGATGCGCCGTGCCTATGCCTACCGGGGTCTAATGCCATTACATTCGTTCGGCGAAGCAATCGCAGACGCGCAGCCTGATTTCATCGTTCCCGGCGATGACTTGGCAACTTGTCATCTGCATCACCTGCATGCTCGGGAAAGTCTGCACGGAGAAGCTGGGCAGTGGGTGTGCGAACTGATCAAGCGCTCGCTGGGTGCTCCGGAGAGTTTTCCCGTGGTCTATGCACGAACGGCATTTGCCGATCTGGCTCGGGCAGCGGGTGTCCGTGCTCCGCAAACCGAGGTCGTCGCGAACCTTGACGACCTCAAGAAATGGGTCTCGCGCTTCGGCCTTCCTACGGTGCTTAAGGCGAATGGAACGTCCGGCGGTGAGGGTGTGAGAGTGGCGCATACGCTCGAAGAAGCCGAACGCGCTTTCCGTGACCTCCAGTCTCCGCCGCTTTTGGCACGAGCCGCTAAACGGGCTCTCGTTGACCAGGATAAGAGTCTGGTCTGGCCTTCGCTGCTGCGTCATCGATCGGTTGTGAACGCCCAAGTGTTTGTGGAAGGGCATGAAGCCACCAGCACGGTTGCCTGCTGGAAGGGCGCCGTGCTGGCCAGTCTGCACTTTGAAGTGGTCAACAAGCGCAGTGCGGCCGGGCCTTCGAGTGTTCTGCGCTTGATCGAAAACCC
>JBEKRY010000169.1:0-10031 GCA_049517555.1 Candidatus Sulfotelmatobacter sp. | reverse complement strand
CATTCATCGGGACGCATGGCGACCGGCTGCCGATTGAATTTCGCATCCTGCGTTATGCGCCAAAGCCGTGGCTGGCCGAGGATTCGGTGGTCATCGGCAATCAGATGGTCAAGGATTTGAACTATCACTATTTTTACGACGCGCTCAGCCGCGAGAAGATTCTGGCCAAACTTGGGCCGGAACTGACTGCGGACTTGTATGTGAACCGTTCGTGGCACGATCGTCCGCCGACAGTGATGCGCGAGGACTTGCAGGAGCCGGACAGCAATGCCGGCGACTCCGATGACGATGACGACGATGATTCGCCGGATAACTCGGTGACGCAGAGAAAAGTTCTGCCGATGGCACCGGAAGCTTTGTCTGAAGCTTTGCCGGGCGAGGGTCTGCCGGTGAACGGATCGAACGATTGGGTGGTTTCGGGAGCGCATACGGTAACGGGCAAGCCGCTGCTCTCGAATGATATGCACCTGGGCCATGTGATGCCGAATCTCTGGTATGAGGCGCACCTGCACTCGGGCGCACTGGATGTTGCGGGCGTCTCGCTGCCGGGCGTGCCCTACGTGATCGTGGGCCATAATCAGCGGATTGCATGGGGATTCACCAACGTCGGGCCGACCGTGACCGATGTTTACATTGAGAATTTCAACGCGCGGGGGGAGTATCAGACTCCGAGCGGGTGGGTGCAGCCGGAGCACCGCAGCGAAATCATTCACATCAAGGGTGAGCCGGACGTGAACGTGGATGTGAAGATTACGCGCCACGGCCCGATCATCACGGAGATCGTACCGGGCGAAACCCGGCCGCTGGCGCTGCGCTGGACGCTTTATGACGGGTTCAGAATGTCTTTCTTCGACGTAGATAGCGCCCAGAACTGGGATGAGTTTCGGCGTGCGTTCTCGATGCTGGATGAACCGGGGCAAAACGTGGTGTACGCCGACATCGATGGAAATATCGGATATCAGACGACTGGCAAAGTTCCGATCCGCGCGGCGGGGGATGGCAGCCTGCCGGTGAGCGGCGCTGACGACGCGCACGAGTGGACTTCCTTTATCCCGTTTGAGAAGTTGCCCAGCGTTTATAACCCCCCATCGGGAATTATTGCGACGGCAAACGGACGAATTACACCGGACGATTATCCGAATTCGGTCAGCATGGAATGGGAGGCTCCGTGGCGCACGGCGCGCATTTATCACGTGCTGGAGTCGGGGCGTCAGTTTTCGCCGGCCGACATGCTGGCGCTGCAGACTGACGTTCAGTCCGAAGCGGAATTGTTCGCGGCCGAGCGCTTTGTGTATGCGGTCGACCACGCGTCCAAGGCCTCGGCCCGCGCCAAGCAAGCCGCGGACCTGATGCGCAGTTGGGATGGCCGCATGCAAGCTTCGTCAGCTGCGCCGACGATTGCGGTGAATTCGATCGTCGAGTTACGCCGGTTACTGCTCGAGCCAAAGCTGGGAAGCGCAGCCGCCGATTCCACGGATTCGATAAAAGATGACGACCTCCTAAGCTGGAAGACTTATTCGTGGGAGATGCGTTCGGTGTGGCTGGAAAACATTCTGTTGCATCGGCCCCAGCGCTGGCTGCCGGACAAATATCCCAATTATGACGAACTGCTGACTGCGGCCGTAGATGCAGCCGTCAATGGTCCGGGAGCGCCCAGTGACTTGGCATCGTGGCGCTGGGGCGCGTTCAATGCCGTGGAGATCCAGCATCCGATCCTGGGAAAAATTCCGCTGATCCGGCGTTGGTCGGGACCGGGAGTGCAGGAGCAGTCGGGCAGCGGATATACCGTGAAGGCGGTGACGCGACATCACGGGCCGTCGGAGCGGTTCACGGCGAATCTGGCGGACCTGGACCAGTCCACGTTGAATCTTGTGACCGGGCAGGGCGGAAATTTTCTCAGCCCTTACTACATGGATCAATGGAAGGCGTGGTACGGAGGGACGACGTTCACTTTGCCGTTCAGCACGAAAGCCGTGGACGCGGCCAAGGCACACCGGTTGGTGCTGGAGCCGAGCAGGTAAGCTGGCTGGGCTAAGAAAGCGCCGCTGTTGTCGCACGTCCCGGGGAGTCGAGACTGGACGCTTACGCTTCATCTCCAGCAATTTTGCCGGAAGCAGTCTCGCTCGGGTAGTTGAAGAAGAGCTGATTGCCGTCGGGATCGTCGACTACCAGAAGCCGGTAGCCCCACGAACCATCCTTGACTGAAACGCCCTTGGCTTCGAGTTCCGCGCGTAGCGCGTTCAACGCGGCAATCTGCGTCTCGGGCTCGACGTTCAGGGAAATGAACATCAGCCCCTTGCCAATCTTCTCCGGCCAGGTGTCGGCCAGGATGAGGGCGCAGCCCTGCCGGTCGACCTGTGCGACGTGCACTCTGCCGTCCTCTTCGTAGCGCCAGGGGCTCGTGAAGCCGAGCCGGTTCAGGTAAAAGCCTAGCGAGGCCTCAACGTCGGCCACGTGTAGGACGGGGCGCGCGAACCAGTCTGTCATGAGCTATGCATCCTCGAAGGAAGAACTTCTTCTTCCAAGTAAGATCAAGGACGAGGTATCACCGTTCTGACTCAGGCAGCGTTTTGAGCGGCGGTCAGCCGGCAGCCCCGCTAGAAGAAATCGATCGCCTTCACGTCGCCTACGTAGCCTACGAGTTCGATGGTGCCTTCGGG
The DNA here is from genome assembly GCA_049517555.1 of Candidatus Sulfotelmatobacter sp. Classification (GTDB taxonomy): domain Bacteria; phylum Acidobacteriota; class Terriglobia; order Terriglobales; family Acidobacteriaceae; genus Sulfotelmatobacter. The sequence goes on along the minus strand of JBEKRY010000169.1, from coordinate 7,371 downwards.
AATGAAGTCGGTAATCAGAAGGGCATCCGTGGTGGTGTCGTAGACGCGCAGGGCTCCGCCCTGGGCCACATACTCAATGGTGCGGGTGCTGAAACCCTGCAGGCCGTTGACGTCGCCGTTATCGGGCGGAATGAATACAGAGTTGTTCGCAACATTGAAGATGGAAAGACAGCCGCGGACTTCCCCGACAGGATAGCTGACATTGCCAATGTTGGTGCAGTCGTGCGATCCGATGAAAAGCTGGCCGACAACGTTGAAGTCCATGCGGTCGTGGTAGCCGTCGGTAATAACGGCACTGTCCGTCACTGTGCCGGACGTAGTGTCGATAATGTCGAGGCGGCCGCAGGTGGTGGCCGCAGTGGTCTCGCCGGTGCAGGCATTGTTGGTGGGTGAAGTGCCGGCCACGTAGAGCGTTGGGCCGTTGAGCAGCGCCCAGGTGGCGGCGTCCACGGGGATGGTTTTGGTAATGGTCAGGCTCGGCAGGTCGAAGACCATGACGCTGGCCATAACCCCGCCACACTGCGGACCGCAGTTCAGAATGTAGGCAGTATTCCCGTTGATGACGGCGTAAACGGGCCGGTCGAAGCCCGGCACGACGGTGCAGACGGCGTTGGAAGTGCCCGACAGGCAGCTCAAATCCACCGGAGGCACGGCCGCTGCCGGCGAGACCACGGCGACGGAGTCGGAGTTGTTGCTGAATGCCAGGAGCTGGCTGCCGCCCGAATTCGAAACCACGGTTTGTACGTTGTTGACCGCAATCGAAGTGAGCTGACTGGCGGTGAAATTCATAAGCTCGACAGCGCCGAGGAAAGAGTAGCCGGTGACGGTGGCGCCGGGAACCGCGGCATATCCGGTCGGATTGGCCGTCGGAAACACCATGCTGGAGGTAGGCGCGGGAAGGCGGACGCTTCCGAGCACGCTTTCCGTGGCGGTGTTGATCACGTAAACGGTCGTACTGGCCGCATCGAAGGTCGCGGCCAGATTCAAGCTCGGCGTTACCGCGATGAGCCCCGGGGAATTTCCGGTACCGATGCGGGCATTCCGCGGAATCGTATCGTTGTAGGCATCGATAATGTACACGCCGCCAAAATCGGTAGTCGAAGTGACTCCCTGCGAAGCCAGTACGCGATCCGGCAGGCCGCTCGGCGGGTCTTTAGGCTTGCTGCTGCTGCAGGAAAAAAGGCTCAGGCTGGCGCACAATCCAAGCACAGGAACAAGAATGCGTCGCTTCAGACTCGGCATGCTTCTTTTCAGGCTTCTCTGCGTGCTTCTCTCCAGGCTTTTCTGCAAATGACCGGCTCCTAACAACATGAAAAAGGGAGATTTAGTTATGAAATGCTGGATTATAACAGACCGCGAACATGACTCCATGCGCGCCCCTGCGGCATCGCACACGGATATTTTCGCTTCGTGAGCACTTCCTCGCGAGTTTGACCGAGATGCGCGAACCGCTCTTCATCCTGTATTCTCAGAAATATGGCGGCCGACTTTCTTGCCCGAATCAAGCAATCCCCCGTGCTGTGTGACGGCGCGATGGGGACGCTGCTCTACTCGAAAGGCATCTTCATCAACCGGTCTTACGACGAACTGAACCTGTCACAGCCCGACCTGATTCGCGGCATTCATCACGAGTATTTGCAGGCCGGAGCCGAGATTATTGAAACCAATACTTTCGGGGGTAACTCTTTCCGCTTGGGCCGGCACAGTTTGGCCGACAAAGTCGGCGATATTAATCGAGCGGGCGCGCGGCTGGCTCGCGAAGCCGCCAAAAGCTTCGATGTATGGGTCGCAGGATCGGTTGGCCCGCTGGGTACCAGAATTGAACCCCTGGGAAAGACCTCGTTCCAGGAAGCCCGCGACGCCTTCCGCGAGCAAATTCAGGTGTTGGTCGATAGCGGGGTTGATCTGCTGATTTTGGAAACGTTTGGATATCTGGAAGAGATCCACCAGGCACTGCTGGCGGCCAAGGACGTCAGCGCGTCATTGCCGATCGTGGCGCAAGTTACGATTGATGAAGACGGCAACTGCCTTGACGGTTCCGATCCGCAGACGTTTGTAGCCAAGCTCGAGGAGTGGGGAGCGGACGTGATCGGCTGCAACTGCAGCGTGGGTCCGGTCGCCATGCTGGACGCGATGGAGAAAGTGCGGGCGGCGACTTCCCTGCCGCTGGCGGCCCAGCCCAACGCAGGTATTCCTCGGTCGGTGGATGGCAGGAACATTTATTTGTGCTCGCCGGAGTACATGGCCAGTTACGCGCGCAAATTCGTTGCGGCTGGAGTGCGGCTGGTGGGCGGGTGCTGCGGAACGACCCCCGAGCACATCCGTGTAATGAAGTCTGCCTTGCGGGTGGGTGAGGCCCGAAGCAAGGCCGGGGCCGGCCATGTGGCGGGCGGACAAGCTGCGCCGTCGGCAGCTCCAGTCGTGCCGCTGGAAAGTCGTTCTCTTCTGGGCAAGAAACTGGCGCGCGGCGAGTTTGTCACCATGGTCGAGATCGTGCCTCCGAAGGGGATTGACGTTGCGAAGGAAGTCGAGGGGGCGCGGTTCTTGAAGTCGGTGGGCGTGGATGCGGTGAACATCCCGGACAGTCCGCGGGCATCGGCGCGCATGAGCAACCAGGCGCTGTCGCTGCTTATTCAGCGCGAAGTGGGCATTGACGCGATTCTGCATTACACCTGCCGCGATCGCAATGTGCTGTGCATTCAGAGCGATCTGCTGGGAGCGGCCGCGGTCGGGATCAAGAACCTGATCTGCATTACGGGCGATCCGCCGAAGATGGGGAATTATCCGGATGCGACCGCCGTGTTCGATGTGGACGCCATCGGCCTAGTCAACATTGTGCACAACCTGAACCGCGGGCTCGATCTGGGCGGAAATCCGATTGGCGCCGGGACGGGCTTTGTGATTGGCGTGGGCGCGAACCCAGGACTGACGGACCTGGACGAGGAGATTCGCCGGTTCGAATACAAAGTCCAGGCTGGGGCGGAGTATGCAGTGACGCAGCCGGTGTTTGACCTGCGACTGCTGGAGAACTTTTTGGAGCGGCTGGAGAAGGCGAATTGCCGGATTCCGGTCGTGGCCGGAATATGGCCGCTGGTGAGCGTGCGCAATGCAGAATTCATGAAGAATGAACTGCGGGTCTCGGTGCCCGACGCGATTCTCGAGCGCATGGCGCGGGCTCAAACTCCGGAATTGGCGCGGGCCGAGGGCGTGGCGATCGCCCGAGAAATGTTGATCGCCGCCAAGCAGATGGCCCAGGGAGCGCAGATCAGCGCGCCGCAGGGGCGCTACAGCTCGGCCGTGGATGTGCTGGAGGCTCTGGGAACGTAAGCCTCCGGCAGTTTCTGTCCCTTGGGATCTGGTTCCCATCAGCGCCTTCCAGTTGATTCACGAAACGCTTCCCGCCGCGGGAATAACTCGTCCGTTATTTCGATCATTCCCATGAAAAAGACTGGACACTTCTTCGAAATAGTTGCATTACAATAGTGGACGGAGCGAAAACCCCGTTGCCAAAGTTTGAAGAGTGCCTCCAGCGGCTGGAGAAAATTGTTCAGGAACTGGAAAAGGGAGAAGTCCCTTTGGAGACGTCTCTGACACTGTTCGAAGAAGGCATGCAGCTTTCTTCCGCCTGCCGCAATGAACTGGAGCAGGCGGAAGGCAAAGTTGAAATTCTGTTGAAGAAGAACGGGAAGCTGCAAGCTGAACCATTCGAAGCGCTGACAGAAAAGTCGCCTGCACGACGGTAAGTGTGCGGATTTCTGGCCGCGGTTTGAAATCTGTAGATGTCTGTGGAGTCGTGGTTTCCCAAGCCACCCCGCAGCCCTAATCGGTTGTCGACGTCCGCCGTTGGCTTCAAAGTTTGACGTCCGCCGTTTACTTCTGCCGTTTACAGCGGTTGAAGAGGGGGAAGTATGACTCAAAGTGTAGTTCTTCTCGAGAGCAATCCTGGAGTTGCCAGGTCGTTGGCCGGTGGACTCCGTTCTCATTTTTCCGTGCACGTAACCCGCTCCCGCGAAGAATTGCGGGACGACCTGACCCGAACCCATCCTGAAGCCGTGGTTCTCAACCTCGAGCACTGGCTGCTGGCTGATGTCGAGAGCCTGCACCGCGACTTCCCTACCTTGCCTATCGTGTGCACGCATCGTGTTCCGGACGAAGAAATGTGGATGGCCGCGCTTGCCGCCGGCGCGAGCGATGTGTGCCCCGCGGACGATGTGCGGCATGTGCTGACTTCGGTTCTGCGCAGCCTGGCGTTGTCACGGAGCGCTTCGGCGTAGATTTTATCTTTTGCCGAAAGACGAGAAATCTGATGTCTGCCCTGGCGAACAGCAGGTTCCTCACCGCGCTTTCGGCCCGGTTCGGAACGACAAAATAAATATTGCTTAAGCCAATTCATTACCAACCGCATTGGCGTTCGCCACTGGGATTCCTCCGCCTTGTTATACTCACTGCTTCATGCTCAGCCAGACACTCGAACAAGGACGGCAGTTGACTGACGCCGCTCTCGACCGGCTGATTCCGCTGGAGACGGAGCATCCGGAATCGATTCACAAGGCGATGCGCCACAGTGTGTTTGCGGGCGGAAAGCGCCTGCGGCCGGTGCTCTGCATGGAAGCCGGGCGGATGGTGGCGGGATCATTGCCGGCGCGCATTGAAGAGCTGGGCGCGGCGCTCGAAATGCTGCACACCTATTCGCTGATTCATGACGACTTGCCCGCGCTCGACAATGACGATCTGCGGCGCGGGCGGCCGACGTGTCACAAGGTATTTGGCGAAGCCATCGCGATCCTGGCCGGAGATGCGCTGCAAACGCAGGCTTATGAAGTTCTGGCGCGGCTGAAGTGTCCGGCGGAGGCGCGGGTGCGGATTATTGAGGAGATCGCCCACGGCACGGGAACGATCGACGGCATGATCGGCGGGCAGGTGGTCGACCTGGAAGCGGAACACTCGCGGCCAACGGCGGAGATGCTGGAATATATTCATCGCTCCAAGACTGCGGCGCTGATCACGGCGAGCCTGGTGAGTGGCGGGATCTATGCCGGAGCGAAAGATAGCCAGGTCGCGAAGTTGCGGGCGTTTGGATTGGCGATTGGCCTGGCCTTTCAGATCGTCGACGACGTACTCGACGTAACCCAGACCTCGGAGCAACTGGGCAAGACCGCCGGCAAAGACACCGCCTCTGAGAAGGTCACCTACCCGGCGCTGTTTGGGATTGAAGGGTCGCTGAGCCGGGCGGATGCACTGGTGAACCAGGCATTCGCCGAACTGGACAGCTTCGGCGAGCAGGCAGAGTCTTTAAAGGAGCTGGCTCGATATTTGGTGGAACGGAAGAAGTGAGGTCAATCAGCAATCAGCAATTAGCATCTAGTATTCGGCATTTCGTCAGCATCGTTTTCGCAGCGGATTCCTCGAGGCCCGGGGTGGCCGAATGCTAAATGCCAATTGCTAAATGCCGGTGACCTCTGGCTTGCCTTGTGGTAGAAAATAAGTACGGCGATGGAGTTCGCCACAACCGCCAGCGTCCCTTATGCGCCCAGGCTGATAACTCCTACAGAATCGAATCCAGTTTTGTAGGGAGCTCCGTCGTGAAAGACTTCCTCGCCATATCCGTCGCCGCTATTGTCGGCGCTAACCTGAGATATCTAATCAGCCGTCTCGCGGCCAGGGAATTCGGCTCGACCTTCCCTTATGGGACGCTCGCAATCAACGTTATCGGCAGCTTCATTGTGGGCTTTTTCGTGATATGGACCACGGAGCGCGTGCTGGTGGACCCGCGCTGGCGACTGCTAGTCGTAATCGGCTTCTGCGGGTCATTCACTACATTTTCCAGCTACGCGTTCGAGAGCATGGCCTATTTCGAGCATGGTCAGTGGGGGTTGATGCTAACCAACGTCCTCAGCAACAACCTGCTGTGCCTAGGCAGTGCGTTGGCCGGCATAGCGCTGGCGCGGGCGCTCTGAACATGCAGTCTCCGCCTACGCTCGAGACCGCGCGACTGCGATTGCGCCCCTACAGCGACGCCGACATTCCGCAGTTGCTGCCATTGATCGGCGCGCGCGAAGTGGCGGCCAACTCGCTGCGTATCCCGCATCCTTACACCGAGCAGGACGCGCGTGACTTTCTGGTCAGAATCAGTGACGGGAGCGAGACCAGGGTCGCCGTTACGCTGTTCATCGACGGACCTTTAAATGGACGGCTGATCGGAGGGGTTGGGCTGCGGTTTGCGCTCCAACACCAGCACGCCGAGCTGGGCTACTGGATCGGCGTGCCCTTCTGGGGCAACGGCTACGCCACCGAAGCGGCCCGGGCGATGCTGGGCTATGGATTTGAAACACTAAATCTGCACCGCATTTTCGCTTCGCATTTCAAGCCCAACGCAGCCTCCGGACGGATTCTGGTGAAACTGGGCATGCGGCACGAAGGCTGCCAGCGCGAGCACATCCGCAAGTGGGATCAGTTCGTCGATCTGGAGTTGTACGGGATGTTGCGGCGGGAATGGGAAATTTCCAAAGAGCTCCGCGAGTAGGAATTCACGAGTGGGAGATTCACCACAGGAGGTTCGCGAGTAATAACTTTCGCGAGTAAAATGCCTAATGCGATGGCAGTACAAGTCACCCTCTATCTGAACGAAGCCGACCAGTGGCATCGCCGGCCGCTGCACATGGAAATTCTCAATTACCTGCGCACGGAAAATGTCTACGCGGCCACGGCGATCCACTGCGTGGCTGGATTTCTGGGGCGGCATCGCGTGGAAACGTCGCATCTGGTGGAAGCCGGAGGCAAGTTGCCGGTGATCATCACCTTCGTCGATACCGATGAGCACGTGAGCCGCGTGCTGCCTACGCTGAAGGAAATGGCGGCCCACCGGTTGATCGTGCGGGAGAATGTCGTGATTGAGCAGGGGAATCTGGACTGACATGTCTTTCCTTCCCCCCAGTCGGCCGTCAAACGGCCAATCTCTCGACGTTCAATCTCTGGACGTCCTGGCCATCGCCGCGCATCGTGACGATGTCGAGCAAACTTGCGGTGGGACGCTGCTCAAGGCCGCGCAGCGCGGGCAGCGCACGGGCATTCTCGATCTGACACAAGGCGAAATGGGCACGCGCGGGACCGCTGACGATCGCGCTCGCGAAGCCGCCGATGCGGCGAAGATTCTGGGCGTGAACTGGCGGCGGGCGCTCGATATTCCTGACGGCCGCGTCGAGAACACGTGGGAGAATCGTTTGAAGGTCGCCGGCGTGATTCGGCAGACGCGACCGCGGGTGGTCATTCTTCCCTACTGGGAGGGACGGCATCCGGACCATTACACGGCTTCCGTTCTGGGATATGAAGCTTGCTTTCTGGCGGGGCTGGCAAAGCTGGATCCGCGGAAAG
>JBEKRY010000168.1:0-10062 GCA_049517555.1 Candidatus Sulfotelmatobacter sp. | reverse complement strand
GCTGTTCCGCACTGCTGTGCCTTTGGCCGTGAGTTCTATGTTCATCTGGCGACCGTCGGTTGGATGCGGCTTGCGCTCGACGAAGCCGCGTTCTTCGAGCGCGGCAATCGTAGTTCCCATCGATTGTGGCTTCATGGCTTCGCCGCGCGCCAGATCGGCGGTGGTCGCAGGACCGTTCTTCGCCAGACGCGCCATAACAGCAGACTCGGTCAGCGACAGTTCATGCGAGGCAGCGGCCGCGCGCGCGCGACGCACCAATAACCCTACGGCCTGAATAAAGTCGAGGACGGCGATTTCGAGAGTCTTTCGCGGCACGGCATCTTCATTATAAACATAAATACAGCATAACTTGCAAGTTTACCTTTTCAGTTTGGCTTCTCATTCCGGGTGGGGCAGGCTTCTCACGGAATTTTAAAAGCGTCGCGCCATTCCGAGCGGAGCCGCTTTTCAGGCGGATCAAGAGCCTGCCCTGAGCGCAGCCGAAGGAGATCTCCCTGAAAATCGTGCCTGGGGAGATCCCTCCCGCGGCTGAACCCCGCCGCGCTTCGGGATGACACCAGGATGCGGGATGACCCCACGCTTGAAGGTTCAAACCGAGCCATTCACCAAATAAAAAAGCGGAGGGCGGGAACTCCGCCCTCCGCGTCAGTTTTCGCGAAGATTTGCTCGCGCCGTGGTTACTGTTTCGGCGCAGCTTTCTTCTTCGGTGCTGGCTTAGCGACTTTCCTTTCGCCCTCGCGACCACCGATCAGAGTCAAAGCATCGGTCGAGTTGAAGGGGAACACACGAGCCGATGACTGGCCGGTCGTGCTCAGAGTGACGTCCACGCGGCGATTGCTCGCCATCCGGACGACATCGATGTTCTTTAGAACCCGCGCGCGCTCTTCTGTGCTCAGGTCAGGATTGGCCGCCACTGCTTCCTTCACTTGATCGGTTGTCAGGTTCTCTTCCGAACCAAAGGCCTTGGTATCGATGTCGGCCTCGGGAACGCCCTGTGCAACCAGGAAGCTCTTAACGGTGTCAACGCGACGCTGGGTGAGCGCCTTGTTGTATTCCGGGGTGCCACGATGATCCGCATGGCCTCCGAGAATTAAGTGGGCATCCGGCTTGTTTTCCAGATACTTCTTGAAGTCGGTAGCCAGCGCGAGCAACGTCTTCTGCTGACTCGGCAGCAAACCACCTTTGGGATCGTTGGGCCTTGGGTGGTCGACCACGAAGTAAATGCTGTGCAGAGAGAGCCGGGCTTCGAGAGCTTTGTCGACCGGCGGTGGCGGCGGATTTTCGAGAGTAATTTGTGTTGAGGCCTGACCCGTCAAGCCGCGTGAGTCCGTGCAAGTCGCGGAAACAGTCACCGGACCAGCGGGAGCTCCCTTGGTGCTGAGGGTTGCCGAGCTGCCACTGCCGGAAACCGAACCAGCGGTGGAAGTCCAGTTGGCGACGGAAACGCCGACGCCGTCGGGACTGCTGCACGAGGCCGACAGGCTGACGTTACCGCCAGTGACCAAATCCATCGGACTGGCCGACAACGACATGGTCGGCGGATTCTTCGGTGGCAACGGCTTCACCATATAGTTGGCCGTGCACATCGCTTCGTTGTTCTTGGTGGCCTTGGCGTCGGTCACGTGCGCCGTGATCGTGTAGCTGCCCGGAGTAGCGCCATTGGTGTCGATGGTGGCGGCGGTATCTTTTCCGGTAACCTGGCCGCCGGTGGCGGTCCAGCTGTAGGTCACAGTGTGCTTAGGATTGAAATTGGTGGCCGCAACCGTAGCCGAGATCGGTTCGCCGACAAACACTTCCGCCGGCTGGATCGAGCAGGCCGCTGCTGGAACCGGTGGCGCCGCTCCACCCCAGGCAAACACAATGCCGGTCCGCAGTCTTACGCCTTCAAACCCGGGCCGCCGCAAATTCGGAAACTGCGGACCCGCGAAGTCGGAAAAGTTGTGCTGCGCCCAAACGTAGTCCACTCCGAACAGGCGCCAGGAAATGCTCTTCGTGATGGGAAGATCCATGCCGCCGCCCAGAATCAGGCCTACGCCGTTATGGGTGTTGAAGCCGGCGTTGTAGGTTACGCGGTTGAAGCTCGCCAGAGCATGAATGAAGAGATTTGCCCCTTCGGTGCGCAACATAAACCTGGGTCCGGAGCTGACGGTCCATTCCGAACTGGCCGAAGGCTGGTCGCGGTTGTAGCCGAAATCGCCCTCAAGACCCCAATGCGGATCAAAGTTGTAAGTGAACGCGCCGCCCAACCCTCTGGGCATGTCTGGAAGCGTAAACGGCGTGGGACTGTTCGGATTGCTGCCCGCGGCCGGAACCGTGCCGCCGGGATCCAGGTATTGATAACCTGCAAACACGTCGAACTTGGGGGTTTCGTCCTGCGCGAACGCGGAAACAGAAATCATCGATACTACGATCAGCGCTGACAAACTGGCGATCAGCCATTGGCACGCGCGTTTGATGCTCCTTGCTTTCATGTAATCCTCCAAAATGTGATGTCCCCGGGCTGCCTGCGCAACCAGACGCTTATGGGAAAAAAAGATGGACCAAGAATCGGTGGAAGACGGGACCCTACCCTCGGGAACGGAGAATTCTACCGCACCGCTGCCGAAAGCGAAAGCATAGACTCGAAAACATTGCCCACTTAGACAACTGGGGGGAGCATTTTCGTCTCCAATTGAGATTCCCCGGGGGCCGGGTTCGCGGCAGACCGGCCCATCCAGCCCTTGCCGGGCAGGAAGCGGCCCGCGTATTGTGGGGGTTCGATTCCGAATGGGCTTGGGTCCGACTACAAGTTATCCGGAACCGGCAACGGGAGAACCTAACAATAAAACCAATGAGTCACGAAAAAATATTGATTGTCGAAGACGAGGAAAACGAACGATCCGGACTGGCCGAACTGGTTGGCTCCTGGGGGTTTCGCGTAGACACGGCTCGCGATGGCATCGAAGGCCTGGAAAAGGCAACGCAGTGGTCTCCGTCGATCGTCATCACCGACATGAAGATGCCGCGCATGGGCGGAATCGAATTGCTCGAGAATCTCAAGAACCAGGCACCAGACATCGCGGTCATCCTGGTCACTGCCCAGGGAACCATCGACAGCGCCGTGCAAGCCATGCGTATGGGCGCTTACGACTACCTGACCAAGCCGATCGACACCAACCGCCTGCGCACCATGCTGGGCAACGCCGCCGCTTTGCTGGGCACGCGCGCGGAACTCGAAGCCACGCGGCGCCGGCTGCGCGACGCGGGATCGCTAGGCCGTTTGAACGGCGGCTCGCGCAAGATGCAGGAAATATTCCGGCTCATCGAAATGGTATCGCCCAGCACGGCATCGGTGTTGATTACGGGCGCCAGCGGCACGGGAAAAGAACTGGTGGCGCGCACCATCCACGAACTCAGCCCACGGAAAGACCGGCCATTTGTGGCCATCAACTGCGCCGCGATTCCCGAGACCTTAATGGAAAGCGAAATCTTCGGTCACGAAAAAGGCGCCTTTACGGGTGCCATGGAACGCCGCACCGGATGCTTCGAGCTCGCGGAAGGCGGAACGCTTCTGCTGGACGAAATCGGCGAAATGCCGGTCGGAACGCAGGCTAAACTCCTGCGCGTTTTGGAAGACCGCAAGCTGCGCCGGCTGGGCAGCAAGGTGGAAACTTCAGTGGACGTGCGCGTTCTGGCGGCCACGAACAAAGTGCCCGAGGAGGCCGTGGCCCGGGGCGAGTTGCGCAGCGATCTCTATTACCGCCTCAATGTGTTCAACATCCACATGCCTCCGCTGCGCGAGCATAAAGAAGACATCCCGAGTCTGGTGCAACTGCTGCTGGCTGAGATGAGCACCAAGCACGGCCGCAAGGTAGCCGCCGTGAGTGAAGCTGTGCTGAACCAGTTCAACAGCTATTCGTGGCCCGGCAACGTACGGCAATTGCGCAACACTCTGGAGCGGGCGGTGATCGTCTGTGAAGCCGGCGTGGTCGAGACCAAGCATTTGCCCCCGGGTTTCGGGCAGGCTCCGCTGCATACCCCGGCCAACGATCCCGATGCGGTTCGCCTGGGCGTCGGTACGACGGTAGAAGAAGCCGAGAAAATGCTGATCCTGAAGACGCTGGAGGCCACCAGCAACAACAAGACGCGAGCCGCGGAAATTCTCGGCATCAGCCTGAAGACCCTGCACAACAAACTGAAGGAATATGGCAGCGCCGCAGCAGAGGCAATTCCCGGCAAGGAGGAAGTGCCGAGCAGTTGAACCTCTTCGCACCGTAAGATCGAGCGTCTTCCCTTTCCTTCATGCTGCGACGAAAGACCATCATCGTGCTGGTCATTACACTTATGGTGACGGCGATGGTCGCCGCATTTTCCTACCTGTACATCTCACAAATCCTGCGCATGCGAATCGCCAACGCGAACGAGACCGCGAGCAATCTGACTCATCAGTTGGCCTACGCCGTGGCCAACGCCGTACCTGACTTCAGCAGTACGTCAGTCGATACCAGCAACTCCGCAGCGGTACGCCGTGCCTTGGCCGACTACATTCAAACCGACGTCGCCCTGAACAATCTGCTGCAGTCCTATACCGGTGACTGGAGATTTGTCCAGGACGTGATGATCGTCGACGTCGGTGGCAAGGCGTTGCTGCATACGAATGCCAGCATGGTAGGCAAGGTGATCGCCCCGCGTCCGAATTTCCAGAAGGTGGTAAGCGCCCGATTCCGCGAACAGGTTCGTCTCGTCTTCAGCCCTGCCGAAGTCTATGACGTAACGTATCCGATCGAATTGAACGGCGAGCCTTTCGGCACGATCCGTATCGGTGTGCAAACCATTTTCCTGAAAAGCGAAGTGCAGGCTCGGATGATACGGGCCCTCTATATTTCGGTCGCAATGATCTTCGGCTCGTTATTTCTGGCAGCGGGAATCTCCAACCTTGCCTTGGGCCCGCTGCGGAAGATCAGCCTCAATCTCGACAGCGTGAGTGCGGGCGACGCCGACGCGCTTTCGAGCGACGCGTCCAAGCATGACGAGTACGGCCTGGTCTCTTTGAAGATCGCCAACCTGGGCCGGCAGATTCGCGACAGCCGGGAAATTTTCTCGGCGCTCAAAGACAACGTGGATCAGCTCATGGCCAAGTTGCAGGATGGCCTGATGCTTTTCGCTCGCGACACGCGCGTGGTACTGGTCAGCGCTCCCGTGGAAGGTTTTCTGGGGCGGCCGCGGTCCGAACTCCTGGGACGCACAATCCACGAAGTCTTTGACCGCGATTCCCTTCTGGGCGCGGCTCTGCTCGACGCCTTCGAGTGGCGGCGTCCCTTGTCGCAGCGGGAATTTGATGCTGCCGGGGGCAAGCGCGTCCAGGTATCGCTCGACTTCGTACAAGAGAAAAATTCGCAGATCGGCGCTCTTCTGATTATGCGCGACCCGGAATCGGTGCGGCGCATTGGTGACGAAATCGAGATGTCGCGCCGCCTTTCCGCCAGCGGACGCCTCACCCGGGGCGTGGCGCACGAGGTCAAGAATCCTATCAACGCCATCGTGCTGCACCTGCAGTTGCTGCGCAATAAATTGGCCGAACAGGAACCCGACACGCGCCGCCACATGGATATTATCGATAGCGAAATCCGCCGCCTGGATCGCGTAGTTCAAACCCTCGTCGATTTCACCCGGCCTCGCGATCTTCGCCTGGAAGAAGTCGACTTGCGCCGCCTGATGGAAGAAGTAGCCCAGCTCGCGGCTCCCGACGCGGAGCAGCACGGCGTGACCATCGAACGCCATGTAGCGGAAGAACGGCTACCCATCAAAGCCGACGTCGATCTCATGAAGCAGGCTATTCTTAACGTCGTACTCAATGGCGTGCAATCCATGCCGCAGGGGGGCCTGCTGACGATATCCGCGCGGCGCGAAAGCAACGCTGTGATTGCCGAAGTTCGCGACCAGGGTGGCGGAATTCCGCAGGATATGCACGACAAGATTTTTGAACTTTATTTCACGACCAAGAAAGACGGCAGCGGCATCGGACTGGCGCAGACGTATCAGGTTCTGCAGTGGCATTACGGTTCGGTCGACTTCGAGTCCACTGAGGGCACGGGAACGGTTTTCCGCTTTCACATTCCGGCGGCGTAGCCGCGCTGGCGTGGTCCGTAGAATCGATGGCTGGCACGCAATTCAAAGGCGTAAGATTGAAAAAGCCTGGCAATGACTTGGGATTTCTTGGCTCGGGATTTCTTGGCTTGGGATTTCTTGGAATGACTCTGGCCGCAATCCTCCTACTGAGCAGCTTCTGCGCGTCTTCGGCTCTGCCGACGCCACAACTGGCTCTGCCGGCACTGCCTCAAACTGTGCCGCAGACGGCAGCTGAGACCAAACAGGATGCGGCGCCGCCACCACAGAATCCACCCGTTCAGTCTCCGCCAACTTCACCGGCAGCCACTCCCGCAAAGAAGCCTTCCGGTCAAACTCAGACCACAACTACCCCGCGATTCCATCACCAGAAAAGAGTGCTGCCGCCCAACTGCAACTCCGCACCGGCGGCGGCTGGCCAAGGCTCCTCGGGTTCTACACCTGATTCGTCGAAATCTGATTCGTCTGGCTCCAGTTCTTCTCCGGCGCCGGCAGATCCCGCGGCCAAGAGTCCGCCGGTGAACTGTCCCCCGAAAAAAGTCATCGTGCGGCAGGGAGGAATCTCAGAACCAAGCGTTCAGTTGGCTGGGAGCGCCTCGGGTGATCAGAAATCTCATGCGCAGGAAACCGCAAATCAAATGCTGGAGTCCACGAAAGCGAACTTGAAGAAAATCGCCGGACACCAACTCAGCACCGACCAGCAGGACATGGTTAACCAAACTCGCCAGTTCATGGAGCAATCGAAGGCAGCGTCTGAAGCCGGCGATCTCGATCGCGCCCGCACCCTGGCCTGGAAAGCTCAACTGCTCTCAGAAGAATTGGTCAAGCCGGATAAATAATTCCTGCAATCTCAACCACAGAGGACACGGAGTTCTTAGAGAACTCCTCCGTGTACTCCCTGTCCTCTGTGGTTAAAAGCCTCTTTCGAATCAGCAGGATCTATTTCCCGCTGGCCCGCGCACTGTTCACTTTCTTCAGCAGCTCCTGCGACATGGCCTGCAACGGCCCGGGAATTTTCACCGCTTCAGTCAGTACTTCGCGCGCCTCGGTCAGCTTGTTCAGCTTGCCGTAAGCGAAGCCCAGACCATAGAGCGCCCGCGCATACTGCTGATCATCCTGCCCTTTGAGAAGGACGGAAGCTGCTTTCAGCTCGGGAATAGCGGATGTGGTTTTCTCCTGTTTCAGGTAGGCCCACCCAATCATGCTGTGAGCAGCCCCGGCCGAGATTTTCCGCGTTTTGTCGGCATCGGGAGCATCCGCCTTCGCAACTTCAATAATCTTCTGACAATAGACAATCGCTTTGGCGGCGCTTCCCGGCTTGCTATCCTGGCTGTAGGAATCAGCCAGCAGCAGCAATGCCGGCAGAGAGTTGGGATTGACGGCCAGAATTTTCTCTCCGTAAGCCACCATGCGCGCGTTGTCTTTCAGTTGGCTTAACGCATCGAGAGCTAAGTTCATGACCGTTTCCTGAAACTTCGAGTCAGGAAATGCGGCGGTAAATCGCTCGATCTCCGCCATGCGAGTATTCGGGTCAGTTTCGCCGGAGATTGCGTTCAGGCCAGAGGTCTCGAAGAAGTCGCAATTATTCTGCGCGTCCGCTTTTTCGGTGTTCACCTTCTGGGCAAAATCCTGGTCACTCATGCCCGCGGGCTTGGTCTGTTTGGCGATCGATAGGCAAACTTCGCCGCCCTTGGCGGCGTAATCCAGGACCTTGGCATTGTTCTTGGCCTGCAGTGCCAGGTTCACTTGCGACACGAGGATATCGAGGTTATGCGGAGATCCGGCTAGCGCCTTGTCGCCGTAGTCGAGGGCCTTTTGCAGGTCGCCGGTCGCCTGATAAGTCTGCGAAATTTGCCAGTTTCCATAAGCCACGGCTGCCGGGTTCGCAGAGAACTTCTGCACGAAGTCCTGATACATAGCGAGCTTCTTCTGCGGATCCTGCTCGTTGGTGATGGCTTGCAGCGCATGATCCTCATCCGTGCCGGCCGCAATCACAATGGTTTCGGCCTGGCCGCTCGCGTGAGGAATGGAAGTCGCAAAAAAGACGAAAAGCACGAACAGCAGGAGCCAACCGCTGCAGCGTTTCATAGCCCGCCTCCGATTTGCGCGAGATGTATGCGAGAACAGCAGGCGAATCCTAGCGCCGAACGCCGCCGCACGCAAGGGCCAAAGGCTCTAACCACGAAGGACACAAAGGTTCACGAAGGAAAACGCAAAATCTTGTTTCGGTTTCCTTCGTGAACCTTCGTGTCCTTCGTGGTTAATGGTCTAATAGCAGGATGCGCGCCATATTTGGACAGCGTCCGTTGCGTTTCGTCTTCGCGGCCAACTTGATTTCCATGTTGGGCAGCGGGATGAATTCGGCCGCCGTGGCCTGGTACATTCTGCAAGCCACGCACTCTGAACAGGCGCTGGGTATGCTGGTGGTTCTGCAAACCATTCCCGCGATGCTGATGCTGCCTTTCACGGGAGTGATTATCGATCGGGAAGACCGCCGGCGGCTGGTGATGTGGCTCGACGCCGCGCGCGCCGCGATTATTGTGACGGTGGCCATCCTCGCATTCCTGCATCGCGTGCAAGTCTGGGAACTTTATTTGATGAACACGCTGGTCGCCGCGGGTTTCTGGATGTTCTGGCCGACGATCACCGCGCTCATTCAGGAACTCACGCCGGAAGACCGGTTCGTGCATTCGAATACTTTTCTAATGGCGGGAGTGCAGGGCGGATGGCTACTCGCGGGCTCCGTCGTCGGATTCATGTACAACCACATCGGCCTGGGCGGCGTGCTGCTGGTCGACGTTTCGACGTATGTGGTGTCGTTTCTCTGCTACTTCGCAGTGCGCAAGGGACGCCACGTCGTGCTCCCCCCGGAACAATTTCAGCCCGACCTGCCAGCCGCAGAAAGCTCATGGCAGCGCTACTGGCGCGATCTGCGCGAAGGGCTGCACTTTTTGCGCGATCATCCCGCGGCCGTCGCGCTGGGAATCTGTTGGGCCCTGTTTCTCGGGGCCATGATGACGGGAGGTGTGGTCACGCCGTCGCTGAGCGAGCGCGTCTTCCACGCCGGACCTGTAGGCTACGGCTGGCTCAGCGCGGGATGGGGCACGGGTGCATTCTTCAGCGTGATGTATACGCCGCAGGCGATTGCCCGCCTGGGCGGGCGTCGGGCGGTAGCGTTCTCCATGGCATTGCTTTCGGTAGGAATGATTTGCGCGCCGGTCTCGCGGTTTCTGTTTCTAGCCATCGCAGCCTACTTCGTCATGGGATCGGCGCGCGGCGTGGGCGGCGTCGCCATGAACACCAGCCTCATGGAGATGGTCCCCAAACATCTGATGGGCCGCGTGCAGAACACTTACTATTTTGCCGGAACATTGCTGCAAATCGTCCTCGCCCTCAGCGTGGGCGCGGTCGCGCACAACTTCAGCCTGGTGGGAGGATTCGCGATTCTGGCCGTCGTGTACGGCCTCTCATTCGTGGCATCGAGCTGGCCGATCAGCGAGCCCGTCGCCGAAGAAGTAGCCCGCTGAGTAATTCCCCGAAACGCAAAACCATCAACCACGAAGGTCACCCTTCGACTTCGCTCAGGGCAGGCTCCGGATCACGAAGAAATTCATTTCTATCTGCTTTCCTTCGTGTACCTTCGTGTCCCTCGTGGTTAAAGATCTTGAACTTAGCGGTGCCCCTCGCGTCGCCGTGGCCAATCCCCACCTCCGGCTGTTATTCTTTCCCCTTCGCAACGAATAAGGAGCAACCATGTCCGTTGACCTGCAGGGCCGTACCGGCGTCGTCTTTGGAGTCGCCAACAAACGCTCGATCGCGTGGTCCATCGCCCTGGGATTGCACGCCGCCGGCATGAAGCTGGCGATCACCTACCAGAATGAACGCCTGGAGCAGGAAGCCAAGGATCTCATCCTGTCGCTGCCCGGCGCAGAGGCGTACATGTGCGACGTATCGAAG
>JBEKRY010000167.1:0-10068 GCA_049517555.1 Candidatus Sulfotelmatobacter sp. | reverse complement strand
GCGGCCTGGCTTGAGCACGAGCGTATGCGGGATCATCGGATTATGCTCGGGGTCGGTATATTCCTGGATGTCGAGATCCTTCTGAACCGTTCGCTCGGGGTCCGAAAGGAAGGGCCACTGGGCTCCGACGGACGCACGAAATTCCTGCAGCGTATGGTGATCGTCGGTGGCGATCGTGGCGATCTGAGTGTATGCCACTGCGATCCTCGGGTAGAACGCGGCGAGTTCCAAATGCTGCTGGTGCTCCTTGGGGCAATAGTGGCCGCGCGCGAGTGTGAGGATTAGCGGGTCATCGCCCTGCAGCTCGCTGAGCTTGCGCAGTGTCCCCGTGTGATCGGGCAGTTCGTAGTTGGGGAAAATGCCACCGGGCACAATATCGGAACGCATGATTAGACTCCTTCCGTTTTTCTCAGATCTCGTATAACGATCTTCTCTTAAAAGAATTTCTCTCAAAGATCCAGCGTGACACCCGCGCCTGGCTGGGAACAGCATACAAGCACATTTCCGGGAGCGGGCATCTCCAGCGGCTCCGGGTTATAAGTGATCGATCCGCCGATCAAACCAGTCATGCAGGTATGACAGACTCCCGACCGGCACGACCATCGGACCGGAACGTCGCACGCTTCCGCCAGTTCAAGCAAACTCGCGAATTTCGGATCCCACGCAGTGGTGATTCCGCTGCGCGCGAATGAGACTGGCGGGCCAGCTCCGGGCGGCCCGGGTGGCAGGTGAGGAGTGTGAACAGCCTGCGCCATACCTGGAGTAATAGCCTCGAGAGAACCGAAGATTTCCGTGTGCACATTCTCGGCGAGCACACCCCAGTTTCGCAACCCATCGCGCATGCTCTGCAAAAATGAAGTGGGGCCACACAGATAGAAGTCGCTCCCCCGTGATACGCCAAGTTTTTCCAGCAAAGCTGTGTCAATGTGCCCGGGAGCATCGAAGTCTGCCCCGGCTTGGTCAGTTGGAGCAGGCCTGCTGTACACGATGTATCCTCGTCCGCGAGAGAGCTGTTTCAGTAATGAACGCGATTCTTCTGCGAATGGATGGTCGGCGCGATTACGCGCTCCGTAGATCCACCAGATCTCTCGTTGTGATTTTTCAGCGGCGAGTGCGTGCAGCATCGACATCACGGGCGTTGCGCCCACTCCAGCGCTCAGTAGAACCACGGGGCTCTGGCTGGGACGCAGAGTAAAGCTTCCGCGCGGCGCACTTACATCCAATCGATCGCCTTCTCGTGCATGGTTACAGAGAAATGAGCTTCCAATCCCGTTCAATTCGCTCTTGACGCTGATGCGGAGATGGTCGACCGCCGGCAGATCAGACAACGAATAGCTGCGAAGAACCGGCGGTTTGCCCGGATCGACGAGCAGCCGCAAAACGATAAATTGACCTGCCTGGCAGAGAGGAAGTGGCTGGCCATCGGTTGGCGCCAGAACGAAGGAAGTTACGTTAGCGCTTTCCTTCTTAATATTCGCGACTCGCATCTGTCGAAAGCCGGGCCATGCTGGTGGTTGTTCCTCATCGGCGAGTCCTGGATTCCCCGCCGCAGTCTTGGAACTTAAATCTTGTTGGAGCATTGCCTGGAACGAACTCTGCCAACCCTTGCTGAGCGCAGGAATCCGCAGCACGCGTTGCAGTTGCTCGCGAGTCTGTCCCGGCAAATACAGGAGGGCGTCAACCTCGGCCACACTGAATCTCTCTGGGCCGTCAGCGATTTTTACAATGTTATCGCCTGCACCAACTTCTCCCTCCTGCAACACGCGAAAGTAGAATCCTGGTTTGTGATGTGCTACGAGCAGCGCTGGCATACGAGGCTCGTTCATGCGGATGCCGACGCGGTAGCACGTCACGCGGGGCTGCGTTACTTCAAATTCAGCGCTACCAATGCGGTATCGATCGCCGATGCAGACCTCGTTATCAGCAAGTCCCTCGACGGTGAAGTTTTCCCCGAACTGGCCGAAAGTAAAATCACTCCGGCCCAGAAAACGCTCCCAGTAATGGTACGAGTCCATCTGGTAAACAAAAACGGCGCGCTGCTCCCCCCCGTGACCTGACAGATCGGCTTGCGCGTCGCCTTGAATGTTGAGTTTGCGCACCATTCGCCGTCCATCCACTGGAGATTTCCAGACTGACGTTCGAACCGTTTTGCGGTTCCATGTTACGTCGCGCGGAAGACCGACATTTACTGAGAGCAATCGGGGCATTCCTGTTCCTACCTCGTTGAAGTCCGGCACGTGGTCAAACATCCTAGTTACTTCCTACCAGCGACGAGCCGGAGCGTCGCCGTCCACGTGAAGAATCTCTCCGCTCACATGACCTGCCTGTGCCAGGTAAAGCACGGCATCAACAATATCCTTCACCGTCGCCGTTTTCATAGTCGACTCCACAATCGCGTCGTTGGGACCGTTGCCGCGTATCGCGGTATCGACAACGCCGGGGGCTACGGCATTAAAGCGGACGCCATCTTTCGCATACTCGATTGCGAGATTCTGGGTCGCTGAATTCAACCCACCCTTCGTAATCATCGAGACCGAGCCGTTTGTGCCGGCGATGGGACGATCAGCAAGCGCCGCAGTTATGGTCACAATGCATCCCGATTTCTGTTTCAGCATTTCTTTTACAGTGCGCTGAGTGATGTAAAAGAATCCCAGCAGATTCGTCGAGACAAGAGCGTCGAAGTCCTCGATAGTGAAGTCAGTGAAAGGCTTGTTCAGGAAGATGCCAGCGTTATTGACTAAGACATCGACGGTTCCAAAGTTATTGACTGCGGCTTCGACGGCCGAGTCAGCAGTTTGCTGCTTGCCGATATCGCCATCCACCAGAACCAGGCTGCTCGAGGCGGTCAGCTTTCGACTGGCTTCACGAGACGTCGCCACGACGTTATAACCTACTCGTAGAAATCCCTCGACTAAACCAGCGCCAATGCCGCCCGACGCCCCAGTTATGATCGCTGTTTTCTTAGCCGACATGAATAACCTTATGAATAACTTTCGTACAGAAGCGCAAGACTATACCGGCCAAGGCGACACTTGTATCATCTTGGCCGGCACAAAGGACATCGAGGGGCGAGTCGTGATAATCAACGTGCCCCCTC
The DNA here is from genome assembly GCA_049517555.1 of Candidatus Sulfotelmatobacter sp. Lineage (GTDB taxonomy): Bacteria > Acidobacteriota > Terriglobia > Terriglobales > Acidobacteriaceae > Sulfotelmatobacter. Next base: position 6,971 of record JBEKRY010000167.1, on the reverse strand, counting down.
TACGTGAACCTTGCCGTCTTTGGCTGCGTCTTCCGGGGTCTTGCCGTTCTGACGCGCGACAAGGTAAGCGGCGTACCAGTCCGACCAGTGGTGCTTCGGAGCGGTAGGTTCATATTCGCTATGGTGCTTTTCGGCCTCTAGTAAGAGCTCGGTCAGCGTCGCGACATCCAAATTACTAAGTCCTCGGCCAGGCAACCGCGTTGTGACTTCCTGAAACAGCCATCCATTGCCGTCGGGATCACGAAACGAGGCGAACGAGTTATAGGAGGCACGCTCGGGTGCGGGCCCGCTGATGCGGCCGCTGCCGTCGATCCGAAACTGAGCGCCCGGTGTTCCGGCGTGGAACACCTCACTCACCTCAATGCCGCGTGCGGCAACATCTTTCCGCGCTGCCTCCACGTCGGAGACGATCAGGTAGAGGCCCTGGGCCGAGCCCGGCGCAGCGGATGTGATCTTCGCGCCAAACTGAACCGAGCACCCCGAGCCGGGCGGTGTGAACTGAACGATGCGGAAGCCGTTATCAAAGGGGAAGTCGGCGTCGAGCCGCCAGCCGAGTTTGGTGTAGAACGCCTTCGAGCGGTCAACATCAGCGACCGGGATGACGACCACCTCGAGCTTCGTGTCCGCTCCCTCGGCGCTAGCCCCGCTCTGGATGTGAGAGGCGGTGATTCCAGTGTTCATGCTTCCTCCAACCAGCCTAGGTTTCATTAAGCCAGAATCACGACGGCGAATCTATTGGACGAACGTATCGGCCAAGATAAAGTATGGATTGGACATGTGAGCGCAGAGTGGCGCGTACTGTATTCCACGGATTGCGATACCAAGGTACCACCAATACCATCGTCCAATTGATTCGCCGAAGCTCCTTGGATGTAATTGCCCTGTCGCAGCCGATTCGGTGGGACCAGCGACACTGTAAACAACTTGCGCTCTAAATGAAGTATTCGAAGAAAGGATGGCAAAGACATGCGGGAAGCGACCTGGAAACCTCACGAGAAACACGGACGGCTGACCACGCAGAGCGACTTGCCCGACAGCGTGTACGCGTTTCCGAAGCAGCGTAAAGAACCGCTGACCGACGCAGAACACGTGCGTAACGCAGTCGCGCGATTCGATCAAGTCATTGACGTCTCCGACGCCGACCGTGCTTTGGCGTTCGCGAACATCGAGAAAGCCGCAAACTACTATGACGTCAACCTCGCGGAAACGTCGTGGCACGACCTGGGCGTGCATCCTCAAAAGAACAGAAAAGAGGCTGCCGCCAAAGGTGCTGCGACGCGGGAACGCCGAGAGCGGAGTTAGAGATATTGGTGAATGCTATGCCCAGAGATAAATCCATTCGATCAGGTTGGCGATGTGATAGTTGTGGCGAACTCGTGCGAGATATGCAGGCAGGCTGGGTGGAGTGGCTTGCCGCAGAGGACGCTGAGGGGAAACCGAAAGTAAGCGGTTTGCGGTTAGTGCACCATCGCAACGCGAGCTCGAGATGGCCAGGGCCATACGGATGTCAGTACAATCCGCGAGACGAATTTAGAAAGAACCGGGGAATCGTCGAGGGATTGGCTCTCGACCGCTTCGCGGGATCTGACGGTCTCATGTTACTGCTTTCGATGATTGCGGAACGTGAACTTCCGATGCTAGAACTGATCGAACTCGCCAAGCGAGTGCAGATTCCGGGCTATGAAGCGGTGTACGAAGTGGTCCACGATGCGGTTAGAGAAGGGGTGATGGCGCCCTCTATCTCGGCAGGCTTTTACTTGCAGTGCGAGATATGGGATGTGCTGAGGTGGGCGAAATATCGAACTTCAGCGAAGACGAGCCAAGTCGAGCGCCACGGTCGGTGGGCCATCTCTCACTAAATTATTTCGCCGCCCCCATCTCGGCCACGGCTCCCAGTTTCCGAATTCTTGGGATTCGATGGCGTCGGCGACCAATCCCAGCTTCGCTCATCTAAATTTCATCAGTGACCGTTCGCGCACTGTACGAGGAGATGAATATGAAAGCAATTGTCGTCCACCAATACGGCGGGCCTGAAGTACTGAAATTTGAGGATTATCCCGATCCAGTGCCCGGTCCGGGCGAGGTGCTGGTGCGAGTCGCAGCCGCTAGCGTGAATCCCATCGACTACAAGCGGCGTGCGGGACTAACGAAGGATTTTTATCCCATGACGTTCCCGGGGCTGATAGGAGTCGACATGGCTGGGAGTGTGATCAAGATTGGGGCGGGAGTGGAAGGCTTTTCCGCCGGCGATCAGGTGTTTGCTATGGCGGACAATACTTATGCCGAACTTTGTGTGGTGAAGGCCGCGGTTTTGGCGAAGGTTCCGAAGGGACTCGATTTGATTCAGGCGGCGGCGCTGCCGTTGGTGACGACGACCGGAAACCAACTCCTTGCAGCTACTGGTATCAAGGCGGGCCAGACGGTTCTGGTCGCAGGCGCGGCCGGAAATGTAGGTCGTTCCGCGGTATTCACTGCCAAGCAAAGAGGCGCGACCGTGATTGGAGGGGTGCTGAAAAGCCAGATGGATCAAGGGAGTTCGATTGGAGCGGACAAGCTGGTCGCAACCGATGACGACACCGCGCTTGCGAATCTTTCGCCACTCGACGCGGTTGCGGATACGGTTGGCAGAAAAACCGCCGAGGAGCTAATCGCCAAGGTCAAGCCGGGAGGAGTCTATGCATCGGTTGTCGAGGTGCCGCAGAACGCCGCTAAGTACCCGTCGGTAAAGGTGGTGCACGTGTTCTCAAAATTCGACAGGAAAACGCTTGAGTTCATGGCCGAAGCGGTCCGGGATGGCAAGCTGGTAATTCCGATCGGCCAGAAACTGCCGCTCAGTAAAGCGGCCGAGGCTCAAGCAGCAGCAGAGAAGGGTGCCAGCGGGAAGATCCTGCTGGTGGCGTGAAGTTGTTTTGCAGACGGAGGAAGCAAAAGGAAAATCAGAATTGAAATCGTCCTCGACGAACCACTGATTTCCGCTATGCTGGACGCCACGGCTATCGCCCGATGATGATTGTGATGGCGGTGCTTACGTCCCAGGGGAAGGCCCTCGCTGCTTCGTGGCAAGAATGGCTCAGCTCGAATTTCAATCCAACACCCGACTGCGCTCCGGTGCGATTCTGAAAGTCGCAGGATTGCTTTTGGCGCTGACGGCCTGTCATAAGACGGCACTAACTTCTCCTCAGCCAACCATCTCGTTTACTCAAGTCCCGCAGTGGGATCTCGGGGATCTGAATCAAGAAGACGTGATCGAGGGCACCGTAACTGGTTCAAGCCCGGGCCAGAATATGGTCGTTTACTCCAAGACGGGAGGTTTGTGGTGGCTGCAACCGCGAATCAATTCGCCCTTTACACCGATCTTGCCCGGCGGGGTCTGGCGGAACGAAGTGCACCTGGCTACTGATTATGCCGCTTTACTGGTGGATTCGACCTACCACCCGGCTGCGCTGTTGACCGAGTTGCCGAAGGTGGGGCGCGGGATAGAGACAGTAGCGGCCAGCCGCGGACAGGAGCGATCCTCGTCGTTTTTCGTAAATTTCAGCGGATTCCAGTGGCGGGTTCGAAAGGTGCCCAGCGCTCGAGGAGGCACAAAGAACCCATACGATCCCAACAATGTATACGTAGATCAATCCGGGGCGCTTCATCTACAGGTTGTCAACCGCAATAACCAGTGGACCTGTTCCGAGGTAAATGTGACGCGTAGCCTAGGCTACGGCACTTATGTGTTCACGGTGGAAGATACTTCAAGTATGGACCCGGCAGCCTTTTTCACGATTTTCACCTGGGATCATTCGACAAAGCAGGGAAATCACGGGGAGTTTGACATCAATATCAGTCGTTGGGGTGACCCGCAAAGCGAACGGGAGAACGCCCAGTTTGTGGTCCAACCGGCATTTTTGCCGCTGAACCTAACGCGATTCAAGGCGCCGGGCGGTAAACTGCAACACACCATCGTCTGGGAAGAAGGTCGGGTCACAATGCTCACTTCGCAAGTGTCGGGAAACCAAGAGCGCATCATTTCCAGGCATGTCTTTACCGACGAGGTGCCTAGACCGGGCGATGAATCTTTGCGGATGGCCCTTTATGCCTACTCCGACCCGAACCATAAATTGCCGCCGATTCGCCAGCGCCCCGAAGTTGTCGTAGATCACTTTGAGTTCTTGCCCTAGTTGTCCTGGACTCCGATTGCATGAAAACCCTTCTAGGACTTGTCCTGTTGTTTCTGTTGGCAAGCGCATCTTCGGGCGCCGTCGACAACTCGATTACGCCCAGCCGCAGCCATAGCATCTGGGACCACACGTCCGGCTTTCCCGGTGGCCATGTCTATTCGATGGCACAGACAGCCGATGGCTATCTCTGGTTCGGTACGGGCAACGGGCTAGTCAAGTATGACGGCCTGAGGTTTGAATTCATTCCAAAAGGGAACTCCAACGATGTATCGAATGGACTCATCCCGCACGTGTTAACCGATGCGAGCGGCCAATTGTGGGCCGCAGACGACTTCACCCGTCTGTTCCGGTACGAGGCCGGCGTGCTCAGAGGGCCGGTGCCTGATAACGGCAGGCATGACTACGCAGTCAGTTCGGCGAACAAGACCTTCGACGGCTGGTTGCTGTTTGTATCTGAATTACAGGGCGTGGTGGAATACAAGCGCGGAGAAGGCCGAGTCCTTTTGGAATCTCGCGCTGTGCCGGGGCCGCCAACAGCATTGGCGCAAACAGCGGACGGAACAATCTGGATCGGCACCGCCGAAAAAGGATTGTTTCAGTTCAATCCTGAAAAAGGCGAAGCTTCACTGCTGCAGGTGCCAAGTCTAAAGAGCAAGAGGATCAACTGCCTGCTCCCCCTTCCGAACGGAACTCTGCTAGTCGGGGCCAAGCAGGGCTTGTTCATCTCCCATGGTGATCACTCATTTGGCGAAGTGAGTCTCACGCCGGGGCACGATGAAATTCTGGCTCTGGCTAGCGGACTCAAAGGCCGTATATGGATCGGCACGGAACGCCATGTTTTCAAAGCCGACCCAAAAGACATCGATGCCAATGGCAGAATCCGCCCACTTGAGCAGTTGACGGTCAATGGCAACAATGCAGTCACCGCACTATTTGAAGATCGCGATGGCAATCTGTGGATTGGCGAACCGGAGGCGATTGAGCGCTACCAGGACAGTGCGTTCATCACCTATCGCACTTCAGAAGGCAGCTCGGAAGGCGGTTCGAAAGACGGTTCAGAAGGCAGCTCTGAGGGTCTGCCTTGCAGTAATTGTGGAGCGATTTACGCTGATTCCGATCAGGGTGTGTGGTTTGCTCCGCCGGATGGTGGACTATTTCGCATTTCGCGGGGCAGAGTTCAGGCGATTGAAATCGCGGGCTTGAAGAATGACGTCGTTTATTCGATTGCCGGAGCGGCCGGTGATGTCTGGGTCGGGCGCAGAAATGGTGGCCTCACCCGGCTGACTGTGGAGGGCAACGCCGTCCGATTGTCGACGCAGCAACCTGAGCTTATCCAGGATGCGGTGTACTCTCTGTATCGCGAATCCAATAGCACGCTGTGGGCCGGCACGCTTCACCAGGGGCTCAGGCGCTTCCGCAATGACACGTGGCAAACCTTCACTGCAAAAGACGGGCTGCCCTCCAACAGAATCTCGGTGATCACCGGAAATGAATCCGGGCTGGTCTTTGCGGGCACGCCAAATGGTCTCGCCGAATTCAAGGCCGGATTCAAGAATGACCGCTGGACCCGCTACAACACGCACGACGGATTGCCGCCCGGTGCGATCGAGAGCCTTTTTCTGGATGACAGCGATACGTTATGGATCGGCACATCAAGAGGAATTGCGTTCTTGCAATCTGGCGCCGTGCACGTTCCGCTGGGGGCGCCAACCGCGCTCTATGGAGACATTCTCGGGATCGCGGAGAAAAACGGCTGGCTCTGGATCACGACCTCGGACCACATTCTGAGAGTGAGGTGTTCAGCGTTGCTGAAACAGGCGTACGCCGAGGGTGACTACCGTGAATTCGGCGTCACCGATGGCTTGCCGAGCGTAGAGGGGGTCAATCGCAGTCCATCGGTCGAGTTGGACAGTCGCGGAAACATCTGGTTCTCTCTGAAGCAGGGGATTTCGTTTTTACCAGCTTCGGCGTTTGCTGATCCAGCGTTTCCGGTCTCGATGCGAATCGAAGGAATGCTGGTGGACGGTAAACACGTCGCCACTGGTGACCATATCCGTATTTCTTCCGGCCGGCACCGCCTGACCTTCCAATATGCCGGCATAAATGTCTCAAACCCCGAAGGAGTGAGATATCGCTATCGGTTGGCCGATGTCGATTCCTCTTGGAGCGAGCCGACCGTCTTGCGCGAAGTTGACTTTACGAATATCGGACCGGGACGGTTCGAGTTTCAGGTCGCTGCGAGGAATTCAGATGGTGTGTGGAGCTCTAACGGAGCTGCCATTGCGTTTGAAGTGGAGCCGTCTATACTTCAAACACGCTGGTTCCAGGTCGCGAGCCTGGGGATCCTTGCTCTGCTCGCTCTAGGTATATATCGACTGCGGGTTCAACAATTACATCGGCAATTCAATATTGGACTGGAAGCCCGGGTCAACGAGCGAACTCGAATTGCGCGCGATCTTCACGATACTTTGCTGCAAACTCTTCACGGCCTCATGTTTCAGTTTCAAGCAGTTCGCAACCTGCTGCCGCGGCGGCCCGAGGAGGCAATGCGATCTCTTGACACTGCGATCGACGAGGCTGAAGGAGCGCTAGCGGAGAGCCGGGACGCGATTCAGGGTTTACGCTCGGAAGCAATCATGCAGGAAAATCTCGCAGAGTTGTTGAAAGTCACAATGCAGGAATTGACTGCGTCTGCGGATGGGAAGGCGCCGATTTTCGATTTAATCGAGGAAGGCGAACGCCGATCCCTGGCCGCCGCAGCCAAAGACGAGATCTGTCGCATTGCTCTGGAAATCCTGAGAAATG
>JBEKRY010000166.1:0-10071 GCA_049517555.1 Candidatus Sulfotelmatobacter sp. | reverse complement strand
GTTAGTGTCGTGTCTCATGAGCCGGAGCACAAATCTGGTTTCGATCAACGCGGCACAGTCAATTTGGACGAACCCTTCGCATCCCTGGACGCTCTGACTCGAATGCGCATGCAACAGGAAATCCTGCGTATTTGGGAGGCCGAGCGAACGACGGTAGTGCTGGTAACGCACGACATCGAGGAAGCGATTTATCTTGCAGACCGGGTTGTCATCATGTCTCCGCAGCCTGGCACGATTAGGAATATCTTGCCGGTCAGCTTGTCACGGCCTCGCGACCGTACCGATCGGGAATTTGTCCGAGTACGCAAATCTGTGCACGAAGAATTGTTTGCTCCAGGCGGAATGACACATCTTGCGCCTGACAATCTCTAACTGGCGAAGGTATTAGGAAGGATCGACTGAAGCTCGCAGTTTTCGACGGTTGGGCAACTCGCCGGATTGCATCAGCTTTGCCCGAAGAATATTCCGGCTGATACCGAGCAACCGCGCCGTCTGAACCTGGTTGCAATGACCGCTTCGAAGGGCTGTGCTGGACCACTTGTCGCGATTCAGGGTCTAAGTGGAGAAAGCCTCAAATCTTCCGGTCGAACTACATTTTCACGGCAAACCAGAAGAGCGTAATGGATGACATTTTCCAACTGCCGCGTATTGCCTGGCCAGGAATGCCCGCTCAGCAGGATATCGATCGCCTCCGCGCTCAGCGCAGGGTCCTTCAATCCCAGGCGTTCCCCATAAACTCCGAGAAAGTATTGCGCTAAGGGCAGAATGTCACCCGGCCGTTCGCGCAGCGGAGCAATATGCAGCGTGGCGACCTGAAGCCGGTAATAAAGATCTTCGCGGAAGCGTCCCGCGGCAATCGCATCCTCCAGATTCACATTGGTCGCCGCTACCACACGAACGTCAATCGCAACCGGACTACGCGAACCCAGACGAACTACCTGGCGTTCTTGCAGCACTCGGAGCAACTTCACTTGCATGCCGAAGGGAAGATCTCCGATTTCGTCTAGAAATAGAGTTCCGCCTCGAGCCGCTTCAAACCAACCCGCCCGGGTTACCGTTGCTCCGGTGAATGAGCCGCGCTCGTGGCCAAATAATTCGCTCTCCACCAGGCTTTCAGAAAAGGCTCCGCAATTCACTGCCACAAAAGGACCGTGAGCCCGTGGACTCAACTTATGTACATGTCTGGCAATGAGCTCCTTGCCAGTACCTGTTTCCCCGGTGACCAGCACATTCGCGTTGCTCGGTCCGATCAAATGCATTCTCTCAAGGAGGGCCTTTGACTTGACGTCCTCAAACACTAGGGCGGATGCCCTTAGCCTCAGAGGCACCACAGGTAGGCCGGGAAAACTTAGAAGCGGCTTGGGAACGGGCGATAGCGACATTGTAAACCCTACTATATGAATAGACATAATAGGATACGGACGGCAGTCGCGTCAGGGAAATCCTAACTTGCGGGATAGAGTATTCTGCAACTCGCTTCTCTTTCATCTCTCTTGTAGGAGACTAGATAACCGACTCGGTAGTGTCTGAATTTGGCGGGTTTATTTCTCCCACTCATCCCCGGGGTGGCATCGGAATTGCGTTCTTCTCTTCTTCGATGGCTTCCTCTGGCGACGATACCGGCGACCGGCAGTCAAGGCGGCGAAGATCGAAAAGCGGGTCGGTTTCCACACCTTCCGGCACACGTACACAACGTTGCTCACTCAGAACAACGAGGAAGTGAAGGTGGTGCAGGAGCTTCCTACGTCACGCGAACAGTCGCATTGCGCTGGATCTTTACGCTAAGGCGGGAATGCCGAACAAGCGCCTGGCACAAAGCAAACTTCGGATGGTGCTCAACAAGGGAGAAGCACTGGCCTAGCTAGACCAAATTGGACCAGGACATTTGGGACCAGGACGCAAATTGCCAATTCCTTGCAAGTGCTTGAAAGAATTGGCGGGGACGACGGGACTCGAACCCGCGGCCTCTGCCGTGACAGGGCAGCGTTCTAACCAACTGAACTACGTCCCCACTCGCCAAATCAACGAGATGCGCAATCGCCAGTGTTTGTGCGGCTTTGCGCGATTCCAGATGCTCGCAATCCGGCCAAAACCACCAAGAAAACCGCGCCGTAACAAACGGCGGCTGGCCTTGGCAGCAAAATCATCGTAACAGTTTCTTAGAAAACGGGAAAGTCTTGTCGCCCATCAAGCAGATGTAAATCATCCACTTTGCGCAACAAGATTCTGGACTCAGGTCTGCGTTTCAGCCCTCCGGGGCTAGCCGCCCCTCGGCCTAGGCCGGCGTGGAGGCGAACTCCTGCACGACTCCCGGCGCACCTTTTTCCCGAGCCAGGTATTGATCGTAAATCCATGCGTAGGTCTTTTCCAAGCCGGTCTGCAACGGGATGCTCGGTTCCCAGTGGAGAAGCTTCTGAATCAAAGTATTGTCGCTGTTGCGTCCGTTGACTCCCTGGGGCGCGGAGAGATCGTATTTGCGTTCCAGGCGGATGCCGGCAATTCCTTCGACCATATCCACCAACTGGTTGATGCTGACCGCCTCGCTCGATCCCAGGTTAATTGGCTCCAGGATGTCCGAGTTCATGATCATTTGAATGCCCTTGAGGCAGTCGTCGATGTACATGAAGCTGCGGGTCTGGTGGCCAGTGCCCCAGATTTCGATTTCGTGCTTCCCTGCCAGTTTGGCTTCGATCACCTTCCGGCAAATCGCGGCGGGAGCTTTCTCGCGGCCGCCGAACCACGTGCCCCATGGGCCATACACATTGTGGAAGCGGGCGACCCGCGTATAGAGACCGTAATCCTCGCGGAAATGACGGCACATGCGCTCGGAGAAGAGCTTTTCCCAGCCGTATCCATCTTCCGCCAGCGCGGGATAGGCGTCCTCTTCCTTCAGCGACGGAGCTTCGAAGCTCTTTTGCCGGTCACCGTTGTAAACGCAGGCAGAAGACGCGTAGAAATAGCGGCTGACGCCGTGTTTGATCGCCGCCTGCAGCATGTGGGTGTTGATCAGCACCGAAAGCATGCACAGGGCTTTGTTCTTCTCGATGAATCCCATGCCGCCCATGTTGGCAGCCAGGTTGTAAATCTCATGCGCTCCGCGGGCCGCGATTTCGCAGTTGTGCTTCTCGTTGAGATCCAGAACCAGATTCTCGACATCTGCAAACCGTTGATACCAATGGTCTAACGGCTTTATATCTACCGCACGAATGTGTTTGTAGCCCTGCTGCCGAAGCGACGAAACCAGTGCCCCGCCGATAAAACCACCGCCACCGGGCACTACCACCAATTTGTCAGTATTAGGCATATAAGAATCCCCCCAAGTCCCAAGTTCTGCACAACTTTAGCGGCACCGAATCGGGGGTGTCAAGAGAACCAATTACTCCTGTCGGCGCCTATTGAAGCCGCGCGGGGCCGGGCTCCTCAGCGATCATTTCTCCTTGATGATGAAGGAATATGCATACTTTCCCGGAATCTGCTCCGGCAGTTGAATGTGCAGTCCGTCGGGCCGTTGTTCGAATGCCAGTTTTGCGTCCGAGCCGAGCAGGGTGACGGATGCAATCTTGGCAGAATCTCCGGCAGAGCTGGCTAACGAACGGATAACCGCCTCTCGACCGGAAGGCCAGCCCATCTCGATCGCATAAAGCACGTTGCCCTTTTTAGTGAAGCGGAAATCTTCCGCCGTATAGGGTTTGGTGTCCGTATCGTGAAACGATCCTTCCATCACTTTCGTCGGACCTTCGCCGTAGATTTTCCAGGGGCGTGTCCCATAGATGGCCTCGCCATTGACCTTGAGCCATGCGCCAACTTCGCGCAGCACTTGCTGCACTTCGTCGGGGATAGTGCCATCGGAGCGGGGACCGATGTTCAGCAGCAGATTGCCGTTCTTGCTCACGATGTCGATCAACTGATGCACCACAAATTCCGGCGACTTGAACGTATCGTTCTGAATGTAGCCCCACGATGCATTGCTGATGGAAGTGTCGGTCTGCCAATATTGCGGACGAATTCCCGAGAGCTGGCCGCGTTCGATGTCGAGTACCGCCGACTGTTCCTGCATGGCGTAATCCTTGTAGTTGATCACACCCACCGGACCGCCGCTCTTGAGAGATTCGTTGTAATAGAACGAGGCGAAACGGGTGAGATCTTCGCGCACGGAAGGCTGGCCGATCCACCAATCGAAATAGATGACGTCAGGGTGATACTTCTGGACAATCTCGGCCGAGCGGGCCAGCCAGTCGTCGGTCCAGGCCTTGGAAACGAAGGTAAAATCGTTGGCCAGCGGCGTGTGGTCTTTGGCTTCCATCCAGCGATGCGCCGGTCCGTAAAGAGCTGCGTACTTGGGATCATTGACGTCAGAGACAGTCGTGCGCCCGACGCCCAGGAAAAAATTATGTTCCACGCGGTGGGAAGATGCGCCCAAGTGCAACCCTTCCGCTCGAATCGCCTTGGCGAGATCACCCCAGAGATCGCGATGCGGGCCCATCTTTACGGCGGTCCAATCCGACAGGCTGCAGTCATACATAGCGAAGCCATCGTGATGCTCGAACACGGGAACTACGTACTTCGCACCGGCCTCCTTGAACAGGCGGGCCCACGCCGCGGGATCGTATTTCTCCGCCTTGAAGAGGGGAATGAAATCCTTGTAGCCGAATTTGTCCTGCGTTCCGTAGGTCGCGATGTGGTGCTTGTATTCGTTCGAGCCTGCTACGTACATATTCCGCGGATACCATTCGTTGGCAAAGGCGGGAACGGAATAGACGCCCCAGTGAATGAAGATTCCGAACTTGGCGTCCTTGTACCAGTCGGGCACCTGGTAGTTCTGCAGCGACTCCCAGTCCGCGCGATACGGGCCGTCACCGTTTATGTGATCGACGTTCGCGAGGATGGTGGCGCGCGCGCTGTCATATTTCGCGCTCGCTTGCTGCCACGTCTGATCAATGACCTCTGGACTCTCAGTGGCCGTCGGAGCATCCGCTGCTGATTGCGCGAATGTGCGGGACGTGCCCGTCACAATGCAGAGTGCGACCATCAACAGAAATCGCGGTCTTACTGCCAACCTAACGATCAACATGGAGTTCTACCTCAGTTCAGTTCGCCTCGATCCGAACCTTGGATCCTCCGAACCCTGGATCCGAAGAAAGAATAGAAAGCGATTACGATATAGCAAAAAAGCGGGACCACAAAGGCCCAAGCGATGCTGTGAAACTTTTCGGAAATAAATCCCATCAGCGGCGTCATCACCGCGCCGCCTACGATCGCCATCACCAGCAGTGAGCCGGCGATCTTTGTGTTGGGACCGAGGCCCTTTAATCCCAGCGCAAAAATCGTGGGAAACATCAGTGACATAAAGAAGCTGGTAAGAAAGACGCACCACAATCCCAACCAGCCTGGGAACGCAACTCCCAGCGAGACCAGCACGATATTCGCGATGCTATAGGCTCCCATCAGTTGATTCGGCGAGATGGTGCGCATTAGGTACGCGGACGTGAACCTTCCCACGCCGAACGCAGCCAGTGTGCCGGTCAGGAAGTAGCCCGCGATTTTTTCCGGCTGGTGCGTCGATTCCTGCACGTACTGAATGAAGAAGCTCCAGGTGCCGACCTGTGCGCCGACATAGAGAAACTGCGCCAGCACGGCCCACAAGAAATGCGGATAGCGAAAGAGTTCCCGGAAGCGGCCGTGGTCGCCGCCGCCCTCATGTTCACTTTGAATTGCCGGAAATTTGGTGCGCAGAATTAGTACAGCCCAGAATATTGCTACCACCCCAATCACCAGATAGGGTTTGATAACGCGCAGCGTTTCCGTCCGCAGATAAGCCTCGTATAACCCCTGCGCCTTCTGCGCAGCGATTTCTTGCGGAGATAATTCGATCCCGGAAAAGATGAATATCGTCCCGATCAGCGCCGCGGTGATCGCACCCAGAGGATTGAATGCCTGCGAAAAGTTAAGCCGCCGCTCCGATGTATCCGGATCGCCCAACTGCGCGATAAATGGATTCGACGCGGTTTCCAAAAAAGACAGGCCACTGGCGATCACGAATAACGCGCAGAGAAAGAATCCGTAGCGTCCTGCAAGCGCCGCCGGCCAGAACAGAAAGCAGCCCGTTCCCAACAAGAGTAATCCGATGACGAATCCAGTTTTGTAGCCGACCTTCCTCATGAGCAGAGCGGCCGGCATCGCCAGAAGAAAATAGCCCATATAAAACGCCGACTGTACCAAACCGGCTTGAAAGCGGGTGATCGCGAACGACTTCATGAACTGGCGAATCAGAACGTCATTCAGGTTGCTGGGGATTCCCCACAGGAAGAACAGCGCGGTCACAAGAATAAAAGGAATCAGCTGCCCCGCCGGAAACAGCGAGTGGGGGCCGTGCGCCGATTCATTCCGTACTCCTGTGTTCTCGGTTGCCGGGACGCTCATTCTGGGATTTTCACCGTTGGCCTTCGACCGCGCTACCGTTTATACGATAGAACCGGCAACAGGCGATAGAGGACGCTGCCGTGGGGCGGCAAGGTCACGGTCAGAGCGCCGGCGGGACCAAGGTCCTTGTGCTCCCAAAGGTCGCGAAGCTGATACGCGGCCTCCGTCAGCCCCAGTGCCTTCCATTCGTATCGTTTGACTGCCTTGGAATCGGTGAGATTGAATACCGCCAAATATTGCCCGTCTCCGGATCCAGCCCGCGCCAACCAGACTACAGTTTTATCCGTACTAACATCGTTCACAGGATGATTTCCGCTCGAATGCTGATCCACCGCTATGACCTCGGGATTGGTCAGCAGCGACAATGACCAGTCGTCCGCCGAAGGCAGTTCCCCGCCGACCATCAGGGGAGACGGAAAAATGCACCAGAGCGTCATTAACATTCGCTGCTCGTCGTGACTCAGTCTGGTGTCACGCGGCTGACCCCAGCCCGGCGACGGCCCCAGGCGGCCCAAGGGCAGCATGTCAGCATCGGGCCAATGACCGGGTTCCGATTTGCCCGACCATGCAGCGACGTACGCAAACTGGTCGCCCAGACCTTTGGGATAGGGGCCATCGTTATGCCAAATATCCCAAACGTCGTCGGAAATCCTCCACATCTGAGCGTATTTCCGCATCTCATCGCGCTTTTCTACCGGAGCGGGCCCGGGCGAAAGACTGAGCACAATCGGCCGCCCGGTTTTGTCCAGAGCTTGCCGGATCATGCGAATGTCGTCGCCCATGTAGGGGTGGCTGCTGATGCAATCCACTTTGATCAGGTCCACTCCCCAGCCCGCATACAGCTTCGCGATGGAATCGTAATAGGCCTGAGCCGCCGGTCGGGTCGAATTTGTTCCGAAGTTATCGAAATTCCAGGGACACGTATCGGAAGGATCCGCCGCGTCGGCGGCCGAGTAAGATGAATCGGCAATCGGAAGTTTGTTCGCCACCGCCTGCTTGGGAATGCCACGCAGTATGTGGATGCCGAACTTGAGGCCGAGTGAATGAATGTAGTCCGCTAACGGCTCGAACCCCGCGCCATTGGCAGCCGATGGAAACCGGTCCGTGGCAGGCGTGTAGCGGCCGTTCGCGTCGAGAGAATATTGAAAGTTCTTCGCGTTGCCTTCCGCAGTTGGGTTCGCAACAAACCATTCCATATCGACGGTGACGTACTGCCAGCCGAAGGCCTTCAAATGTTCGGCCATCCATTGCGCGTTGGCGCGCACCTGGGCCTCGTTGATTGTCGTCCCGTAACCATCCCAGCTATTCCAACCCATTGGGGGAGTCAGCGCCAGAGTTGCGTCAACGGAGGAACTTGAGACGAACGAACTTGAGACGGGCGAGGGCGCTTTTTCCTGAGCGATGAGAACAGCTGAACCTGAAACGACCAAGCAAATAAGGAACCACGCACGCCACGGCATAGATCTCTGCCTCCATACTTCCATTGCTAACAATCGCCCTTAGATGAAAACATTTGCACACTATGCGAGCAAGCGAAAGTGTTATATAGTTGCCGCCATTTTTGAGGTAGTCCCATGAAGCCCATCACTTTTGGTTCGTGCGCTCTGTTCGTTACCGTTGGTCTTATTTTGGCCGAGGTGGCAGTCCAGCAACCGGCGCGAAGCGCCACCGGAAATGCCGCGCTCCAGCCAGTGTCGACCGGCCCCTTGTCTGCCCGGCAACCCGCCGCCGGCAGTTCAGGCCAGCCGAAAGTGAGCCCACAAGGACCAGGTGCGATCACGGTTGCGGTACATCCCATGTCGGCGCCGGTGACGTCGCTGGTCACGCAGCAATTCACCGCCACGGTCACGGGCACCACAAATGACAGCGTGCGGTGGTTCGTCGATGGCCACTACGGCGGCAACTCAACGGTGGGCGTGATTAGTACAAGCGGCCTTTATACTCCGCCCGCGACCTTCGCCGTTGGCACGCATACAATCAGTGCAACCAGCGTGGCAAATAAAAATGCATCCGGCACTGCCACCGCCTACCTCGTGACGTATGCGGGAATATACACCAACAAGAATGACAATTCGCGTACGGGACAGAACTTGCAGGAAACGGTCTTGACTCCGCAGAACGTGAACGTCAACACCTTTGGGAAACTCTATTCATTTCCAATCGACGCACCGGTCCAGGGACAGCCGCTTTACGTGGCCAACGTCTACATTCCCAATCCGCTGAACGGAACCGCCGGGTACCACAACGTCGTATATTTCGGCACCGCGAATGACAGCGTATATGCCTACGACGCCGATGGAAAAGTTCCGGCGGGTCCGCTGTGGATGGACAGTTTCGTTGATCCTCCCAGCGTGGTGGCGATCCCCGGATCCTGCCTCATGATGGCGCAGTCGATCGTTGGTATTACGCCCACTCCAGTCATCGACCCCACCACAAATACGATGTACCTGGACGCGCGAACTCTGGAAGGTCAAACCACTGCGTGCAGCGGAAGCTATGTCCACCGGTTGCATGCTCTGGACATCACCACGGGCGCGGAGAAATTCGGTGGGCCGGTTGTGATTCAGGCTTCGGTGCCGGGAACCGGTGAGGGAAGTTCCGGAGGTGTGCTGGCCTTCGATCCTCTGCACGAAAACTCCCGGCCGGGGATGCTGATTTCCCAATCCGCGCAGGACGTAAATAGTGTGGTGTATCTGGCTACAGCGGGAGACCAGGACTGGCAGCCTTATCACGGCTGGATTCTGGGCTACGATTCTCAAACCTTGGAGCAGAAGTACGTCTTCTGCACCACCCCGAACGGAAAAGAAGGCGGCATCTGGCAGATGGGTGGTGGGATCGCGGCCGATACTAACGGCAACATTTTTGTATCGACTGGAAACGGAACGGCCGACGCTACCACCGATTTTGGAGTGTCGGTGCTGAAGCTCACGCCGAATAACGGCACCCTGACACTCGCCGATTACTACACTCCAGACAATTATGCGACTCTCAGTGCGAATGACTGGGATGTTACTTCGGGTGGAGTTTTGCTATTGCCCACCCAGCCGGGAAATAATCCGAACCTGCTGGTAGCCGGTGGCAAGGAAGGAACCATCTATGTGGTCAACCGTGACAATCTCGGCGGCTACGAACAAGGTGGCAACAACATCGTGCAATACATTGTCGGCGCAATCAAGGGTTCCATTCAGGGCTCGCACCAGACGTTTGGCATGTTCAACACCCCCAGCTACTTCCAGGGCAACGTATACATCTTTGGGGAGTACGACTATCCCAAGATGTTTACCCTGAGCAATGGTTTGTTGCCCACCAAAGCAACCTCCGTTGGCACGGTCATCATGCGCTCACCCGACCCCATAATCTCGGCGAACGGCAGCCTCGACGGCATTGTGTGGATGCTGGCGTTTGCACCCAACCCCACGCTGTATGCCTATAACTCCAGCAATCTCACCAAGGAGTACTACGACACCAACCAGGATGAGGCGCGAGACCAAGTCTCGACGACTCCAATCGTACGAGTGAATCCCACGGTTGCTAACGGGCGAGTGTATGTGCCAGCCAATACCAGCGTGCTGGTCTACGGGCTCCTGCAATAACTTTATGGATGGTGGGCAGTGCAGGACTCGAACCTGCGACCTCCTGCTTGTAAGGCAG
>JBEKRY010000165.1:0-10116 GCA_049517555.1 Candidatus Sulfotelmatobacter sp. | reverse complement strand
TCGTCAGGTCCCTCCGGAGCGCTAGGCGCGCTCCTGCGGGATGACATCGGACTGGGGAGTCGGTTCATGCTCAATTTCAAAATGAGCAACCACTACCTTCCGGCGGCCCGCACCTTACGAATCCGTCGGCTGTGCTACCATCTACTGTTTTCTTGTCGCTTCTGCCGGGCGGAGAACAAAGATTCCGATTTCACGGATACCATAGAATCGGGATCTGAGGGGAGTCATGAAAGATACTCTCGGGGTTCTTTTGGCAGGCGGTGCTGGCGAACGGCTCTATCCTTTGACTCGCGACCGGGCTAAGCCCGCAGTCACGTTTGGCGGCATCTACCGCATCATCGACATCACGCTGTCGAATTGCCTGAACTCCGACCTGCGCCGCGTTTACATTCTCACGCAGTACAAGGCGCTCTCGCTCAACCGCCACATCCGCGAAGGCTGGAACATTCTGGGCCGCGAGGTGGGCGAGTTCGTTGAAGTTCTTCCGCCGATGAAGCGAGTGAGCGACCAGTGGTATCAGGGGACGGCCGACGCGGTTTACCAGAACATTTATTCCATCGGCTCGGAGCAGCCCAAGCACGTGCTGATTCTTTCCGGCGACCACATCTACAAAATGGACTACGGCAAGATGATGAAGCAGCACCTCGATTCGGCTGCCGACATTACCCTGGCCACCATTCAGATTGATCCCGAAGAAAGCTCGCGCTTCGGCGTGGTGGATGTCGACAAGGACGGGCGCATCAATGGCTTCGAGGAAAAGCCGAAGACCACCGGTCTGCGCTCGCCGTTGAATCCTGCCAAGGTCGCGGCTTCCATGGGCATTTATCTTTTCAATGCCGACGTGCTCATTCCGGTGCTGCTGAAGGACGCGGAGAACGAACAGTCGAGTCACGATTTCGGCAAGGATATTCTGCCCAAGATGGTCGACGACTACCGCGTTTTTGCCTACGACTTCGTCGATGAAAACAAGAAGGAAGCGCTCTACTGGCGCGACGTGGGCACGCTCGAGGCCTACTACGAGGCCAACATGGATATCGTCTCGGTCTCTCCGATCTTCAATTTGTATGACGAAGAGTGGCCGATCCGCACCCATCAACGGCAGTATCCGCCGGCCAAGTTTGTTTTTGCCGAAGCCGGACGCACCGGCACCGCGCTGGATTCCATCGTCTCCAACGGATGCATCGTCTCCGGGGGCGCGGTGAAGAATTCCGTGCTCTCGCCCAATGTGCGGGTCAACTCCTACTCTGAAGTCGACGCCTGCATCCTGTTCTCGCACGTCAGCGTCGGCCGCCATTGCCGCATTCGCAAGTCCATCCTCGACCGCGACGTGCACATTCCCGAAGGCACGACGATCGGCTACGACGCCGAGGCCGACCGCCAGCGCTACTTCGTCACTGAGAGTGGCATCACGGTGGTCACCCGCGACTATTCGCTGTTCGAAAATCCGGTCACGGTCGATTACTTCACCAGCGAATAGCTATTTCCGCTTTGCGTGCTGCTCGGTCTGCAGGGCGTGGGCTTGGTCGGCCACCAGACCGGCTCCGTGCTCGCGTGCATCTTTTTCGAGGGCGGCCAGGTAGGCGCCCGCCGATGGCGAACCAGACCACAAGTCGATCTCGCCGATGGCCAGGCGCGCTTGATATTCATAGAGCCGGTAACCGAGCTTGTGGGTCGAACTCTGGACAGCCTCCAGTTCTTTGCGTGCCTCGGCCGTCTTGCCGAGCTTCGCTTTGACGCGCGCATCGGCGAAAGCGGCTTCATAACGGGCAGCTTGCCCAGGGCCCGACTGCGAAAGTTTTATGGCTTTGGCCGCGGCAGTTTGAGCGTCCTGCAGTTTGCCATCGCCCAGCAGATTGCGCGCCAGGATCGCCTCCGCCCACGCTTCGTTTCCCGTCGAATTCGTCTTCTCGAAACGCGCCGCCGATTGTGCGGCGAGCGTTTCGCCCTCGGAGTATTTCTTCTCCGCCAGCGCTAGCGCCGCGAGCGCTACCGAGACCTGTGCGCCATATTCCTGGTCGTCCAATTCCTTGGTCAGGGCGATCGACGCTTCATAGTTCTTCCGGCCGTTCACCAGATCGCCTTGATAAAAGTAAGTGTCGCCGATACCGCCGAGAGGACCCGGTTCGCCGCGTTTGTAAGCCAACTGCCGCACCAGCGCGAGCCCCTGCGCATAATATTTTCTGGCGTTGTCGTGATCGCCCATTTCGACCAGAACATTGGCGGTGTTGTTCAGAGTATCGGCGTAGCCACGGCGATCGCCTACCTGGTCGAACGCCGCCAAGGCTTGCTTCTGCATCTTCAGCGATCCCTCAAGGTCTCCCAGCGCGTCAAAATCGTTCGCCAGGTTCCCATAATCGCTGGCCAAAGCGCCGGGGTCATGGACACTCTGATCGAAAGTCAGGCACTGTTCGTAATAATCCTTCGCTTTGGAATATTCCCCCAGCGAATAAAAGACGTTGCCGATCCGCTCGAGCACGACGCGAACGGCAGACTCGGCGCCGATGGCGCGGAATTCCCCCAGCGCAGTTTCGAATTGCTTTCTTGCCCCCGCATAATCTCCCTTGTCGAAGAGAACGTCGCCGACGTTCACGATGCAGCGTGCGGCGCCACGCCGATTTCCGGCGGAGATGTACAGGTCTCTCGCCTGGTTCGACAGTTCCATGGTTTTTTCGGGATCTCCCATGCGCTCCCAAGCTTGCGACTCCACTTGCAGAGCCTGGGCTACCAGCAAATTCGCGCCAATCGAACGGCCACGGCTGATCGCGCGTTCAGCCAGCAACTGCGCCCGCTTAAAATCGGCCAGCAAAATGGCAATCCTGGCATCTGTGAAATCAAGACGCGCACCATCGGCTTCGGAAACATTCAACTTGCGCAACGCAGCCAGCGTGGTCTCGGCCTCGCTGCCGTGCCCAGCTGCGATTTGGGCTCGAATGAGGAGCAGACCGTAATCGATATTGTCGGGGAAGAAATTCCACAACGTCCGATAGCTTTCGACGGCCTCCGGGCGCTCGGCTAAGAGCTCGTGAGCGCGGCCCTCAATCAGCAGGCGATCTTCGCGCGAAGATTTCGCGGAAAGCGCCAGGGCCTGCTTGGCCTGATCTTTGGCTTTGGCATCGTAGCCTAGATTCGACCACGCCTCCGCCAGCGCGGAATGCGTGGGCGCATAGGAGGAATCAAGCGCCGCGGACTTTTCCAGCAGATCGCGCGCCGCCTGGGCATCAAATAAACGCAGCTTCTGCAAGCCCTCGGAATAGAGGCGCGCGGCTTCGGGGTTGGAGGGCAGCGAGGCGCGCACCAGCGCCGACTGCGCATCGGAAAGGGCTCCAATGCCCAGTTTTGCGCGTAGTTCCTCTCCCGCCTTGTTCACCAGGTCGTCGATCTCGGCTTCACTTCCCTTCTCCGAAACCGACGCCAGCGTCACCCCTGCAACCGCGTCCTGCAGGCGCAGATCGAGGCGGAGGAGTCCATTGCCCAAAGGAAGATAAGAACCGAGCACGACGTCGTCGCTGCCCAGATTCTGGCGGATGCGGGTCAGGGTCTGCTGGCTGAAGCTATCGGCGTCGGGCAAGGCCAAACTTGCCTTCATCTGCGCGACGCTTTCGCCGGGGATTGTGCGCAACTGGTCTCCCTGGCTCAGTTCGGTGGTGAGCATCTCCGAGATCGCCGTGGAGAGCCACGACTTCTCCGGATTCTCCGAGAGATTCTTGAAACCGAGCACTGCGATCGATCTTCGCCGGTTCACGGCGGGCGCGGCGTTCGATGGCGGATTGCGATGCTTCAAGAAGAAAAAATATCCCGCGGCTGCGAGCGCGAGCGCCGCCACGAGCGCCGCGACTTGCCATCGGCTCGACCGCGGCGTCAGCCGAATCTGCTCGGGCTGAAGCAGTCCGGACTGGATCAGCACCGGCTGAATCGGAACCGCTCTGGAACTGGGCGATGCCAACCTTTCCAGGTCAACGGCCAGATCGCCGGCAGAGGGGTGGCGCCAGGCCGGATCACGCGCCAGAGCTCTTACGATCACCGCATCCAGCCCGGCGGACACTGCAGGATTGATTTTGCTGGGCGGCTCCGGAGCCTGATTGAGGATCGCATTGATTAACAGCGCAGGCACCGTCTGCGAAAATGGTCTCTTCCCCGTCGCCATCTCATAGAGCACGGCTCCCGCGGCCCAAATGTCGCTGCGCGCGTCCGCCATTTCCCCGCTCAACTGTTCAGGAGACATGTAGGGCAAGGTGCCGCTGGTTTCGTGCGATCGCGTCAGCGTCGCCGTGACTCCGTCGGCGCTGGCCTGCGGCATGATCTCCGCCAGGCCGAAGTCGAGGATCTTCAACCTTCCGTCGGTGGTGAGGCGGAGATTGCCCGGCTTCAGATCGCGATGCACGATTCCCTGCTCATGCGCGGCAGCCAGTCCTTCCGCCAGCTGCACGCCGAGGCGAATCACGTCCGCGGGTGCCAGCGGACCACGGGCCAGCTTCGCATCCAGAGTGATGCCCGCAATGTATTCGGTGACCAGGAAGTCGACGCCGTCCTGGCTGCCGAATTCATGGACGGTTGCGATGTTGGGATGATTCAGGCGTGCCAGAGACAGTGCTTCTTTGCGGAAGCGTTTGTGAGCCGCTTCGTCGGCGAGAGCGCCCGGAGGCAGAACTTTGATGGCGACGTCGCGGTCCAGTTGCTCATCGTGCGCGCGATAGACGACGCCCATCCCGCCGGCGCCGATCTTTTCCACGATCTGATAATGCGATAGCCGTTGTCCAATCATCTCGGGTACTACGGACCATGTTCCTTAAACGAGAGAATCCTAACTGGGTGAAGCCTGACTACAAATGGAATGTGAAATCCCCGAGCGACCCGTTGCGTTTCCGCAGCAACGGTTTTGACGAATTCTACTCCATCGTCGGCTCTCATTCACTCTTTGCCGAGTGGACATTAGTGCGGTTTCAAGATTCTTAACCACGAAGGACACGAAGTCACACGAAAGGAATCCCATCCAAGCGAAGTCCTTTGTGATCCTTCGTGTCCTTTGTGGTTGATGGTTTTCTTTTAGGCGTCACCACGCACGACTGCCCTCTCCGCAGATGGCGACGGACTTCCGCCGTTCCGCCTAAAGCGCTTGCTACAATGCCCTGTCTTACCCTGATGCGGTGACTTGGTGACGAACTTCAAGGCCCGCAATCACGTACTGTCTAGTGGGCTCAGAATACGTCTCAGATCGCTGAGCTCAAAAGTCTCAAGCTTTAAGCAGGTTTCCGGGGAGTGCAAGTGGAAGACGTACAGGTGGTCGCGATGCTGGTCCGGCGCTGTATCGCCGGCGACTCCGCCGCCTGGGAGGAAATCGTGCAGACCTATAGCCGCCGGATCTACAACATCTGCTACCGCTTCGCCGGATCGGGCGACGACGCCCAGGACCTGACCCAGGAAGTCTTCATCAAGATGTACCGCACGCTTCCCAGCTACGACCACACCAAGGGAGCATTCGTGACCTGGGTCACGACCATCACCCGGAACCTGCTGGTCGACCATTTTCGTAAGGGCAAGCAGGATCGCATGACCGACTCCATGGACACGTCGGCGTCCGACCACGAAGACGCGCAGCCGCTCAGTGAGCAGATTCCTGACCAATCCGCTCCTCCGGACGCCCACGTACGCAGCCGGGAGGTCTCGGAGACCGTCCACGCGGCCCTGGCCAAACTTTCCCCAGAGCTTCGCGAAGCAGTGATTCTAAGGGACTTACAAGATATGGATTACAAAGAGATTGCCGTCGTTTTGAAGGTTCCGGAGGGTACCGTGAAATCACGAATAAATAGAGGGCGGGCGGAACTTGCCAGGCTCCTACAACGTACCTATAGGCAGGTGATGTGATGCCAGACCAAACCAGTAACGGAATGCGCTGCAACGAGTTCGAGCTCCTGCTCACGGACGCCATTGACGGCGTTCTGACCGGGACCGGACTCGACCGCTTCCAGGCCCACGCCCGGGTTTGCCGGACGTGCGGACCGCTGCTCGCCGAAGCTGAGGCGGGCCGCAACTGGCTGAAAGGTCTCACGGAGGTGGAGCCTCCAGCCAGCCTGGTCATGAACATTCTGGCATCCACAACGGGCGTTGACACCCAACGCCTGCGGGTGAACGCACGCGCAACCCAGCCGCGCATTTCGTGGTGGGAGCACGTGCAGGCCTCGCTGTTCGGATCGGTGCTTGAACCGATCTGGGCGACGGTCCGCCAGCCGCGCTTCGCCATGTCGTTTGGCATGGCTTTCTTCGCGCTGTCGGTGGGCCTGACCGTAGCCGGCGTGAAACCCGCCGACCTGCGGGAAGTCAGCCTGCGGCCAGCCGCCATCCGGCACGCTTACTATAACGCGCATGCCAGGGTGGTGCGGAAACTAGACAACGTGAAAGCCGTTTATGAAGTGCAGGCCGCACTGCGCGAAGTCAAACGCAATCTCGCGCCCGTCGAAACTGCGCCTCAGCAGTCTCGCCCGGCCAAACCGAAAGACGACAAGAACGACACAACACAACAGCCCGAGCAGAAACAGGAGCGCAATTACAGCCAGATCGATGACCATCTCATTCTGGCCAGCGCTCCTCTGGGTCCATCTCCCTCAGCAGACGATCTGCCTGTAGTGTCGGTGACCACGTACAGGAGGTTCGTATGAACTGCAACACGCACGGCGATACCGCTGCCGTGGCTTTCTGCCGCACTTGCGGCAAGCCACTTTGCAACCAATGCACCCGCGACGTTCGCGGCGTTGTCTATTGCGAGGCCTGCCTGGCCGCGCGCATGGAAGGAACCACACCTGCGGCCGGATTTGTGCCGCCGCAGGCTTCTCCACAGAATCAACCGCTAAATCCGCCACAAACCGGATATCAGCAGTTCATGGATCAAGGCCTGGGAGTGAAGGTTCGACCCGGCCCGTCTTCGGGTCCAAATCCTGCAGTGGCCGGAATGCTCGCCGGATTCTTCCCCTTCGGCGTGGGTGCCGTCTATACCGGTCAATATGCCAAAGGCCTGTCGCATCTGGTCATCATGGTGCTGCTGATCCTCGGCGTGAGTTCCAATCTTCCCTGGCCTGTGATTACAGCCCTGGGCATCGGCATCGGTTTCTTCTACGTCTACCAGATCATCGACGCGATTCGCAGCGCGAAAGCGATCCAGGTGGGCGAACCAGTTCCTGATCCGTTCGGATTGGCGCAAACCTTTGGCACCGGCGAGAGATTCGAAGGGACCAAGGTTCCCACCGGCGCCGCTGTCCTGATCGGCTTGGGCGCGCTTTTCCTGTTGCACACGGCCGGGCTCTTTGAGGTTGGGATGGATGTGGTTGTGTCGCTGGTCCTGATCTTTTTCGGCGTGTGGCTGTTTGCCAAGCATTGGGGGCTTATCGGCCATAATCCGGCCATGTGCCTATGCGAACGCTGCCGCACTCGAAAGCTGATGGGGCCGGCGATCCTGGTAACCATAGGCGTGCTGATGCTGCTCGACAACACGGGACGATTGGAATTTCACCGAACCTGGCCCGCCATCCTGCTGGTGATTGGCGTAGTCAAGTTGATCCAGAGCAACGCTTCGTCGGACGGACACTTCGGCTCGTTCCCGCCAGGCACGCCTCCCGGGTTTCCGCCGAATGTTCCCGGGGGATTTCCACCAAACGTTCCGTCGAACTTCCCGGGAGGATTTCCACCCAATGTCCCGGCGGCTGGAGTCCAAGGATTTCCGCCGGCAGCGCCGCCGGCAGCGCCGCAAAATGTCCCGCCTTCGGGCTCGCAGAATCCAGAGGAGACGAGCTCTTCCGGCGAGGTGAAAAATGTCTAGCCCATACACTCCAAACCCGGTCGCTCCTAATCCAATTACGCCTCCGCCGTTTTCGCCGCTTCCTCCGCTGCCGCCGCATCGGCGACGCTCCATGGCCGGACCCTTCGTTCTGATCGTGCTGGGCATCGTTTTTCTGATGGGTACGATGCATGTGCTTTCAATCGAGCGCCTGGCTCACCTGTTCGCCAACTACTGGCCGGTGCTGCTGATTTTCTGGGGCGTGATCAAACTGATCGAACACCAGCGCGCGCAGCGCGAAGGCGTACGCGCCTCCGGCATTGGCGCGGGAGGAATCTTCCTGGTGCTCATGATCGTGGTTTGCGGTCTGGTCGCGACTCAACTGGAGCGCGTCAACTGGTCCGGAATCCGCGATCAGATCGACCTCAATAATCCCGACTTCGACAACATCTTCGGTCAAAGCTACAACTTCAACGACCAACTCGAGCAGGCCTTCCCCGCTGGAGCCAGCCTGAAAATCATCAACACGCACGGCGCAGTCAGCGTCCACGCCTCCGATGACAACAAGATCAGCGTGGTCGTCCGCAAGCGCGTGGGCGCCGATAATCAGGGCGATGCCGACAAGTACAACGCCCAAACCAAGCCGACCATCACGACGAACGGCGGCCAGGTGACGCTTGATGCCAATGCGGAAGCTGCGGGCGATCATCCCGTCGAGACCGACCTCGACGTTTCCCTGCCCCGCAAAGTCGCGGTCACCATCAGTTCCCGCCGCGGCGATGTGAACCTGGTTGGCCGCGAGGGCAACGTCGACATCAACACTCAGCATTCCGACACATCGGTCGAAGACGTGACTGGAAACGTGAAAGTGACTCAGGAAAAAGGCACGGTGAAAATCGAGCAGATCGCCGGCGACGTGCATGTCGACGGCCGGGTCGATGAAGTCTCGGTGGCCGACATTAAAGGCGCGGTGCAACTCGATGGCGAGTTTCAGGAAAGCGTAAAGCTGGCGCGCATTTCCAAGACCGTGACCTTTAAGTCTTCGCGTACTGACATGGAATTCTCCCGCATCGACGGCGATCTCGACCTCGACTCCGATGAACTGCATGCCGAGCAGATCACCGGACCGCTGCACTTGACCACGCGCTCAAAAAATATTCGGCTGGACGAGGTTTCGGGCGACGTTCGCCTGCAGAATGACAACGGCACCGTAGAAGTCGGGATGCGCACGCTGGGCAACATACAGATCGACAGCCGCAACGGCGACATTCAGCTGAGTCTGCCCGACAAGGCGGGATTCCGCCTGGATGCGCGTACCCGCGATGGCGAGATTCAGTCGGATTTCCCCGAACTGAAAGTGAACAACGACGAGCACGAGGCCAAGGCCAGCGGCAGCGTGGGCAACGCTTCCTCCCACATCGTGCTCAACAACGAGCACGACGGCATCGAGATTCGCAAAGCCAGTTCGCAACCGCCAAAACCACCGGAGCCGCCAAGTCCGGCCAAGACTGGCAAAGCGCTACCCGCCCCCAAAGAAAAAGTAGAACCAACGGAGAACTAACGATGGCTCAATTTTTCGGAGACCAACCTCTCCACCTGGGCCAGCACATCATCCTCACTCAACGCAGTCGAATTGATCACCACCGCGTCCGCCGCCGCCATTAGCGGAGACGCTGCCCGCGTGCGATCCCTCCGGTCGCGCTCGCGCAGTTCCGCTGCCACGCTCGCGGCCACGTCGCCCTTGATTTTCTGCTGCGCCATGCGCCGCTGCTCGCGCACCACGGGGTCGGCGTCCAGAAAAATCTTCAGATCGGCGTGGGGAAAAACCTGAGTTCCAATGTCGCGGCCTTCCATGACCACGCCCCCGCCCGCGCCCATTTCCCTCTGCTGCGCGACCATCCACTCCCGCACCTTGGGATGCACCGACACCCGCGAGGCCGCCTCCGATACATCGCGCTCGCGAATGCGCGACGAAATATCCCGGCCGTCGAGCAGCGTGCGGTTGCCGCCAATTGTGGGTTCGAGATGAATGTGCAAGTTCTCGGCCAGCTTGACCAGCGCCCCTTCGTCGTCGAATGAAGCATCCCGCTCAATCGCCTTCAGCGCCAGTGCCCGGTACATCGCCCCACTCTCCAGGTTCACGTACCCCAGCTTGCGCGCCAGCCGCGAAGCGATCGTACTCTTACCCGCCCCCGCAGGCCCGTCAATGGCAATGATCAGTTTGCGGGGAGACGATTCGTCTTTCGATGGTTCATTCATTGTGGAAGCTAAAGATTGTACACGGGCAGCGCCCCAACTCATGTAGGGACTCCGGTACCATGTAGAGTTGCACTTTGAAAATTACTCGTATC
>JBEKRY010000164.1:0-10128 GCA_049517555.1 Candidatus Sulfotelmatobacter sp. | reverse complement strand
AAATCCGTCTCCCGCGGTTACGCGTCCCTCGACTACCACCTCGCCGATTACTGGGAATCGCCCATGGTCAAAATGGACATCCTCGTCGCCGGCGAACCCGTCGACGCCCTCTCCATCATCGTGCACCGCGACGTCGCCTACGAACGCGGCAAACTCCTGGTCTCGAAAATGCGTGAACTCATCCCTCGGCAGATGTTCGAAGTCGCGATCCAAGCCTCGATCGGCGCCAAAATCATCGCCCGCGAAACCGTCTCGGCGATTCGCAAAAATGTAATCGCGAAATGCTACGGCGGGGACATCAGCCGCAAGCGCAAACTCCTGGAGAAACAAAAAGAAGGCAAAAAACGCATGAAGCGTATCGGCCGCGTCGACATCCCCCAGGAAGCGTTCCTCGCCGTACTAAAAGTAGGCGAAGACAGCAACTAGCCGGCGTGAATAATGTGGGGACACTGAGAATAATGTGGGGACAGCCGCCCTCGGCTGTCCAGCGAGCGCAGCTCGCAAGTGTTGCCTGCAGTTGCACCCGGTTATAACACTCATGATTCCCAACAGCTCTTGTTGTCAGATGTAATTGCCCTTGTCGGGCCGAATACGGCAAGTAAACTTATGCCATGGCAGGCACTCGTCAAGAACACGATCCCGGAGGCAAGGTTCGACGAGCGATAAGCCGCGATGTGAAATCCTCTGCATTATTCGGCGGCCCGAATAAGTGCTACCGCTATCAGCTCAAAAGAACGTGGGATGAGACAAAGCCGCACGCCATGTTCATCATGATGAACCCGAGCACTGCGGACCTAAAGGTGAACGATCCCAGCGTCGCGAAATGCGAGCAGTTTGCGAGGACATGGCGGGCTTACGGCGGCATCCTCGTTGCCAACACCTTTGCCTATCGCCACACCTACCAGAAGCGGCTAATTGAGGACGTCTCGTACCTGATAGGCCCGGACAATGACAGACACATTATCGAAATGACTAAGGACGCCGGAATCGTGGTCTTCGCTTACGGTAAACCTCGGCGCAAGGCCCTGCGAGCGCGCGGTAAAGAACTCGCCCTTCTCCTCGTCGAAAAGGCCCACATCAATCCTCATGCCTTGGGCTTTTGCAAAGATGGAACGCCTAAGCATCCGCTGTACCTCAAGAAAGACTCAAGGCCCGTTCCGTGGAAGTTGTAACTTGACCTACTGAGAATAGGCACAAGGGAGCAGCTTCCGCAAAACGTGGTCCAGCCCCTCCATTACCCTTAAAGCAAGCCGTCGGGTGCCGATGTCCAAGCATCAATGAACTCGCGAGGGGTCACTATGCGAGTCTCTTTCCTGACCTCTGGGAAATGGCGGATATTCCCGGTAACGAGGTAATGCGCTTGCGCCACCTCGGCGCATTCGAGGAACTGATTATCGTCAGGGTCGCTTGCCGCTGCGACGCGTACAGCCGGTGAGACCAACGAGACAATTGCCCGGATCCTAGCCATAGCGTCTGCAGCTTTACGAGAATCGATTGCGAGCCGAGGACGCTTCAACACTTCCTCGTATTCGGCGAGAACCGATGGGGAGGCAAACCACTGCACCTCGCCGGAAATCGCAAGATTGATGACGGCCTCCGGTAGGCCGCCGCTGGTCAACAATCCTGAAACCAAAACGTTGGTGTCGATGACAACCCGAATCATTGTCCGGGGCGCGGGCCGCGCTCACGCCGTGCTGCGCCAATCTCCGCGTCGATTTCTTCCATCGTGAGTCGATCGGTGCCCTTTTTCCTGGAGTCCTCTTGGATGGACATAAGCCATTGCGGGGACGCCGGCACCGTGCGCACGCTGACCTGCTCTCCTTCGGAAATAGGCCGACCGAGCAGGCTTTCAATCGCCAGCTTTTGGTCGGGTGACAGGTCTTTGACACTGTGAATCATAGCTCTCGTCCGCCTTCAATTTATCCTAGCGCGGGCCTAGGGGATTGTCACGGAAATGCCGCATCCAGCAAGCCGCACCTTGATAGACTCCCGGTAGGGACTGAGCCAGCACGCTCTCTCCTCATCGGGTGTATCCTTTCCCACTATGCGCACCCTAACCACTGCCCTGCTCCTGTTCGTAACCCTCGCCGCCACCGCACTCGCCCAACAACCCGAGACCAAGCCGGTCCCTAAACCTGAAGACAGCGAAGTCTGGCAGCCCGAGCCCAAAGTTGTAACGCCCGGCGCTACCTGCGGCGCCGCTCCTTCCGACGCCATCATCCTGTTCGACGGCAAAAATCTCGATGAATGGGTTTCCGCGCAAGACCGCTCCGCTCCCGCCAAGTGGACCGTCGCCAACGGCATCCTCACCGTCGATAAACCCGCCGGCAACATCGAAACCAAACGCACCTTCAAGAACTATCAACTCCACATCGAATGGAGAATCCCCGAGAACGTTACCGGCTCCGGCCAGCTTCGCGGCAACAGCGGGGTCTTTCTCGCCTCCACTGGCACCGGGGATGCCGGCTACGAACTGCAGGTGCTGGATAACTACAACAACAAAACCTACGTCAACGGCCAGGCCGGCAGTCTTTACAAGCAGTCGATTCCGCTGGCCAATCCCAACCGCAAGCCCGGCGAATGGCAAACCTACGACGTCGCCTGGACCGCTCCCGTCTTCAACTCCGACGGAAGTGTGAAATCCCCCGCCTACGTCACCGTTTTCTTTAACGGCGTGCTGGTCGACAATCACTTCGAATTAAAAGGCGAGACCCGCTACATCGGCGCTCCCTTCTACAAAGCCTTCGACGGCGCCCCCATCAAGCTCCAGGCCCACGGCGATCCCAGCCCGCCCCTCAGCTTCCGCAACATCTGGATTCGGGAACTGAATTAGCCCGTCCGCTCGATCTGGACGGCATTCGCAAAACAGTTCCTAGGGATTCAAATTCAGACGGGGACGCCCTGCGGTCGCATGGCAGGAAAAACCGCAAAAATGGCCGAAAAACCGCTAGCCCAAAACCCGAAAATGTGCAAATCTCAAAATCGAAAGGAATATGGGCTGGGCCAGCGCCTCGTGATGTTAATGTCTGATGAATTGCATAACTGGTTACTACTCATGGCTTTAAAGGTAGGAAAATATTCTTCAATCGGCCGACCGAACGGTCTTTCCTTGCAGCAATTTTGAATTCGGTTTTCAATTCCACAAGCTTTTCCACAGGGACTCGGCACTGTTTTGTCGAGCGATGCAAGCCCAACTTCCTAATGGACTTACCGGGCGTTTCTACAGGGATCCCTGTAGGCGAACTTCACTCCTCGCCGCCCATTCCACCCTCGGCCAATGACTCAAATCTGGTGCTATTTTTCAGGAACGCCATCCTGACTTTTCCGATGGGACCGTTGCGTTGTTTAGCAATAATGATCTCCGCTTTGCCCTGCAATTCCATGTCGTCGGGCTTGTAAATTTCTTCGCGAAAAATGAACATCACCAAATCCGCATCCTGCTCAATCGACCCCGACTCGCGCAAGTCTGCCAGCTGCGGACGGTGATCCCCGCCTCGGCTCTCCGGAGCGCGGCTCAACTGCGACAAAGCAATCACCGGCACGGCCAACTCCTTGGCCAGCGCCTTCAAGCCGCGCGAAATCGCCGACACTTCCTGCGTCCGATTCTCAAAGCGCTTGCCCCCGCCCGACATCAACTGCAAATAATCCACGATGATCAGATCCAGCTTTCCGCCCTGCGCCTGCTTCAACCGCCGCGCCTTGGCCCGCATCTCGCTCAAAGAAATTCCCGGCGTGTCGTCGATAAAAATCGGAGCATGCGCCAGCTGTTCCATTGCCCGCACAACTTTTCGAGTATCGTCCTGCCACAACGACCCAGTCCGCATCTTGTGCGCGTCCACCCGCGCCTGCGAGCACAACAATCTCATCAGCAGCGCCTCGCGCGACATTTCCAGCGAGAAAACGCCAACCACCTGCTGATCTTCAATCGAAGCATTCTCCGCAATGTTCATCACAAACGCCGTCTTGCCCATCGAAGGCCGCGCCGCAATAATCACCAGATCGGAGCGCTGCAATCCCGAAGTCATCTCATCCAAGTCGGTATAATGCGTCGCCAGCCCCGTAATCCGCTGCCCGCGCTGCAACAGAGCATCGACCGACCCAAACGACTCTTTGACGATTTCCTGGATCCCCATGAACCCGCGCCCAATGCGCTTTTCCGAGAGCTGGAAGATCGCTGCTTCCGCGTCGCTGAGAACATCCTCCGCCAGATCGGACTGATCCGACGCCCGCGCAATCGCCGTGCTCGCCGCCGTAATCAGCCCGCGCAGCAGCGCCTTGTCGCGCACAATCTTGACGTAGTGCTCAATGCTCGGCCGGTCCGGCACGCCATCGACCAGGCTCGAAACATAAGCCACATCCCCAATCGGCTGCAGATCTTTGTGCCGGTCGAGTTCCTCGATCAGCGTGATCATGTCAATTGGCCGGGACGACTCGGCCAGATCGACCATGCGCGAGTAAATCCGCCGGTGCGAATCGAGCGAAAAATCCTCAATCCGCAAATGCTCCGCCGCCTGGTTATAAGCAAAGTTGTCGAGCAGGATCGCGCCTAGGATTGAGCGCTCG
Source organism: Candidatus Sulfotelmatobacter sp. (assembly GCA_049517555.1). Taxonomy (GTDB): domain Bacteria; phylum Acidobacteriota; class Terriglobia; order Terriglobales; family Acidobacteriaceae; genus Sulfotelmatobacter. The sequence continues at coordinate 5,565 of JBEKRY010000164.1, read as the reverse complement.
GCCTCCACATTCGCCGGAAGCGTGCTGATGCTGTAATCGGTAGTCGCCATAATTTGTATAGAACTTTGTCCCATTCGCCATCCCAGCATAAGCGAATAGAAAGCGAATCGCAAAATGAATTGTGCAGAAGCTGTGAAGGCCGCCACTATCCTGTGGAAGCTCGGCGAAAACCCGACCTAAACCGCGCGCGAATGAGTGAGTTAAATAGTCGGGCTATCCGATCAATCAGCGTCGATCCGCGGGCGAACTTCCTCTAGTACAGAGAAAAATCGTGGCAGAAAAAAACAAATGCGGCCGGGCCAGCCACCCGACCGCATTCGTTCGTGGGTTCCTGTGCTGCCTTGTCACCGCATGGCGGCGGATGACCGCTTCAGCCCGATAGCACTGCCGCTTTCACAGCAGTGCCGCATTTGCCAAAGCCAGTTGCCATTCATGATCTTGAGATCAATCGATCTTGCGATCAAAAGATCCAGCGATCACGAACCTGCGACTGCCGCGGCGGCCAGCGGCCCTTTCCTGCCCGCTGCTGCCTGCTCCGAAGAGCAAACCGCGCAGAGCAGGTTGGGGGAGGAGGCCGCAACGCCCGGGCAACCAGTCGCGCTCGCGCGCGTTTTCTGGAGTGTCCCCCGGCGATTCACCCTCGAGAATCGCCGGTTGCCGCTGGCTCTGCCGCAATCATCCGGCAAGCTCAGGAACTCTCACGTTTCGCTGAACCCACTCTCCGTCAGTTTGTTGCGGCTGGCAATCTAAAAAACTTGCGGCCTTGTGCAGAAACTGTGGAGGATGTGTCTTCCCTGTGGAAGTCGGAGGAAAACTGAGAAAATACTTTACCCGGCCCGTCTTCATTCCTAAGTAGGCTGACGAACTTACGCGCCGAACCTGCCTGCCGGACTTACTCGGCGAAGTTACCGAACAATCAGCTCACCCAGTCCAGAAACTTGTACCATGCTCCGGCGAACGGCAGGAACCATGGATTGCCGTTGTAGAGGCCGAGAGGCGCGCCGGGGAACTTGATTCCTACGAACGGATTCTCGACTTTGTCGCCAGCCATGAGTTCAGCGATTTTCTGGCCTTGGTACGTCGCCATGGCCACACCATGGCCGGCATAACCAACAGCGTAGTACATGCCGTCGAACTGGCCGGCGTGGGGCATGATGTCGAAGGCGAAGTCGAGCGTCCCGCCCCAGACGTAGTCGATTTTTGCATCGCTCAGTTGTGGATAGACGTCGATCATGCCGCGGCGCAGGATGGCCGCACTCTGCCGGACGGTCTGATCGGTCTCAGGGAAAAATGCGGCGCGTCCGCCGAACAGCATGCGGCGGTCCGGAGTGAGCCGATAGTAATAGAGATAGTTTTTCGAGTCGTAGATCATGCGGTTGCGCGGGCTCAATTCGAGAGCCAGCTTTTCCGGAAGAATCTCCGTCGTAATAATGAACGAGCCGATGGGGATGAGCTTCTTCTGCAGCGCGGGAGTGGCACGGCCGGTGTATCCACTCGTGCCCACGAAGACTTCCTGCGCCCAGATCGGGCCGCGGGAGGTGGAGATTTTCCATCCCGCTTCGCCCTGACGCGAGTCGCGCTCAATTTTCTCGACCCGGGTGTGTTCGAAGATTTCCGCTCCGGCTTTCATGGCGGCGCGGGCAAGTCCGGCGACGTAACGAGCGGGATTGACTCCGGCGCTGACTTCATCGACCATGCCGCCGTAATAAATGTTGGAACCAATTTCCGCAGCCAACTCGTGTTTTTGCACCACCCGCAGCGTGTGGTTAAACTCGCGGGCAATGACCTCAGCTTGGCGGGCGTAGTCGTCGAAGTGTTTTGGCTTGCAGGCGACTTCGAGATGTCCGCAGCGGGAGAAGTTGCAGTCAATCGATTCGTCGCCGATGATTCGTTCGACGCAGTCGAGGCTCTCCAGCGAAGCAGCGTACATGCGCTGCGTGAGTTCACGGCCGTACATGGAAGTGAGTTGGTTCACACCCAGCTTCATGCCGGTGAGAACCATGCCTCCGTTGCGGGAACTCGCGCCCCAGCCGATGGTTTCGGATTCGAGCACGGCGACCTTGGCACCGCGTTGGGCCAGGGTGCGAGCGGCAGAGAGACCGGTGAAGCCAGCGCCGATCACGGCGACATCGACTGTCCCCGGCAGCGGGCGCGAGGCATCAGCCGCAGGGAATTCGGTGGTGGTTAGCCAATAGTTATGTTCTTGCAAGGGCATAGAGCGACGATCCGACCAAAAAACGAGACTAAACCACAGAGGATACCGAGGTCCGGCGACCGATTTTAGCAGTGTGTCTTCCAACGGTACATGTACTGTCGCCCACCGGATCGCCGAATACCTCCCCCCTCGGTAATCTTGCCGCAGTTACTGTTCTGCCCCTAGTCTGAAGGAGATGGCGCTGCGCTGCCTTTTGTTTTCCTCGGACGAGGGAACGGCTGAACCTATTCTCCAGGTGCTGGCTGGTCTCAATGTGGAGGGAGAGCTTTGCTCGGAGGCGGTAGCCGCCGTGGAGAAAGTTTCCCACCAGAATTTTCAGATCGTCATTATTGATTGGGATAAGCAGCCGGAAGCGGCGCTGTTGCTGACCTCGGCCCGCGAACGCAAGGCCAGCGAACGTCCACTCACGCTGGCAATTGTGAGCGATGACCTTAGCGTGCCGAAGGCTCTGCAGGCGGGTGCGAATTCGATTCTGCGCAAGCCGCTCCTGGTCAACCAAGTCAAGGACACGCTGACCACGGCACGCGATCTGCTGCGCGCCAAGCAGGAATCAGCGAGCAATGCGCAAGCGGCTGCCGCCGGAATCTCCGCGACAGGAGTCGCCGGGGCAGGGACGGCTGCCGTTCCAATGTCAGCGCTCCCGGCCAACCCGGCGCAAGGACATGAGAAGAATCTGCGCGCGGGAGAGTTTTTGCAGTCTGCGCCATCGGCCCCAGGCGGGCAGTTCGTTACCGACTCGGAGGTAAACGAGTTTCGCGTGTCATCGTCGATGGAGAAGGACCTGGAACCGGTGGCCGCTTCGGTGGACGAAGAAGAGAAACCGGCTCCGCCGCCGCCGGAAACGGGCGAGGTCCGCGGGCTGGAGTGGTACTTGAAAACCCGCGCCGGAATCGTGCCCCAGGTGCCGGGGAATGTTGCGGCACAGGCCTCAACGCTCGCTGCGGCGCATGCCTCGGCACATGCCTCGACACCCGCGGCGCCGCCGAAACCCGAATTGCTGGGCTACGACCAGACGCCTTCGTTCTCAGCGACACCCGCAGCGAATTCTGCCTCGTCAAGATTTGCCGCAGCCACGCCGGAAAACTCGGAAGGATCGCTTGCTTCCGAGGCGCACTCGAATCCGTCCGCGATCCCAGTCAAGAGTAACGACCAGAATCACGAGCAGAAAAAAGAAGCGGAACTCTTTGCTTACATCACCCGCGGGAGCGGCGAGTCCGTCGAATCCGAAAGCTCACCTCGGCCGCGCTTCCGTTTTAAAGGGGCAATCGTTGGAGCGTTGGCGTTAGCAGCCTGCGCAATTGCGGCCGCGCCACAAGCGCCGTGGCATACCAGCATACAGACGGCGTGGGCGCGGGGGCGATTGAACCTGCATGCCTGGCTCAATCCGCAACCGGTCACCCCGCCGCAGGCGCCGATTGCTCACGAAGACTTTGCCCGCGCCGGAGATGAATACAAGCTACCGGCGACGGAGACCATTCCCGACGCCACCACCGACGCTTCGCAAATTCAAGTGGTTCCAGCCGTCGAACCGACAGCGCCGAAACCGAACATCATGGGCGGAAATGTGATGCCGCCGGGGACTGTGGAAGCCGGAAGCGCGACCCCCAGCGACCCGACGGCGGCTTCTGGAGTGCCGGTGGCGGGAAATCGGCCCCAGCTAACCCCTGTGGCCGCCCAGCTTCCAAGCGGATCGGGTACGAGCGGAACTTCGGGCGCGCTAGGGTCCCCAGCTTTGGCATCGCCAGCTTCATCAAACCAAGGCTCAACTTCGCCCGCTTCCTCGGTTTCGACGTCGCCGGTTTCGACTCCGCCATCCGGTCCGGCGCCAACTGTCCCAGCCGCCTTGCCAACTCATTCAGATCCGCCGACTGTGTTCCCGTCAGCGTCGACGTCTGGGCCGGCACAACCCGCGCCACAAAAAACTCAGCCGCAATCTGCCGCTCCTTCAGTTCCGGCCAACGTTCCCTCGAGCCTGAAGTCGCAAATGGCGTCGACCACGCCCGAAGCTAGCGGAAACCGGTCGGCCGAGTCGGCAATGCAATCCATTGAGCCGGTCAAAGTTGACGAAGCCTCCGAGCGGGCACTGCTCACAGATCAGCCCGCCCCAGACTATCCCGCCAGCTCCAGTGGGCAACCAGGGATGGTGGTTCTGCAGGTTCTGATTGGACGCGACGGCACGGTGCAGGATGCCAAGTTCCTGCAAGGGGCCCTCGGATTTGCGCGAGCCGCCATCGACGGCGTGAAACGCTGGAAGTTCAAGCCTTACACCATGAACGGGCGGCCAGTGTCGGTGCAAACCTCGCTGACCATCAGCTTTAAGCCAGCATCCTGAAACGAACCCGGTTGTTTTGTTGAGAACGGTGGACCTGTCTTACACCCCTGAATTACCGAAGGCTCAAAGCAGGCACCCGGACCGCCAAAATCCGCATCTAGAGTGTAGATAGAGGGATATAATAGCAACAGTTTCTCGGGAAGCAGTTCCTTCCAGAAGAAGATCAAAAACCGATGTCCATGAAAACCAAAGCCGCGATTCTCGTAACGTCTTTCGCCGTATTGCTGTTCGTTGTTGTAGGTTCCATGGGAGGCGTGCATGCCTCGTCCAACGACGGCTCTTACCGCCAGCTACAGGTTTACAGTGAAGTGCTCTCGCGGGTGCGCAGTGAGTACGTGGAAGAGCCGAACATTCCGAAGGTGACGGACGGCGCGCTGCATGGGCTGCTGGAATCGCTCGATTCCAACTCCAGCTACATGACGGCCGACGCCTATAAGGCGTTCAAGACGCGCAAATCGGAATCCAAGGGCGGCATTGGCGCGGTGGTGTCAAAGCGCTTTGGTTACGCGGCAGTGGTCGCAGTATTACCGGGATCTCCGGCCGAGAAGGCGGGGATTGAGCAGACCGACATTTTCGAATCGATTGAAGGGCAAAGCACGCGGGAAATGTCGCTGCCCGAGATTCGCAACCTGATCGCCGGCGCTCCGGGATCTACGCTGAATGTTTCCGTGGTGCGCGCGCGCAAGGCCGAGCCGCAGAAGGTTTCCGTTACGCGCGACGTGGTCGCGATTCCTCCCGTGGCCGACAAGATGATTGACGAGAGCATCGGCTACGTGAAAGTCGAGGCCCTGACCAAAGGCAAGTCGCAGGAGATTGCCGCGAAGATCAAGTCGCTGGAGAAATCGGGAGCGAAGAAGATTCTGCTCGATTTGCGCAACTGCGCCGAAGGCGATGAGAGTGAAGGCGTAGCGACGGCGAATCTGTTCCTGAACCACGGCACGATTACTTATTTGCAGGGCCAGAAATTTCCGCGCGAGGCCTTCAATGCCGATCCCGCGAAGGACATTACCAGTCTTCC
>JBEKRY010000163.1:0-11194 GCA_049517555.1 Candidatus Sulfotelmatobacter sp. | reverse complement strand
CGCGGGCACGGGTTGGATATTCGCGAAATTGGGCGGCGGTTGAATGTAGGTGTGATCCTCGACGGAAGTGTTCGGCGTGCCGGTAACCGGCTCCGGATCACGGTTCAGTTGATCGACGTCAACGACGGTCATCACCTGTGGTCCGAGCGCTACGACCGGGAAATGACGGACGTGTTCGAAGTGCAGGATGAGATCGCGGCTGCGATCGTAGACAAGCTGCGCCCACAGTTACTGGGCGCCCGCTCCCCCTCGGCGGCGCGCCATTCGGAAGATCCGGAAGCGTACGCGCTGTATTTGAAGGGCCGCCATCATTGGGGAAGACGCCCGGCGGGCACGATGGAGGCAATTGCCTACTTCGAACAGGCGGTCAAGCGCGATCCCACGTATGCCCTTGCGTACACGGGCCTGGCGGATGCTTACAACACGCTAGCGAGCTGGGAGGGCGGCGTGCTTCCGCCAGGTGAGGGTTTTCCAAAGGGGATGTCGTATGCAGAGCAGGCGCTTCGCCTGAAGCCAGAGCTGGCCGAGGGGCATGCGGCGCTGGCTTACGCACTGCTCCACTACCGCTGGGAGATTCCGGAGGCCGAGCGGTTGTTTTCGGAGGCAATCCGGCTCAATCCGCGTTACGGGCCGGCGCACCATTGGTATTCGCATCTGCTGGTGGCAACGGGACGCATCGAGGAGTCGTTAGCCGAGAGCAAAACCTACCTGAACCTCGATCCCGCGGATCCAATGTCACAGCTTCACCTGATGTGGCACCACGTGATGGCGCACAACTTCGATCAAGCTCTCAGCGAATCAGGGCGTGCGTTAGCCAACGACCCAGGCTTCTCGTGGCATCGCATTTTTCAGGGTTGGGCTCATCTGGGCGCAGGCACGCCCGGCGAAGCGGAAGCAGTCATCCGAAAAGGGGCGGATCTCTCGGGCGTGAGTGTGCACCTCAGCTTTCTTGGGCACGCGCAGGCGGTCAACGGCAATCGGGCGGATGCGCTTCGGACGCTGGAGACGCTCACTGCGCGATCCTGCGTTACTGGAGCAGGCGTTTGCGGAACGCTCGCCGTGGTTGGTTTATTTGGCGCGGGAGCCGCGACTGAGGCATTTGCACGGCGACCCGCGCTTTGATGCTTTGCTGGCGCGGATGACGCGCGACTTCGGCGGAGCGCCAGCGGGTGCGACTCGGTAGGCGGCGAGCTTGGATGTCACGGGAGGGCTTCGAAGAGCGGTCGCGAAACTCCTGGCGAGTGGCCCGCCCTTCCGGTGATTTTTCTTACCCTCTTATCAACTTGGGGGGCCCGCCCTGGGCGCGTTCTTTGGGGCTAGGGGGAGTTCCGCAAACGTCCAAGGCCTTCCTTCCACAGATCCGTGGCCTGGCGCTGCCTCATGTTTCGAGTTGCCATGATGGGCGACACCAGCGTGGTGCAATCTATTCCCTGCGGTGGAATAGGCAGTAGCTTCTCCGGTCAGCAGCAGAGTCAACAGTATTACTAACAAGTTACCGACGAATCCCAATGCGCGTGGCGAAATATCGCCATTACATTCATCGTGCCGCCGCAGGGAGTCTTAAGTGCTATGGCCGGGTTTTGCCAGTCACTGCCACCAGAACGTCGCCGGCGATATAATCCCGGCGTGACAGTTGCCGATGAGGCTGCCCCTCGTTGCCTCTTTCCTGTCCATCGAGATCATGGTGAAGGAAAAATGACAGTTCAAACCGGAGGCAAACAGGTTCTGATTCACGGTCTGGCGCTCATATTGGCCGGGCTGATCTGGGGTTTCGCTCCACCCCTGACGCCGTATCCACGGCTGGCTCTGGGGGCGCACCTCCAGTTTGAAACGAACGGCCTGTTGTTCGTGGTGCTTGGCATTCTCCTGTTAAAGCTGCCCCACCACGTCGGTGAGAAAGCGGTCGCGGTGATGGTGGTCTCGGCATGGCTGACGTGGCTCATGGCGCTCTCCGAGGTAGCCAATGCATGGTGGGGCGCAAGCCAAATGCTGCCCATCGCGGCCAAGCAGGCTGGCGCGGCTGGCGCGGCGCCCTGGCAGGAACTCGTCGTGAAACTGTGTCACATTCCAGCCGCGCTGGGCTTAATCCTCTCGTGGGGACTTCTGATCATCGGTTTCGCAAACCATCGCGAGCCTGCGGAATAGTTGGCTAGAAACCCGCTGCAATCTAGTGATGCGGTCAAAACATGCAATGGCCTGATTACATCAGTTAGTCGCTAGGTTTGCATAATCATTGATCAAGCAACCGTTGCCGGCATACGCTTTGCTGAAAGGCGGGATATGCGATCTCATAGAATGCCATGGCTTGCAGCTGCCCTAGTTGCGGGCCTCTTTCAGCCGGCTTTCGCGTGCGACGAAGATAAGAGGGGGATCGAAAAGCCCACTACCGGAAAAGCACAAGCAGAAGATCAGACGGTGTTACTTTCCGTAGTAATCACGAATCGTGGGTTCGTCCGCGATGCCAAGGTTATCAGCGGCCCCGCAACGCTTCGACAGTCGGCTCTTAAACTCGTGAACCGGAAGAAATACAGAGGGAAGGCTATAGAGCAGTGGGGTACCGCCCCAGCTGGCTCTTCGGCAAGGCAATTGATGTTGGCTGTCACATTTGCCGAGCAGAAGGGAATACCGCCGAAAATAGAGCAAGCGATGCCTGCAGGAGTGTCGGGTTGCATCTATGTAAGCCGCGTCAGGGTCTCACCAAGCGTTATGGCGTGCTACTTGCTGGATCGCACCGAACCTGTTTATCCAGCGGAGACGCAGAACATCAAAGATCCATTAACGTTGCGTCTTGTAATCGACAAAGAGGGCAACGTTCGCAAAGCGGAGAAGATCAGCGGACCGGAACCTTTGGTGTCAGCCGCTGTCGAAGCGGTTACCAAGTGGAAGTACAGACCTTACTTCCTTAATGGCGAACCTGTTGAAGTGGACACAACCATCGACTTGCCAGCTAAAGCATTAAGTTGTGAAGGGGTGCTTCCCGAGCCCCTTTTCGGCACCGGCGCGCTGCCATCTTGGTTATTCAACACTCGACCAGTTATGCCCGTTCTAGAGGCACAAGGCACCTCAAGATAGTTTGCTTGGTGAAACATCCCCATAACACTCATTGACCCGGACGCGACCACTGAGAGCGCTCATTCAGCCAACCGGGGCTAGAAGTCGGCTCGTAGGAAGATTCGCTAGATCGGTGACTGGGGAAAGCCCTTGCATTGAATGGCCGGCATCCGCCGGACGGACGAGAACAACACGCGGTTGGAGGTCGTAACAGTCTGGCTGGACGCTTAGACGTGGGTGCAACTCGGGTGCAATAAGGCTTCCCAAGGATTACCGTTGGCGCTACTAGTGGCGATCGACGCCGGGAATTGTCAAACAGTTACCTCTGAACCATAGGTTGTCACGGCAGAGGCCGCGGGTTCGAGTCCCGTCGTCCCCGCCAATTCTTTCAAGCATTTGCAAGGAATTGGCAATTTGCGTCATGGTCCAGTTGGGCCAGTGCTTCCCCTTTCTTGAGCACCATCCGAACAAGCTCGTTTTGTGCCAGACGCTTGTTCGACATTCCCGCCTGAGGATGGAGATCCAGGCGTTAGCCAATCAGGAACTTTTATTTCGCCGTCACCGCTTTCAGAAAGCGGTAGTAAAACTCGACTCCTTTGTAGTAGGAGTTGACGCCAAGCCTCTCATCGCGTCCGTGGGCGCGAATATCGTCGCGATCAATTGCGATGCCCGAGATCTGATAGGTTGGCAGTCCCACCGCCATCGTGTACACACCATCGGACGCGCCGGTTGCCATATCCGGAATGACGGGAGTGCCCGGCCACATTTCTTCCGTGATTTTCTCCAGAGGGCCAAACACATCGCGCCGCAAGGGCGGAGCCGGGAAGCTCTCGCGACCGGAAGCGGTGTCGGAGATATTGCCGAAGTTGTCGACATAACGCACGGTAATTGCAGGATCCGCGAAAACCTTAATCAATTCCTGCCTGACCTCCTCTGCCGAGTGCCCGGGCAGAATGCGGCAGTTCACATTCGCTTCGGCGCGCTGCGGGAGGGCGTTGTTGGCGTGCCCACCATTGAGGCGGGTCGCAACGCAGGTGGTATGCGTGGTGGAGTTGTCGATCGGATCGCGCGAAAGGCTGGCTACTGCCGCGTTGTCTGGAGGTGTTTTCAACATCGCTCGGATGTCGGCGGCACGTTCCGGCGTTTCGGCCTTGGCGATCCGCTCGTAATAAACTCGCGTGACATCGTTTAGTTCAAAGGGGAACTGGTAGTGTTCCAGCCGCGTGAGCGCGTTCGCAAGCGAGTAGATCGCATTATCCCGCCTGGGCAATGAGCTATGGCCCCCGGGATTGGTCACCGAAAGCTGAAAATCTGCATAGAGCTTTTCCGTGGCATCCACCGTCATCATCACGGGTTTGCCATGATCACTGAGGATGCCGCCGCCGTCGTGATTGAAAACCATTTCGGCAGCGATGAGTTCGCGATGGTTTTTTACGAGCCAATCGACTCCGTTCGACTTGCCGCCCTCCTCGTCGGCGGTCAGAGCAAGAATGATGTCGCGGTCGGGGATGTAACCCTCCTTTTTAAAGCGGATCAGAGTGGTGGCCATAATGGCATCGCCGCTCTTCATGTCCTGCGTGCCGCGACCGTAATAGAAGCCGTCTTTCTCAACGAAGCTGAAAGGATCAGTGGTCCAGTCTTCGCGATGCGCCTCGACTACGTCGAGATGGCCGATGAGCAGCAGAGGTTTATTTTTCCCTGTTCCGCGCAGCCGAACGACCAGATTCTTCTTGCGGTCGTTGGGGCCAAGAATCTGCATGTCGGACTCGGCGAAACCGGCTTCGCGGAAGCGTTTTGCCATGGCTTCGGAGGCGGTAGTCACGTTTCCCACTGAGTCCGTGGTATTGATTTCGATCAGTTGTTTGAAAATATCGTGAGAGAGTTGCCGGGTGGCGTCGTCGATTTGCGCCTGCGAAGCCGGTGTGAAAAATATAAGAAGAAGTAGAGATGAGAAGAGGGCCGCACATTTACCAGAGTTCAAACGTTGGTCTCCAGGGTTCCGAAGTTCGCTGATTTCATTTGCAAAGATTGTACACACCTTATCTTAGCCAGCGCTCTCTGCTTGAGCACTTTGTGCAGGCTATAATTGCCGGCACCGATGCCCCTGACCTCTGGCACAAAGCTTGGTCCCTACGAAATCCAGTCTGCGCTCGGCGCTGGCGGGATGGGGGAGGTGTATCGTGCGAAGGACGTCCGCCTGGATCGCACGGTTGCGGTTAAGGTTCTGGCTTCCCACCTTTCTTCTTCGCCGGAACTGAAGCAGCGCATGGAACGCGAGGCGCGCTCCATCTCTTCTCTGAGCCATCCCAATATCTGCCATCTTTACGACATCGGCTCACAGGACGGCACTGACTATCTGGTAATGGAGTTTCTCGAAGGGGAAACTCTGGCTGAGCGGCTTGGTAAAGGAGCTTTGCCGCTGAGCGAAATTCTGAAGATTGCGATTGCCCTAACCGAGGGACTTGCGGCGGCGCACCGCCAAGGGATCGTGCACCGCGATCTGAAACCGGGCAACATTATGCTGACCAAGAGCGGCGCGAAGCTGATGGATTTCGGGCTGGCGAAGTCCGCGGCCACGGGCTTGGGCTCCGCATCATCCAGCGCGCCTCTTTTGTCGGCAGCCCAGACAATGACGATGAACCAGGCCAGTCCCGTCTCCCCGCTCACCACCGCGGGTACGATGATCGGCACCATCCAATACATGTCGCCGGAACAGATTGAAGGTAAGGAGGCAGACGCGAGATCGGACCTGTTTGCGCTGGGCGCCGTTCTCTATGAAATGGCAACCGGCGCAAGGCCGTTCGAGGGCAAGAGCCAGATTAGCGTCGCCAGCTCCATTCTCGAGAAAGACCCGGAGCCAATTTCTTCAGTCCAACCCCTCACGCCGCCGGCGTTCGAATACATCGTTACCACTTGCCTGGCGAAGAATCCTGAGGATCGCATTCAGACTGCGCATGACGTCGCACTGCAATTAAAGTGGGTTGCTCAAAGCGGGACAACAGCCATCAGGTCCACCGAGAAAAAGTCGAATTACCGAGAGTTGCTGGTTTGGCGAATCGCGGCCGTGCTCGCTCTGATGTTCCTCGCCCTGGCTCTCTTCTGGCATGGACCGAGTGGCACTGAGCACACGTCGTATTTTTCTGCGCCACTTCCGTTTGCGGCTCGAGATGTAGCGGTATCTCCCAATGGCCATACAGTGGCGATAGTCGGCCATCGAGAGGAGCAACGAAACGACCTGATCTGGATTTACGAACCTGGCTCGCAGGAATCGACCGGCCTGGCCAACACTGAAGGCGCCACGTTTCCGTTCTGGTCCGCCGATGGGCAGTCGCTTGCGTTCTTTGCCGATGGAAAATTGAAGAAACTGAGTCTGGCTGGCGGCCTGGTGCAGACCTTGTGCGACGCCCCAACGGGCCGTGGTGGCACGTGGAACAAGGATGGCGTCATAGTTTTTACCCCAAGCGGACACCTGGGCGTCGGCCTCTATAAGATTTTGGCCTCCGGAGGAACCCCGACTGAAATCACTGTGCCCGACAAAAGCCGGGTCGAAGATAGCCACCGCTGGCCGCAATTCCTGCCGGATGGAATCCACTATTTGTATTCCGCAATCCATCTTTCCGGCGGACAACTGAGTGAGGTTTACGTAGGTTCACTGAATTCGACCGAGAAGCGGCTTGTGACCAAAGCGAGTTCGAACGTGGCGTATGTCGCACCGTATCTGCTCTCCTACCACGATCGGACTCTTTTCGGTCAGCACTTCGACACAAAAACGTTTGAGCTGACGGGAGAACCCATCCCGATTCTCACCGACATTCAATACGCCCCGCGAATCTCCCGGGCTGTCTTCGCGGCATCGAACACACATCTCCTGGTGGCTCAGAAAGCCGGCGACACCGGAGCTTCTCAATTTCTGTGGTTTAACCGGCAAGGTCAGGAAATTGGAACCGCGCTGAAACCCGGCATCTACGGCAACATGATGCTGTCTCCGAACGGCAAAACCGTGGCGTCGGATGTTACCGATCCTGTCAGCCAAAATACCGACATCTGGACATTCGATCTCGAAACTCAGAGCGCGAAGCGGCTCACCTTTGATCCTGCGATCGACTCCGTGCCCATCTGGAGTCCTGACGGCACTCAAATGGTCTTTTCGTCCAATCGTGGAGTTACGTTCGACTTGTACTTGAAGGACGCGAATGGAGCACAAGAGGAGAAACATATTCCGCAAGACGGCCCCGATCGGTTTCCCTCGGATTGGTCGCGCGATGGGAAATATGTGATCTTCGAGCGCGGCGCCGACCTGTGGTTCCTGACGATTCCGGAACTGCGAGCCACTCAGTTTCTTAAAGCGAGTTCCACTCTGAAGAACGGCCAGTTTTCACCGGATGGCAAGTGGGTGGCGTACTCCTCCAATGAAAGTGGACGATGGGAGGTTTACGTAACCTCTTTTCCCGAAGCCCATGGAAAATGGCAGGTTTCCAACGCGGGAGGGGATCAGCCCAGATGGCGAAGCGACGGTAAAGAGTTGTTCTACCTTGGTCCCGACAGCAAAATGACGGCGGTTCCGGTGAAGACGGGAGCCAATTTTGACGCAGGCACTCCAACTGCGCTTTTTCAGGCCAATCCGCGTGAGCTGGTCGCAACTTCCGAACAGTTCTCCTACGATGTCAGCAAGGACGGTCAAAAGTTCCTCATCAACACGCAGTTGAAGACTGGCATGGCGCCCATGTCTGTGGTGCTGAACTGGAGCACAAAGTTGAATTAAGAAAGACTTGGGCGGGTCTACAGGGCGAACCGGAAGTGATCCAAGCCCCCCGCAGTTTCTTCTATGAACCAAGCCGGCCCGTTGATCGCTTCTCCATCATCGTCAGATCCATCTTCACCTGGTGTGTCAGAGGCCGCCAAACGGCTCCTGCCGTGGCTGGTTGCTGTCGCTTTTTTCATGGAGTCGCTGGATACAACGATTCTTAATACGGCTGTTCCCGCGATCTCGTCCGCCCTCGGCGTCGCTCCTCTCAGCATGAAGGCGGTGCTGGCGAGCTATACGCTCAGCCTCGCAGTCTTCATCCCCATCAGTGGCTGGATGGCGGATCGCTTCGGAACCCGTCGCGTGTTTGCATCTGCGATCGGTCTATTCACGCTCGGATCTTTTCTGTGCGGAATATCGAGCAGCATTCATTGGCTGGTCGCTTTTCGCATCCTGCAAGGTTGCGGTGGCGCGATGATGGTGCCGGTAGGCCGGCTCACCCTGGTGCGAACCTTTGCCAAGTCAGATCTTCTGCGCACCATGAGTTTCGTTTCCATCCCTGCGCTGGTCGCGCCCATGCTCGGACCCATCGCCGGAGGTCTCATCGTCGGCTATCTTCACTGGCGCGTCATCTTCTTCGTTAATATTCCAATTGGACTCGCGGGCTTGATCCTCGTTTATCTGCATTTGCCTGACTACCGCGAGGCCGAAACTCCTCCGCTCGATGTTGTCGGGCTCATCCTCTTCGGTTCTGGGGTCGCATTACTCTCTTATGTGCTGGAGATATTCGGCGAGCACACTCTGAGCGCGCGGGAAATGTCCGGGCTCCTGGCGCTATCCGTCGCCTTGCTTGCGGGATACGGAATTCACGCGCGAACTCTTACATACCCCTTGCTGCAGCTCAAGTTATTCAGCATTCGTACGTTCCGCGCCGCCGTAAGCGGCAGCTTCTTCACTCGCCTTGGAATCGGCGGCGTGCCGTTTCTTTTGCCGCTCCTCTATCAGGTAGGCCTGGGTTTCACGCCGATCCAATCGGGTTTGCTCATCATGCCGCAGGCAATCGCCTCGATGGGTATGAAAGCGATCATGCCCCGCCTTCTGAGCCGCGTCGGCTATCGTGGCGTCCTCATCTCCAACACGATAATTCTCGGTGTTCTTCTGATGGTGTTTGCGACCATCGGGGTGCGAACTCCGGTTTGGCTCATCGTATTGCAGGCCTTCCTTTATGGAGCATTCACATCGCTGCAATACACCAGCATGAATACGCTTGTGTTCGCTGATATCGAGGAAAAAGATGCTAGCAGCGCAAGCTCCATCGCCAGCACCGGGCAGCAGATGGCAATCAGCTTCGGCGTCGCAGCGGCGGGATTAACTACAGCGCTTTTCGTTCCCAGCACGCACTCCAATCCGGCGGAAATGATTCATGGAATCCATAAAGCTCTCATCGCTCTCGGGATACTCACGATCGTCTCGACGATCGTCTTCCGCAGTTTGAGGAGCGGCGATGGTGACGATGTCAGCCTGCACAAGGTAGTTCATCCGGAGGCATGAGTCGACTTCTGCCTCGGTAAATCATTGCAAAATCATTGCACCGCGCGCCCGGTCTAAAGAATCTCTAGTTGTGGCAAGGAGAAATAATGCAAAAACGCAAACTTGGAAAAAGCAATCTTGAGGTTTCAGCCCTGGGGCTTGGCTGCATGGGAATGAGCTTTTCCTATGGCCCTCCGAAAGATAAAAAAGAAATGACCGATCTTCTCCATGCCGCCGTGGATCGCGGCATCACTTTCTTTGACACCGCCGAAGTCTACGGGCCATTCACCAACGAAGAACTGGTGGGCGAAGCGCTGGCTGCGTTTCGTGGCAAGGTAGTTATCGCGACCAAGTTTGGCTTCGACCTGAGTGGCAGCAACCATAAGCCGGGCGCAGCAGGAGTAAACAGCCAGCCGGAGCATATTAAGCAAGCAGTTGAAGGCTCGCTCAAACGGCTGAAAGTCGAGACTATCGACCTGCTCTATCAGCACCGGGTTGACCCGAATGTGCCGATCGAAGACGTTGCCGGCGCCGTGAAGCAACTAATTCAAGCCGGCAAGGTCAAGCACTTCGGCATGTCCGAAGCAGGCGCCAAGACGATTCGCCGCGCTCACGCGGTTCAGCCGCTCACAGCGCTGCAGAGCGAATATTCGCTGTGGTGGAGAAAACCTGAAGCAGAGATAATCCCCACACTTGAGGAACTTGGCATCGGTTTCGTGCCGTATAGCCCGCTGGGAAAGGGCTTCCTGACCGGAGCGATCAAAGAAAGCACGACATTCGAGAACACCGACTTCCGCAGCACGCTCCCTCGCTTCACGCCCGAGGCTCTCAAGACGAACCAGGCGCTGATTGATCTGCTCGGCAATATTGCCAAGCAGAAAAATGCGACTCCTGCACAGATCGCACTCGCCTGGCTGCTCGCTCAAAAACCGTGGATTGCTCCGATACCAGGCACGACGAAGCTGAATCGCCTCGAAGAAAACATCGGCGCGTTGGCAGTTGAATTGACAAGTGACGATCTCCACCGCATCGACACTGCGGCCTCGAACATCAAAGTGGAAGGAGCCCGTTACCCGGAGCGCCTGGAAAAAATGACCGGTCTTTGATGGCCGGTCTTTGAAAGGAAAGTCAACGTTCATGTACAAAGCGAAAGCCTACTCTGCTTCCAGCGCAACATCACCGATGGCTTCTAGCACGATCCCGCGGCGCGAACCCACCGAGAACGACGTCCAGATCGAAATTCTCTATTGCGGCATCTGCCACTCCGACCTCCACTCGGTGCGGAATGAGTGGAGCGAATTTATGCCCACCGTGTATCCCATTGTCCCGGGACATGAAATTGTCGGCCGCGTTGCCCGCGTCGGTTCCGAAGTCACCAAGTTCAAGCCCGGCGATCTCGCGGCCGTCGGCTGCATGGTCGACTCGGACGGCACCTGCCCCGAGTGCAAAGCTGGCCTGGAGCAGTTCTGCCCGAACTTCACACTCACGTTCAATTCGCCCGACAAGCACCTCGGAGGCATTACTTATGGCGGCTACTCCGATAGCATTGTCGTCGACCAGAGATTCGTGCTGCGCGTGACCCCGAACCTGAATCTCGCCGGGGTTGCGCCTCTTCTTTGCGCCGGAATCACCACCTACTCACCCATGCGCCGCTGGAAGGTCGGCAAGAACCAGAAAGTGGGCGTAGTGGGTCTCGGAGGATTGGGCCACATGGCCGTGAAGTTCGCTCGTGCGCTGGGAGCCCAGGTAACCGTTTTCACCACGTCACCTAATAAAAAGGAAGACGCGTTCCGCGTCGGCGCCCACGAAGTCGTCGTCTCCCGCGATGCCGTAGAAATGCAGAAGCATGCCGGAACCTTCAATTTTATT
>JBEKRY010000162.1:0-10764 GCA_049517555.1 Candidatus Sulfotelmatobacter sp. | reverse complement strand
CGAGTACATCCTGAGCGAAGGCAACTACAACGTCGCGCTCTGCGAACGCGGCGTGCGGACTTTCGCCGACCACACCCGCAACACGCTCGACCTGAGCGTGGTCCCGGCCGTGCAGCGCCTGAGCCATCTGCCGATTCTGGTCGACCCCAGCCACGGGACTGGCAAGCGCAATAAAGTCACTCCATTGTCGCGTGCTGCCATCGCCGTGGGGGCCGACGGGTTGATGGTGGAGGTGCACCACCAGCCAGATCAGGCACTCTCCGACGGCCCGCAGTCGCTGTTCCCCGATCAATTCGACGAGTTGATGGTGCAAGTGCGCCAGATCGCGGCGGTAGTGGGACGCACCGTACCTGCGATTGCAACCCGGGAGACAGCGACAGTCAGCAAGTAAGTCGAGTCGCTAAAGGCGCGATTCTGGAGTCTCGCGTGAGGAATCTCCGTTCACGGCCTCTCCGTTGCGGTACTCGTAAGTGTCATCGGGCTTCCGTTTGACGGCACTCTCTTTGCGCAGCAGCGGCCTCTCCGTTGCGGTACTCGTAAGTGTCATCGGGCTTCCGTTTGACGGCACTCTCTTTGCGCAGCAGCAACCCGACCCTTACGGCGTGTACCACGTAGGCAATGGCGTGACGTTACCCAAGCCCGTACTCATGCCAGGTCCCGATTACAGCGAGAAAGCGCGGAAGAAGAAGCTGAGCGGGTCGGTCGTGGTTGCGATGATTGTTACGCCCGAGGGCAGTGTGCGCGACCTGAAGGTCATCAAGAGCTTGGACAAAGACCTCGACAAACAAGCACTGGCTGCCGTAAGCACGTGGAAATTTGAGCCGGCGACGAGAGACGGAAAGCCAGTGGCGGTGCACCTTACAACCGAGGTCGACTTCCGGCTGTGCTAGCTTTCCTCATATGCGAGGAGTCCCATATCTCCGGTCCGTTGGAGATGTGGAATTTTTGTCGGGGCCCTGGATTGAGATTTCCCAATCTGTGTATAATCAGATACTCTGATTTTATGAAAAAGACATCCATCTCGGTCACCGAAGCCGCCCGCAATTTCGCCGACTGCGTAAACCGCGTCCGCTACCAGAATATGACGTTCGTCCTGCTAAAAAACGGAGCCCCGGTCGCCCGCCTTATGCCCACCGAAGAAAAAACGTGCACCGGGCGCGAATTAGCCGCAGCGCTGCAAGAGGTCGAACTGTCGCCGGAGAATGCGAAGGCATGGCGGAACGATTTGCGGCGGGCGCGCAAGATGCTCAAGCCCCCGGTGGACCGGTGGCAATAGTACTCGACACGGATGTCATTATCCGGGACGAAAGAAAAACCTTCGATCTGAAGCGCTGGGTGGCTTCGCAACCGGGTGAGCAGTTCCAGATTGCCGCGATCACAGTCGCTGAACTGTGGCACGGAGCAGAGCGAGCGACGGGCGCGTTCAAAGCCGAACGGGAAGCCTACATAGGCAGGATTTTGCGTTCGGTTCGGATTCTCCCCTACACGGAGACGACCGCCATGGAACATGCCCGCATCTGGGCCGAACTGGAATCCTCCGGCAAGATGATCGGATCTTATGACTTGATCGTCGCAGCGACGGCCCTCGATCGCGGCAGCGCGGTGGCAACCTTCAACGCGCGCCATTTTTCTCAGGTACGGGGGTTAAAGGTGATCGGGCCAACATAGTACGCGTGCGGCCGATACTCGTCGAGCTATTACGGAACGGCTTCCTCTTTACTTCTGCTAGTCTTTACTTCTTTTCCCAAGCGAATAACATCTTGCGAAAACTCCTCTTCATCGCTGTGCTGATTCCGATACTCGGCGGACTCGGCTGGTGGTATTTTCGCGAGCGGGCGCTGCCGGACTACGGGCCGCTCTACCGCGAGTACGCCTACGTTTCCAATGGCAAGAGCAACACGGTCAGCGTGATTGACCTGCGCACGTTTGCGCTGGCCAAGACGATCCCCGTCGGCAGCGAGCCGACCGGTTTGGCGGCCAACAGCAAGAAGAATGAGATTTACGTAGTTAATACAGGATCGAACAACGTCAGCGTGATCGACGCCGAGTCGAACACCGTGGTGGCGACGATTGGCGTGCACGGTCGGCCCTACTTTATTGACGTGGCGGAAGACGGCAAACGCGCCTACGTGGCCAACTCGGGCTCGGCGAACGTGAGTGTGATCGATCTCGAGAAGCGGATGGTGATCGGCAACGTACGGGTGGGGGCTTCGCCGGGGCTGGCGCGGATTTCGTCCGATGGTTCGACCGTCGTAGTCAGCAATCGCGGCGACAATACCGTTTCCCTGATCGACGCGAAGTTGTTACGCGTGCGCGCTACGCTGCCGGTCTGCCAGCAACCGGAAGACATTGCGATTCTGCCGGACTCGAGCAAGGCGTTCGTAGCCTGCTCGGGCTCGTCGCAGGTCGCCTCGATTGCTCTGGCTTCGATTGCTCTGGCTTCGACTGCTCCGGGTTCGATTGGTCAGCAAGGCAGCGCGCCGAAAAATGATCATCTGATCGCGCTGCTCGACGTAGGCCGCACCCCGGTCAGTCTCACGCTGAAGCCGGACGGCGGTGAGTTGATGGTTTGCAACTTTGACTCCGACAGCATTTCCATCATCGAAACCGGCAATGACGAAGTCGGCAGCAGCCCGGAGATTGGCGAGCATCCCTCGCGCGGCGTAGTCACGCTCGACAATTCCCGGCTCTACGTGACGAACTTCGGATCAAACAGCGTCGCCGTCTATGACATCGACATGGGCCGCCGCATCTGGACGCTGACGGTAGGCAGCCATCCCGACGGCCTCGCGCTCACGCCGGACCAGAATTATCTGCTCGTGCTGGACACGCAGTCGGGGGATGTGACGGTCATCCAGAAACGCAATCCGCGGAAGCTCGAGCCGACGGAGTATTCGCTGCTGACTCTGATTCCCGTAGGCGTGCAGCCGAATGCGATCGTGGTCAAGGCGTTTATGATGACTGAGGGAACCAAGAAGTAGTGTTCGACGAATGGATTGTCATTCCGAGCGAAGCGAGGAACCTGCTGTTGCGTGCGCCGGCAGAAAGCAGGTTCCTCGTCACTTCGTTCCTCGGAATGACAAGTTGACTGGCGGGTCTACACCGCGGCCGGTTTCGCGCAGAGTTGATCGAACGCCGCCTTCAGATCGGCAGCAATGGCCGGGGCTTCGCGCCTCTCGATGTCGCTGCGCGGCATGAGGTAGACGAGTTGACCGTCGCGCAGAATCCCGATCGAAGGCGATGACGGCATCTGACCCGTGAAGTAACTGCGGGCGCGGTCGGTGGCTTCCTTTTCCTGCCCGGCGAAAACAGAGTAGGCGTGGTCGGGACGAACGGAGTTCTGCATCGCCATGCGGACCGCGGGCCGCATGCGCCCGGCAGCGCATCCGCAAATCGAGTTCACCACCACCATCGTCGTGCCGGGACGGTTCTTCAGCGCCTGGTCGACTTCCTCGGCAGTACGGAGTTCCTCTATTCCCAGGCGCGTCAGTTCTTCGCGCATGGGGATCACCATAATTTCGGGATACATCGGCATGTGTGTTGTTCCTCTGTGTCTATTGTAACGCGTGTCATCTTGAGCGAAGTTGCCATTCGCAAAGCGAACGGCAATGCAGTCGAAAGAGCCCTAGTCCATCGAGGGCGGTTCCGGCGATTCGAGGAGTTCTCTCTTGCGAATGCCCTGACGAGTCCATGGTTGCGCGTGCTGATAGGGGTCCTTCGACTTCGTGACTGCTTCGCCTTCGCGAAGCAATCACTGCGCTCAGGATGACAGGGTTTGGAGATGACAGGCGGCGAGAACAACGGCCCTGTGTATATTGAGAGCAACCATGCTGCTTCAGGAGAATGTTCCCCTCGCGCCCTTCACCACCTTCCGCGTGGGGGGGCCGGCGCGCTTCTTCGTGGAGGCCAAGTCGACCGGCGAAGTGCAGGAGGCGATCTTGTTCGCGCAGTCCGGAAACCTGCCTCTGTTTGTTCTGGGCGGCGGCAGCAATCTGGTCGTGGCTGACTCCGGCTGGCCGGGCATGGTGCTGAAGGTCACGATCCCCGGTATTGAACAGCGTCCAGGAAACAACGACCAAGGCGGGGTTCTATTTGAAGTGGGCGCGGGCGAATCCTGGGACCGCTTCGTGTCATACAGCGTCATGGCGAAGTGCGCGGGCGTCGAGTGCCTGAGCGGAATCCCGGGCAGCGTGGGTGGAACGCCGGTGCAGAATGTCGGCGCCTATGGGCAGGAAGTGTCCGAGACGATCGAATCGGTCGAAGTCTTTGATCAAAAAGATGGCCATGTGCGCGAACTGTGCCGCGAGGCCTGCGGTTTCGCCTACCGCTCCAGCATTTTCAATACGACCGAGCGCGGACGGTTCATCATACTCAGAGTCACTTACGCGCTCAGGCCCGGCGGCGAGCCGTACCTCGCATATGCCGACCTGAAGCGGCATTTCGAGGGCCGTGAGACTCCGCCTAACCTTGCGGAGACGCGCGAGGCAGTGCGCCATATTCGCGCGCGCAAGGGCATGCTGATCGTTGCCGGCGATCCCGATTGCCAAAGCGCGGGCTCGTTCTTCAGGAATCCCGTGCTTTCTGACGCGCAGCACGAGGAGTTGCAGAAACGAGCCGTGGCCAAGGGGTTGACCCTGCCCAGCTTTCCCTCCCTGGAAAAGAACCGGAAAGTCTCAGCAGCGTGGCTGGTGGAAAAATCTGGCTTCGCCCGCGGATACGGCTTTGGCCACGTCGGCATCTCGAGCAAACATGCGCTGGCGATTATCAATCGCGGCGGCGCCACGGCCGCCGAAGTGCTCGCCTTGAAAGATCAGATCCAGCAGCGCGTCGTGGAAATCTGGGGTGTGCGCCTGGAGCCAGAACCGGTGATGGTGGGCTTCTAGCTCGTGTGGGGCGGACACTCCCTTCCTCAAGTAACCTTCTGCCAGTCGTTCTTCTCTCAGATATTCCTGAACAAAACCCACCCACGGACGGTCTTTATGAGTGAGGGCAGACGAGTGCTGGTGGGAGAGGCGATCCTGAGCGGAGTGGCGACCACCGATCGCAGTAAAGAGGATCGCAATAGGGCGGAGCGCACAGAATCCGGGCGCGGTCGAGCTGAGACTGATACCTCCGGGCTCGAAGCGCTGGTCCGGGAGCACTCGCGGCTCGTCTACCGCATCGCGTATGCCGTCCTGCGCCGCCACCACGACGCCGAAGACGCGACCCAGGAAACGTTTATGCGTGTGCTGCGTTACAGTTCGAAGCTCGCCGCGGTGGACGACCCGAAGACGTGGCTGGCGCGAATCGCCTGGCGGGTCGCGGTAGACCGCAGCCGGCAGCGGGGACGGACGCGGGAAATTCCGTTGGAGGATCCTGAGAAGCCGATTAAGGAAGTGGCTTCGTCCGAGACTTCCGCGGATGAGACCGTGCACGGCGCGCAGGTGAGCGACTCGGTGGAAAAGATGATCGCGGCCCTGCCGGAGAAACTGCGCCAGCCGTTGATTTTGTCGACGATTGAAGAAATGTCGCCTAAAGAAGTGGCCGCGACGTTGGGCATCAACGAGGCGGCGGTGCGGTCGCGAGTCTTCCGGGCGCGGCAGATTCTGCGGGAGAAGCTGGCGGGACGGACCGGCAGGAAGCAGAGGAAACCATGACAGACAGGAAGCAGGACGAACTCGACCGCGCGCTCGATGCTGCGCTGGCAAAATATGCGGCCGTCGAGCCGAGGGCGGGACTCGAAGATCGGGTCTTGGCGAACTTGCAGGCCGAGCGGGCACAGGTTCCGGATCGCGCCTGGTGGCAATGGGGCGTTGCCGGAGCGTTGGCGGCCGTTGTCGTGATAGCTCTGGCATTGGCCTGGCGATCGGGCAAGCCCTCGCGCCCAGTCGTGGCGCGTCATTCACCGGCCATGACGGAAGCTGCGAAGGATCCGGCGAGGCTGGTCGCATCGAACAGCGGTGCGGGTTCAAATAAACGTCATCCGCAAGCGTCTACGGAGGCGCGTCGGCGAACCGCGAATCATGTGCGTCAGGAGACCATCGTGGCGGCCAATTCCAATTTCAATCAACCCAAACTCGATCAGCCCAAGCTCGACCAGTTTCCGTCTCGTCAACCGTTGAGCGAGCAGGAGAAACTTTTGCAGAGCTATGTTGCGGAGTATCCGGAAAAAGCCGTGCTGATCGCACGCGCCAGAAGCGAAGCTTTGCAGCGTGATCTTGAAGAGTTGAAGGCTCTCGCTTCTGGCCAGGGGCCCATGGATTCAGACGAACCGAGCCACGACACTGCAGAAAGATAAACAACCCAAGGAGACGCATCATGCGCAAGGCAATAGTAGTTGGCACAATTGCAATTCTAGGATTCATGAATGGCTGGGGAGCGACAACTCACGCACAGGACGCGCCTGTGGCGAAGTCCAGCACGGAAGAAAAATCCTCTGAGCGCCCCGAGAAGCCGTTGCACGCTTACCGCGTCGACTTTTCATTGAACGAACTGGAAGACGGCAAAAAGATCAACACTCGTCAATACTCGCTGAACGGGAACTCGGACGATTCCAACGAGATGAAGATCGGCACCCGCGTCCCGGTCGAGCCCAAAGAGGGCGAGTTTCAGTACATTGATGTGGGCACGACCATCTGGTGCCAGATCAGGGAGCGCTCCGACGGCATCGCATTGATAGTGCGGGCCGAGAACAGCAACTTCGCGATCCCGGAGCAAGGCGCGGGCCATGACGCGCGGCCCGTCATCCGGCAACTCAAGATCAGCGGCAGCACTCTGGCCATGCTGGGCAAGCCGGTGGTTGTGGGCAGCATGGATGACCCCAACTCCAAGCGGCAGTTTCAACTGGAAGTTACGGTCACGAAGTTGCGCTAGCGCATGTGGGGCGGACACTCTTGTCCGCCGGTTCTGCACTTGGTTTTGTTGTTGCAAGTCGTCGCTACGGAATCGATAGCGAGTCAACGGAAAGGGCCGAGGATCAAAAGAAAAAAACAAAATCAACGGCGGCGGACAAGAGTGTCCGACCTACATAAAAACTTCAAATGGCGCCGCCGCCTGTTCGCTGACCAGCCTTTCGGCTATACCCTCAAATGCAGGACGGTCGAGCGAGTCGGCATGAGCGGCGCCTTAAGGTTTTCTATCGGCAAGTCTTGCCGCCTCCTGAAAGATTTCTGTAAACATTTTTCGGGTCAGCTTGCCGGTCTGCGTGTTCTGGTTCGAGGGATGGTAGGACGCCAGCAACACCTTACCATCGGGCATCCGGTAACTGGCGCCGTGTTTGAAGACATAGGCTTTCTTGCTCACGAGCAGCCCGCGGCGCTTCAAGTAGTTCAGATAGGCGTCGAACCCGATCTTCCCCAGGGCGACAACCACTCTTACATCTCTCAATCCCGCCAGCTCACGATCGAGAAAATGCGAGCATTCCGCCAGTTCCTGCGGCAAGGGCTTATTGTCGGGCGGGGCGCAGCGCACCGCGGCCGTAATATAAAGATCCTTCAACTTCATGCCGTCGTTGCGGTCGGTTGCCGTAGGCTGGCTGGCGAATCCAACGTCATACAGGACGGGATACATGAACTTGCCAGAGGCATCGCCGGTAAATGGCCGCCCAGTGCGGTTCGAGCCATGCGCGCCGGGAGCCAACCCCATCACGAGCACGCGCGCGTGCGGATCGCCAAAGCCCGGCACCGGCTTGCCCCAGTATTTCCAACCGAGATAAGCACGCCGCTTCACCCGCGCGAC
Organism: Candidatus Sulfotelmatobacter sp.; assembly: GCA_049517555.1. Taxonomy (GTDB): domain Bacteria; phylum Acidobacteriota; class Terriglobia; order Terriglobales; family Acidobacteriaceae; genus Sulfotelmatobacter. The sequence goes on along the minus strand of JBEKRY010000162.1, from coordinate 3,048 downwards.
TTCCTGCCGATAGGCGACCAGCCGCGGACAGCGCGTGCATGTGACGACTTCGCGATTGAGAACAGTAAGCCAGGACACCCGGTCATTACACCACAGGCTCACTATGAATTCCGATTCCGGGAGGAGCCTACCGACCCAAGGATGAACGTCCTCTGGCGGTTTGACGCTGCTCTCCCTTAGTCTTTACACTCAAGATTAACGGCGTGTGAAAAAGATCGGGTCCTGGCTCGAGGACCTGGGATACGGCCGGACGAGGCGGGGCAAGGCCGAAAGGGAAAACGTGAGTCCCACAGAAACAGTCGGTACTAAGAATGACGTGAAAACTGACGCCAAGCAGGACGGCGTCAAGCGCGAGATCTCGGTCGAAATTCCGGCCGCGGACGTGGCTCGCGAAATGGAAGTCATCGTCCAGAAATACCAGAAAGTGGCGCGGCTGCCCGGCTTCCGCTCTGGGCACGTGCCGGCTTCCATCATTAAGCAGCGTTTCAAGGAAGACCTGAAGAGCGACGTGGTCGAGGCGCTGGTGCCGCGCTACTTCCGCAAGGAGGCCGAAAAACAAGGCCTGATTCCCGTGTCACAGCCCCAGGTGACGGACCTGCACATTCATGACGGCGAGCCGCTCCGCTTCAAGGCCAGCTTCGAGATCATGCCCGACATCGTGGTCGAAGGCTACAAGGAGCTACGCGCCGACCATCCCGAGATTGTCGTAAAAGATGAGGAAGTGGAAGACGCGCTGAACAACGTGCGCGAGCAGCATGCGACGTTCACTTCGGTGGAAGGCCGTCCGCTGGCCGACGGCGACTTCGCCCAGGCTTCAATGGACGGAAGGCCGAAAGTGGACGACGACACTTCCAAGCCCGTCCACATGGACGAAATCCTCATCGAAATCGGCGGCAAAAACACGGTGCCGGAGTTTACTGAAAACTTGCGCGGCGCCAATGCCGCCGACGAACGTCAATTCGAAGTCGTCTATCCCGAAGACACGAGCGACAAGCGCCTCGCTGGCAAGACGTTCGTCTACACCGTGAAGATTCAGGCCATCAAGCAAAAAAAACTGCCTGAACTGAATGACGATTTCGCCAAGGAACTGGGTGAGTTCACGTCTCTTGACCAAGTCCGCAAACAAATTCGCGAAAACATGGAAGCCGAACGCCGCCACGATGCCGAGCGCGAGGCCAAAGACAAGCTGGTGGCAGAACTAGTAAAGCGCAATGATTTCGAAGTGCCGGAGTCGCTGGTCGAGCGGCAGATCGATCTGCGTCTGGAGCGCGGCTTGCGCGCGCTGGCGGCGCAGGGCATGAAGATGGAGGACCTGAAAAAAATGGACCTGCCGCGCTTGCGGGCCGGCCAGCGGGACCAGGCGGTGCAGGATGTGAAGTCGTCGTTGTTACTGGAACGCGTTGCGGAGCTGGAAAAGATCGACGTCGGCGAGGATGAATTCAATCGCGAGATTGAAGCCCTGGCCCAGCAGTCGAAACAGACTTCCGAAGCGGTCCGCGCTCGTTTGACACAGGATGGGGGCCTCGATAGAATTCGCAACAGAATCCGCAGCGAAAAGACCCTCGATTTTCTGTATCGCCAGTCCGCGTAGTACAAGAAAGCCGTGGACAACTTTCGAATCCTCCCCTGCAAGATTAGGCGTTGCATCGGGGCGGAGTGTGACAGGTGAACATGAAGCAAAATGATGATGGAAGCAAGAACGATGCACGCATGATGCTCGTTCCGATGGTCATCGAGCAAACCGGGCGGGGCGAACGCGCCTACGATATTTATTCCCGGCTGCTGCGCGACAACATTATCTTCATCGGCACGCCGATTGACGACAACATCGCCAACCTGGTGATCGCTCAAATGTTGTTTCTGGCTCAAGAAGATCCCGAGAAAGACATCCAGCTTTACATCAACTCTCCGGGCGGCTCCATCACGGCCGGCATGGCGATTTACGACACCATGCAATACGTGAAGAACGATGTCATGACGCTGTGCGTGGGGCAGGCCGCTTCCATGGCGGCGTTACTCTTGGCATCCGGCCAAGCGAAAAAGAGATTGGCGCTGCCGAATTCGAGGATTCTAATACATCAACCCTCGATGGGAGGTTTGTCGGGACAAGCCACCGACATTGACATCCACGCCCGGGAAATCCTGCGTATGCGAGAGATAACCAATCAGTTACTCTCCAAGCACAGCGGACAGAAACTCGACAAGGTTGAAAAGGACGTCGAGCGTGACTTCATCATGAACGCGCAGCAAGCTAAGGAATACGGAATCATCGACGATATCATCTATAAGACGGCAAAAGCTGTATGATCTGCCTTCGCGCCTGACGCAAGCCGGGAGCGGTGATACCGGAGACAGATCCAAGGAGTAACGCCGAGTGAAAAACAAGTCGGGCTCCGACGAGATTCTTCGCTGTTCGTTCTGCCACAAGTCGCAGGACGCCGTAGCCAAACTGATCTCGTCGCCCAGTGATTATCCCCGCGCCTATATTTGCGACGAGTGCGTCGCGGTCTGCAATTCCATTCTCGAAGACGACCGCACCGCGACTCCGCAGGCCACCACTCCCAACCAGCTGCCCAAGCCGCAGGAAGTAAAAACCTTCCTCGACGAGTACGTCATCGGCCAGGAGCAGACCAAGAAGAAGCTGGCGGTCGCGGTCTACAACCATTACAAGCGCATCTACATGAACCGCCAGAAGACCGGCGACGGCATCGAACTGACCAAGTCGAACATCATGTTGATCGGCCCGACCGGAACCGGCAAGACACTGCTGGCGCAGACTCTGGCCCGCATGCTGGATGTGCCGTTCGCGATCGTCGACGCCACTACGCTGACCGAAGCCGGCTACGTCGGCGAGGATGTCGAGAACATTATTCTCAAGCTGCTGCAGGCCGCTGACGGCGACGTAAGCCGCACTCAGACCGGCATCATCTACATTGATGAAGTCGACAAGATCGGCCGCAAGGACGAGAATCCCTCGATCACCCGCGACGTTTCCGGCGAGGGCGTCCAGCAAGCCCTGCTGAAGATTATCGAAGGCACCATCGCCAA
>JBEKRY010000161.1:0-10265 GCA_049517555.1 Candidatus Sulfotelmatobacter sp. | reverse complement strand
TGCCTTGCCTGACACTTTAAGGTGCCAGTTGAGCAGGCAGGGCGGCAAGTGCCAAAAGGGTTGCGCCGGGTAGATTGGCAGCGAGTGGGAGCGGGTTACCGGGAACAAGGCAGTGCAGGGTTATCGGATAACGGCGCTGTCGGCCGCGCGGGGAAGAATTGGCGCCGGGCTTCGCCCAGGCTGGACGGGCGAATGCGCCCGTCCCCACATGGGCTTTCTCGGTACCGGCAGTGGCCAACTTAGTCTCTGCTGGGCTTTTTGGGCGTCAGGTCGCAGGACTTTTTCATATCGTCGAGATTCAGCCCGGCGGGCGAGAATTCGGCGATCGCGTAACCGGTTCTGGTTTTAACTTCCACGTTGAAGAGCTGGGCTCCGATTGCGCCGCGAATGGTGCCCTTGTCCATGGAAAGGAAGTGGCCGCGCCAATTCCAGCCTTTGCGGTTGGGGACATCATCGGTGCGCACTCTGACTTCCATCTTGGGCTGGCCCCAGAAACCGGGATAGTCGGGCCGACCCAGCTTGGCTCCAGGATTGAAGTCGGCATAGGCGTACTTGCCATTGGTGCAGATGAGTTCGATTCTGGGCTTGTAGTCCGGGTCTTCCCTGAAATAATTGTTCGAGAGCAGTTCGAAGCGAGTCTTCTTGGCGCCCGTCATTTTGTCTTCCGATTGGAACTTCATCCACTTGCCACCGGCGCTGACGCCGTCTCTTTCATCCTGATAGGGGCTCATGGCGCCCCCTTGGGCCAGGGCAGACACAGCACAAAGCAGCGTTACGCACGCCAATACCGCCTTCGCGGCCAGCGCGGTTCGATTGAGTTTACGAGTAGAAAACGATCCGTTCACAGTATCCTCCAGATGTATATCCCTTTATATTGAACCCGAGAGGGCACTGAAAAGTTGCATGAAAAGATACTGATCCTGATCTGCCCTAGCGGATATCCACTTTCAGGTCGAGGTAGACCTGGGAGCGGTCGTCGAACTGGCTGACTGATTTGGTGTCGCTTTTGTGGCCCTTATATTGGGCATAGACTTCGTAGTCGACGGCGGTGGAAAGCGAGGGAAACCGGTAGGTGCCATCCGGCCCGACAATATAGGTCTTGACCGCCCGAGTACGGGTATTGGTCACGTAGACGGCGGCGTCGGGGAGCGGGTTGTCCTGGGAGTCGAGCACCTTGCCGTAGAGCAGGCGCCCGACGGCTTTATCTTTATTGTCGAGATTATTGGGTGCGGCGCTATTGGGTGCGGAGTTTTGCGGCGCGGCAGTCGCGACCGCGATCAGAGCGAACAGCAGGCCGCAAGCCAGGATCACAGCCGTGAGTCGAAATGGTCCACGATTCATGCTGGTGCTATTGTCTCACGGACCTGCCGCGGCAGTTCCAGGAACACCAGCCTCGTCAATAGTGAGATGCAATCCGGTGTCTTCGCGTTCATCCTGATAGATGTGAACGGTCACTTCCTTGACCAGGCGCAACGGCCTGCCGTCTACGGTCTTGAAGCCTTTGAGGTCGGCCGAGAGAATGTAGTCGGCTTCGCCGCTTGGAAGCCGCTGCGCGAACTCGCCCATGTGGTCGGAATAGACTTGCCAGCGGGTTTTCTTGGCTTTATCGGTGGCGCGGCGGATTCTTACTGGGACACCATAGACGGGATGGTCGTCAGGCCCCCAGACCGTTCCGGCGATGAGTGCGTAGGGCTTGCTTTTCTGATCAGCGGCGAGCAGCCGCTGCCGCGAACTGAACGTGGGCAGGAAGAGCGCAAGAAGAAGCACAAGAAGAATTACGATCAGAGGGGAGCCGAGGGTGGATAACCTGACGGATAACCCAGGGAAAGCCCGCGCCGGGAGTTGCTGATCCAGGCGTTGCGCCGGAAGCGGCTGCGCGGGAAGGCTAGGAGTAGTCACCGTCTTCGCTCTCCTCGGCCTCTTCTTCGTCTTCTTCTACGTAGCCTGCCTCTACAACTTTAAGTTCGAGCGGACTGGTAGTGATGACTTCAAAGTCGGTGCCACACTCGGGGCACGAAATCATTTCCCCTTCGTCGACGCCCTCCTCATCGACATCGAGATTAGTTTCGCATTCGGGACAAAGAATCATAAAGCCTCCCTCGCGGATTAGAGCCTCCTGATAGTATTTAGATTCTTTCCGCCTGTCCGGTCAAGGGGCCCAAGCTGTAGACGAAGGATTTTTCGAAGAATCAAGGAATCGCTGTCTGGGGTGGGATTGTTCTGGACGGCGGCTATCAAAGCATGCTCCATTTCATGACAATTGGGCGCGCGCGGCGGCGGTGCGGGCACTAGACAAGGCGGGACATGGGAGTTTGGCAGTGGTGCCGGTGCCCGAGCGGTAAGGGGCTGGTAAGATATAGAACATCAGGCCGTTCCACCTCAACGGCTTTGCAATTATGGCCAGGAATTCTTCTTTCGAAATGGGGCTGCCTCCATTTCGCGGCGCAGTGCGGCAGATTATCCTCGGCAGCACAGCAATCTACGTAGTCATTCTGCTGTTGATGTCATTTGCGCAGCCGATCGGGCAGACCGTCTTAGCGCTTGGAGTCCTTGATCCAACGCACGTTCGCGCGGGCTGGCTGTGGCAGTTCATTACCTACGCCTTCATGTACGTTGACCCGCTGGATTTTCTGCTGTCGCTGGTCGGCATCTACTTTCTGGGATCTGCGGTTGAAGAGCGCATCGGCCTAACGGCATTTTACGGCCTGTTCTTCGGCAGCGTCGCGCTTTCCGGAGTGGCCGGATTCCTGTTGTCGCTCACGCATGTGATTGCGCAAGGGCCTGCCATCGGATCGGGGGCGGCCGCCAATGCGATCCTGATGGTCTTCTTCCTCTTGAACCGGGGCGCGCCCATCATGCTGTTCCCGATTCCAATCCAGATTCCGGTGAAGTGGATTGTGATCGGAGTGGCGGGGATTGAGACCGCGTATCTGTTGCTCTCTCACTTCGCGCTGTTCTATTTCGTCATGCTGCTCGGCCTGGGCGCGGGATACATCTGGTACAAGGTATTCTTATCGAGCCGCTTTTCGCTCGGCCTGACCGAGCGCTACTTCGAAGCCCGCAATTCCTACTATCGCTGGAAGCGGCGGCGGGCGGCGAAGAAGTTTGAAGTCTACATGTCGAAGCACGACCGCCAGGTTCACTTCGACGAGCACGGGAACTACATCCCTCCGGACGACGATCCGCGCAAGGGGAATGGCGGAGGGAAGTCCGGGTGGGTGAATTAGTTGGCTGGTGGAAATTCCTTCACGTGCCAGCGATGATGCACACTGCAAGGGGTCCTTCGACTGCGTAGCTGCTTCGCTTCGCGAACCAGCTACTCCGCTCAGGATGACAAGTCTCGGAAATTGGTGAGTTCGGACAAGATCAGAGTGGGTAGTTCTTCCTGCTTTGCTTTTCCTTTAAATCCCAGGTCGTGGCCGGCGCCTTCGACGGTTAGTAAGTTCGTCCTGGCGGGGATCCTCTTTATTGCTTGTTCTAGTTCGGCGATGGAGCCGAAGGGGTCGCGGGTGCCATGGACGAAGAGCGTGGGCGTACGCAGATCAGGGAGATGCTGGGTGCGCTGCTGTTCGGGCTTGCGTGGGGGATGCAGCGGGTAGGAGAGCAGGAGCAGGACCGCCGGAAGTTCTTCTGGAGATTGTTTCGCGAGCTCGGCGCAGAGCATGCTGGATTGGCGTCCGCCATAGGAATGGCCGCCGAGGATTAGGCGGCCCGAAACTATTTTTCTCATGGCGGCTAGTGCGTGGGCCAGGCCGGCGCGGTCGCGAGCAGCGTCGGCGGGGCCGGGGGGTCCGAAGGATCGCGTCTGGCGATAGGGGAGATCACAGCGCAGCACGGTGAAGCCGGCGCCGGCGAATGTTTCGGCTAGGACTGCGAGGAGCGGGGCTGCAGCGTTGGAGCCGGCACCGTGGGAGAGGATCAGACCTTGGTTGTTGGGGGCGGCGGGAGTGTGCAGAAAGCCGCGGACTCTTGGGTCGACGGCGTTGTTGGCGAATTCGCGGACGGAATCGGCGGGCATATTGTTGCTAGTTTAAATCCCCACTTCTCGCAAAGGGCGCGAGAAATGGGGCACCCGGCTGCTAAATGAGTGCCATTTGCTACATGCGTCGCCCTACTTCTCTTTTTCCAGAGACACTTCGGTGAGGGTTTCGTAGACTTTTACGATTTGGATTTCGTTGCCCAGTCGGGCCCAGCAGCGGAGCATGTCGGGGTCTTCCTGGGCGGTGCTGCGGGCTTCTTCGGACTTCCAGTGGCGCACTAGAACGTAGTGCGATTCGCGGTCGCGGTAGAGCAAGTCGCGTCCATAGCCTTTGGCGGTGAGAATGGAACTGAGTTCGCGCAGGGTGGCGAGCGACGCGGCTTCCATTTCGGGCACGGGTTCCCAGACGGCTACCGAGAGTATCTCTTCGGTCATACGAGGGGGATTATAGCTTGTGCTCTTGAGGCGTTTTGATAATTCTCACCCCAGAGTCGCGAGACTCCACGCGAGAGCACCTTCCGAAATTATCTGGGTTTCAATTTCTGAGAGCGCGCTTTTTTCGGGCGCTGCTTCTTTCGGGCGATGCTCTCGGCTTCCTCGTCGGTGACCACGTGCAGGCGCATGAGGTTGGTGGAACCGGAAAGCTGGCGCGTGCCGGCGACTACGCCGAGGACGTCCCCCGGCTTCAGCAGACCGCGGCGGACGAGATCTTGCTCGGCCATGGTCACCATCTGCTCGGCGGAGTGGGCCTGGCGGCAGCGGACGGGATGCACTCCCCAGTAGAGATTCATGCGGCGGACCACTGGTTCCGAATGGGTGAAGGCGTAGAGCGGGACTTTGGGGCGGTATTTGGAAATCATGCGGGCCGTGTTGCCGGTCTCGGTGAAGACGGCGATCGCACCCATGGGCAAATCTTCGGCGGAGTGGGCGATGGATTCGCAGATGGTTTCGGCGACGGAGAGTCCGCGGTGCTCGCGGCGGCGCCGGAACTGCACGAAGTCGCCCATGTTGCATTCGGCTTCGATGACGATGCGCGCCATGATGGAAACGGATTCGCGGGGATACTGGCCGCTGGCGGTTTCGGCGGAAAGCATGACGGCGTCAGTGCCGTCGAAGATGGCGTTGGCTACGTCGCTGGCTTCAGCGCGCGTGGGACGGGGGTTTTCGATCATCGACTCGAGCATCTGCGTCGCGGTGATCACCGGTTTGCGCCAGGAGGACGCACGGCGAATTACGTGCTTCTGAATGACGGGGACTTTTTCTGGCGCCATTTCTACGCCGAGATCGCCGCGGGCGACCATGACTCCGTCGGAGACTTCGAGAATCTCTTCGAGATGATCGATGGCTTGCGGCTTTTCGAGTTTCGCGATGACGGGGACGTCGCTGCCGCGCTTGGCGATAATCTGCTTGACCATGCTGACATCGGCGGCGGTGCGGACGAAGGAAATCGCGACCGCGTCTACGCCGTGAGCCAGGCCGAATTCGAGATCTTTGCGGTCTTTTTTTGTGAGAGCGGGAATCGAGAGAGCGATGCCGGGAAGATTGATGCCTTTGTGTTCGCCCAGCGTGCCGCCGTTAAGGACGTCGCAGAGAACGTCGTCTCCACGGACGCCGCGCACGCGCAGCTCGATTAATCCATCACTTAATAAGATGCGGGCGCCGGGGCTGAGTTCGTGGGCGAGATCGGGGAACGTTGTCGAGATGCGCGTGGCGGTGCCGGGCACGTCTTGCGGCGTGATGGTCACGACCGTGCCGGATTTTAGCTGGACGGGTTCGTGGCGCTCCAGTTGGCCGGTGCGGATTTTCGGGCCTTGCAGGTCCTGGAGGATGCAGACGGTGCGTCCTTCGCGCTCGGCGGCGCGGCGCAGGCGCAGGATGTTGTGGGCATGATCGTCGTGGGTGCCGTGCGAGAAGTTGAGGCGGGCGATGTCCATGCCGAGGCGTAGCAGGTCGCGCATGGCGGGTTCGGTGTTGCAGGCGGGGCCGATGGTGCAGATGATTTTCGCGCGGCGAAGCGAAGGCTGCACCGTGGAGGGGTCGGCAGTCGACTCCGGCTTGCGGATTGGCTTACTGATTCTCAACCTGTCTCCTCAATCGGCAGTAGTGCAGTTGGGTTTGCTGCCTCTCCTTTGGAGGCGTCATCCCGAACTCGGCGTACTTCAGCCGGGTGACGGATGTTGCGTGGAGCTCCTCAGAGAGAGTATCGGCCTGCACGTGAGATCCTTCCCTCCGCCTGAAGAACGGCTCCGGTCAGGATGACACCCTCAAATTTCCCCTTGCGTTCAGGCTGAAAAATTACCCTACTACTTAGAACCGCTAATCGCCGTGAGTTCTTTTCCCAGCATGGCACGGGGAAATAGCAGCGCGTTGAATTCCGCGCCTACTAACACGACCAGAGAAATCAGGTACATCCATACCAGCAGGGCCATGGCGGCGCCGAGCGACCCGTAAATGGTGGCGAAGTCGCCGAAGTGCTGCAGGTAGGCGCGAAACGCAACTGTGGTCGAGAACCAGAGAATCGTCGCGAGCATGGCGCCGGGCATCACGCTATGCCAGGGTTGCGTGCGCGGGACGGCGTGATGATAGATCAGCGCAATTACGGCGATGCTGGTGAGGGTCGCGATCAGCCAGCGGGTTGCGCCCCAGAGCAGGAAAACGTAGAAGCTGAAATCCGGGTCGATGTAAGGCAGCAGGCGCGCCTCAAACTTGCTGCCCACGGCGACCAGCAGCGTGGCAAAGGTCATGGGAACGAGCGCGAAAACGACGAGCAGAAATGCGATGAGGCGTTCCTGTACGAAGCCCCAGGTTTTCGGCAGTTCGTAGCAGCGGCGGAAACCGTCCATCCAGGAGATCATGACGCCAGAGGCGGTCCATAGCGTGATTACCGACGTCGTGGTCAGCAAGCCGACCGGATGCTGCCCCGCTCCCCCCTTCAGATAACTGAGCGCGGTGTTCCCTCCCGTCGGCAGAATACTGCCGAGGGCGTAGGAAATCTCGCGCAGGTAAGGCGCGCCCTTGCGCCACGAAGCCAGACCAGAGCCGACGATCAGCAGGACAGGGAAGAACGTAAAAATCGAAGAATAGGCCGCGGCCTTGGCGGTGGCAAAGGCGTCGTGAACGAAAGCCCGCCAGAAGGCTAATCGTAAGAGGCGGAGGAAGCGTAGCATGCGCTGCTCTAGCTTAGGGCCTGGAGGCACGGGACGCAAAGAAGGAAGTTCGTAGCTGTCTTTATCGCGCAAGCGCTGGGGGTTGGCGTGCATTTGTCGTTCGAGCAAATCCAGAAGCAGGTTCGGGGGCGAAATGAATTCGCCCCCGAAGTTTGCTTCAGATTTGACTACTCGGCCGCGGGGAGTTCCACGGGCAGATCGTCGGTTTCGCCCTCGTGGCGCATCATTTCGAGAGCACGCTCGGCTTCTTCATAGGCCGCCGAAACTTCCGCCTGTACCTTGGCCGCGGCCTCTTCCATTTCTGGCGAGAGGCGCACGTTGCGGTAGTACTCCATGCCGGTGCCGGCAGGGATGAGGCGTCCGACGATGACGTTTTCTTTCAGGCCGCGCAGGTGATCGACCTTGCCGTTGATGCTGGCTTCGGTGAGCACGCGCGTGGTCTCCTGGAACGACGCCGCCGAGATGAAGGAGTCGGTGGACAGCGATGCCTTCGTGATTCCGAGGAGCAGCGGACGGCCGGTGGCCGGCTTGCCGCCCTGCGCAATCACCCGCTCGTTCTCTTCGCGGAAGGCGAACTTGTCGGTCTGCTCTTCGAGCAGGAACCGGGTATCACCCACATCCTCGACCTTCACCCAGCGCATCATCTGGCGGACAATCACTTCAATGTGCTTGTCGGAGATGTTGACGCCCTGCAGGCGATAGACTTCCTGGATTTCGTTCACCAGGTAAGCCTGCAGTTCTTTTTCGCCGAGAACCGCCAGGATGTCGTGCGGGTTGAGCGGGCCATCCATCAAAGGCTCGCCGGCCTTGACGCGCTCGCCTTCCTGCACGTTGATGTGAACGCCACGCGGAACCGAATATTCTTTTTCGGTGCCGTTGTCGGCGACCACGTAGATTTTGCGCTGGCCTTTCGAGACCTCGCCGAATTTGACCGTGCCATCGATTTCGCTGATGACCGCGGTTTCATGCGGCTTGCGGGCTTCGAACAGCTCGACCACACGCGGCAGACCACCGGTGATGTCCTTCGTTTTGGTAGTCTCGCGCGGAATCTTTGCCAGCACGTCGCCCGGCGAAGCGGTATCGCCGTCCTGCACCATCAGGTGAGCGCGGGATGGCATCAAGTAACGCTTGCTGGCTTTGCCCTTGACCACGATCGCGGGCTGACGTTTCTCGTCGGGAGAATCGCCGACCACGTGACGCGAGAGGCCGGTGACTTCGTCTACCTCTTCGTGTAAAGTGACCCCCTCTTGCAAGTCCTTGAACTGAATCGTGCCGCCGATTTCGGTCAGGATAGCGAAGGTGTAAGGATCCCACTCGACCATGACCTGGCCTTGCGTGACCGGATCGCCATCGTTGACTTTCAGTTTCGCGCCGTACACGACGGAGTAGCGCTCGCGCTCGCGATTCTTTTCGTCGACCACCGCGATCGAGCCCTGGCGGTTCATGACAACCAGGTCGCCGGACTTCGATTTGACGGTCTGCAATCCGATGAAGCGCACGTTGCCGACGTTCTTGGCTTCGAGGCGCGACTGTTCGGAGACTCGCGATGCCGTACCACCGATGTGGAAGGTACGCATGGTGAGCTGGGTTCCAGGTTCGCCGATGGACTGCGCCGCGATGACGCCGGTAGCTTCGCCGAGTTCGACGAGGCGTCCGGAAGCCAGGTTGCGGCCGTAGCACATGACGCAGACTCCGCGTTTCGATTCGCAGGTCAGCACGGAGCGGATTTTCACCCGCTCGATGCCAGCCGCCTGAATCGATCCGGCGAGGTCTTCGGTAATTTCCTGATTGATGTCGACGATGACGTTGCCGTCATAGTCCTTAATTTTTTCGAGCGAGACGCGGCCGATGATGCGGTCGCGCAGCGCTTCGATGATCTCGCCAGCTTCGACGATGCCCTGCACGTAGATGCCGTCGACCGTGCCGCAATCGTACTCGCTGATGATTACGTCTTGCGCAACGTCGACCAGGCGGCGAGTCAGATAGCCGGAGTCGGCCGTCTTGAGCGCCGTATCGGCCAGTCCCTTGCGGGCGCCGTGGGTCGAGACGAAGTATTCCAGAACCGTAAGGCCTTCACGGAAGTTGGCCGTGATGGGCGACTCGATGATTTCGCCGGAAGGCTTGGCCATCAATCCACGCATGCCGGAGAGCTGGCGGATCTGCTGTTTCGATCCGCGAGCGCCGGAGTCGGCCATGACATAAATCGGATTGAGGTCGCCTTCCTTGTCGCGACGCTGCATTTCACCGAACATTTCGTCGGCCACTTTTTCCGTGATCGCCGACCAGATTTCGATGACTTTGTTGTAGCGCTCGCCGTTGGTGATGGCGCCGTCGAGATATTGCTGCTGCACGGCGACGACTTGCTTCTCAGCGTCCTTGACCAGCGTTCGTTTGCTGTCGGGGATGACCATGTCGTCAATGCCGATCGACAGTCCGGAGCGGGTCGCGAATTGGAAACCCAGCGTCTTGACTTCGTCTAGCATCTTGACGGTAGTCTCGAGTGCGAAGCGCAGATAGCAATAGTTCACCAGCGCGCCAATGCCCTTCTTCTTAAGAAGGCCATTGATGTAGGGCATCCGGTCGCTGCTGCCGGGGATGCTCTTCGGCAGGTGATCGTTCAGAATCGCGCGGCCGACAGTCGTGTTGATGAAGGCGCGCTCGACCCGAACCGGCTCGGTGTGAATGATGTCCTGATCGTCGTACGCAGTGGTCAGGTCGATCAGTTCACCGGTGTAGCGCAGGCGGATCGGGGTCAGAGTTTCGACTGCGCCCGCATCCAGCGCCATGAGCACTTCTTCAATGTTGGCGAAAGAGCGGCCTTCACCCTTCGCGCCGGGCTTGGCTTTGGTCAGGTAATAGAGACCGAGCACCATGTCCTGTGTGGGCACGGTGATGGGCTGACCCGAAGCTGGCGAAAGAATGTTGTGCGAGGCCAGCATGAGCACGCTGGCTTCAACCTGGGCTTCCGGGGACAGCGGAATGTGAACCGCCATCTGGTCGCCGTCGAAGTCGGCGTTGAACGCGGTGCAGACCAGCGGATGAATCTTGATTGCCTTACCTTCGACGAGCACCGGCTCGAACGCCTGAATGCCCAGGCGATGGAGCGTAGGAGCGCGGTT
>JBEKRY010000160.1:0-10303 GCA_049517555.1 Candidatus Sulfotelmatobacter sp. | reverse complement strand
GTCTGTCATTTATAATGGAGCAATGTCGGGGCGTAGCGCAGCCTGGTAGCGCACCTGCCTTGGGCGCAGGGGGTCGTAGGTTCAAATCCTATCGCCCCGACCAATACCTTCTTCCGCACCAGCATATCCACGAAGGCCTTCCACGATTCGGACGCACAGTTGTCGAATCCGCCTGAACGTGGTCATGTGCTCACTTGGCGGTTTCGGTTGTAGCGGTCGTTGACTGCACTGTTGCAGCTGCCGGAAGGGTTACCTGTGCAATCTTGCTGCCAGCTGCTGGCTGGGCCCGGGCGAGATCATCCAGATGAATCACCGTGGCGGCCGCTGCAAATCGCACCTCACGCCGGGGGTCGGAAAGTCTGGGCTCAATCCCTGGCGCGAGCGTGGTGTCTCCCCGCTTGGCGATGGCTTCTAACGCGGCCAGCCGCAACACCCAGTTCCGGTTCTGGCTGGTTTTCAGCAGCAATCTGCTCGTGCGCGCCTCCGGATCGGTGGCGAGGGCAGAAATCAGGGCGGCCTTCGCCGCAGTGCCGCTCTTCCGATCTTTCATGATCGTCTGCAGGGCTTCCCAGGGAATGCCGCCAAATGGGACGAAGCCGATTCCTTCGTTGAATCCCATCTCCGCCAACTGCTTCGGATCGTGGAGTACTTTCATCTCTTGAGCGATCATGCTCGAATCGTTTTTGCGCTCGCCGGTGTAGATCTCGTAGTAGGCGTCGTAGCACGCCGCGTCATTCAGCAAGCGCAAAGCATGCGCGGCCGCCATCACTACCGATAGGTTCTTGTCGTTGAGGGCTTCCTTCAGGCTGGCATCCGCTCCGGACGCGTGCATTTGGCCCAACGAGGTTGCCGCCGCCGTCCGGATCGAACTGTTCTTGTCTTTCAACGCGGTCTCCGCGAGCTCAGTGGCATGAGGGTCATCGGAGATAAGGCCCAGAGCCCGGACGGCCGCGGTCCTTTGGGCGACGCTCTTCTGCGCCAAACCTGATTCCAAAACAGACCATCCGGGGCTCGTCACCGTCTGGGCGCAACCCGCCGCCGTCAGGAGGATAAGCATGAGAAACGCTCGGCCAGCCGCTGAAATCGTCAATTTCTTTTTCAAGGTTGCGGGCATGTCTCAGTTCCTTTGGAGTGCGTCACCGCACGTCATTTCGTAATGGCAAGTGTCGGGCCAAATCTAACTCGCTGAAAAGATACAACTTCGGGGATTCGCGAGCAAATCCCGACTCGGAAATTCACGAGAGTTCGTGAGTTCGACGCTGGCTGGCTGTTGCCAAGGCGAGAGCGAGTCCGGCCTCACTTCCAGTCCAGTCACCGCGCCCTGGCTGTGGCCCGAGGCGCATATAATCGCTGCCTTATAATCAAGGGCCTCACACGTGGCTAGGCGATTGGTCCCGTCCGACATGAATCTGGATATGAGGGGTAGCGCGGAGAAAGGCTCTTGAAGTCGCGCCGCAACAGATTGTGTTGTCTCGCGCTTCGTGTGTCGACAGCACAGAAGCCCCCCCGCTTGCGAGCATTGTTCAGTTTCATTATTCCTCTGGCTCTCTTTCTGGCCGTCTCTACGCTTTCCGCTTCCGCACTCGACCCCAGCCGGCAGATCTCCCAGTATTCCCACACCGCCTGGCGGATTACCGATGGTTTCTTCAACGGAACTCCGCAAGCCATCGCCCAGACCGCCGACGGCTACTTGTGGATCGGAACCGAGGCTGGGCTGGTGCGCTTTGACGGGGTACGCTTTGTTCCGTGGACCGCCCCCAACAGTGAACATCTGCCGAGTTCACGCATCCATTCCCTGCTCGGGACCCATGACGGCAGTCTGTGGATCGGCACTTCGAGGGGCCTGGTCAAGTGGAACCATTTCGAGTTAACCAGCATTCAGGGCGGATCCTCGTTTATCGAGTCGCTCGTCGAGGGACCGCAAGGAAAGGTTTGGCTCACTACGAGTCAGGTCCGCGACCATGCCGGCCCGCTGTGCGAAGTGGCCGAAGACACGCTCCACTGCCACGGTGCCTCGGAAGGAATACCGTTCCTTTTCGCGCAGCCGCTGCTCGGCGACGCGCAGGGCAATCTCTGGTTCGGGAGTTCTCTCGGCGTCGGCCATTGGGTGCCGGGGAAGGTCGCGTCCGGCGAGGTAAAGACGTTCCCGCTGAGAGGACTTCAGGGCAACGACCTGCTTCGCGGTATCACCGCCATTGCAAGCGGTCCCGACGGTTCGATCCTGGCGGGAATGGAGCGAACGGGAAGAGGTCTCGGGCTTCAACAACTCACTCATGGCGAGTGGAAGGATTATTCACTGCCGCAACTGAATGGAGCGCAATTGAGTGTTACGGCGCTGTTGCGGGATCGCGACCAGGGACTCTGGATTGGCACTGCCAACAGCGGTGTTTACCACGTGCACGGGGACCAGGCCGAGCACTTCGGTGGCGCCGACGGGTTATCCAGCGATTCAATCCAGAGCTTCTACGAGGACCGGGAAGGCAATGTTTGGGTTGCGACCTCGAGAGGCATCGATCGTTTTCACGACACACCCGTGATCAGCTTTTCCATTCGTGAAGGCCTGACCTCAGAGGATGCGGACGCTGTGTTCGCGGCTCATGACGGCACCGTCTGGATCGGAAACCTGCAGGCACTGGATTTTCTCCGCCAGGGCAAGCTCTCCTCCATTGCGCAGCGCAATGGACTGCCGGGCAGGTTGATCACATCCTTGCTGGAGGATCACCAGCACCGGTTGTGGGTCGGCATCGATAATGGTTTAGCGGTTTACGACAACGGCAAGTTTTATCCAGTGAAGAAGCCCGATGGTAAACCGCTCGGAATCGTAACCGCCCTGATTGAAGATACTGACTACGATGTTTGGGCCGCAGTCACGCAGCCGGCACTTTATCGTATACAAAATCTTCAAGTGCAAGACGAATTCGTTCCTCCGCAAGTGCCGCGGGTCGCGTCGATGGCTGCCGACGTGAAGCAGGGCGTGTGGCTGGGATTGTCGAGTGGGGTCCTGGCACGCCTCCGTCACGGCCAGTTGGAACCGCTTCCCACACACCGTCCCGCGGATCATGCGATTCGCAATCTGCTGGTTGAACCCGACGACTCAATCTGGGGAGCGACGCAGGACGGTGCCTTTCTGTGGAAGGAAGGAAAGGAACAAATCCTCGATACCCACAACGGTCTCGGCTGCGACGACGTTTACACCCTTCTCGAAGACAACAAAGGTGTGCTCTGGCTGGATACGCAATGCGGATTCGTGGCGATCGCTCCGTCGGAGATCTACCGTTGGTGGCAACAGCCAGACATCCAGATAAAAATGAGAACCTTGGATGTGTTTGACGGTGCGCAACCGGGCCTGACCAATTTCCGCCCCGAGGGATCCAAGTCGCCGGATGGAAGGTTGTGGTTCGCCAACGAAAATGTCCTGCAGGCAATTGATCCGGAGCATCTGGATACAAACCAAGTTTCACCGCCGGTTCAGGTGGAGCAAATCGTCGCTGACCGGAAGAAATACATCCCGCGCGAGAACCTTCGCCTTCCGCCGCACACGCGAGATATTGAAATCGATTACACGGCGCTCAGCTTCGTCGCTCCTCAAAAAGTGCGCTTTCGGTACAAGCTTGAGGGCCACGATTCGGACTGGCAGGATCCGCAGAATCGCCGCCAGGCTTTCTACACCGACCTGCCACCAGGGAATTACCGCTTTCACGTGATCGCCAGCAATAATGATGGCGTTTGGAATGAGGCTGGCGCAGAAGCTGGCTTTGTCGTCCTCCCCGCGTTTTATCAAACGGCGTTGTTTCGAATTCTCTGTGTTGTAGCTGCGGCGGGAACTCTCGGTCTTTTTTATATGCTTCGCCTGCGCCGTCTGGCGTCGGCCATGCAAGCTCGCTTCGAGGAGCGGCTCGAAGTGCGGGAACGAATCGCAAGAGACCTGCACGACACGCTTCTACAGGGAATCTACAGCGCTTCCATTCATTTTGATCTGGCGAATAGCCGGCTGCAAGAGGACTCGCCGGCGAAGCCGGCAGTGGAACGTGGTCTGGATCTCATCCGGCAAGTCAGCCAGGAAGGGCGCAATGCCCTGCGCTCCCTTCGTTCGCGGCAGACCAGTTCCGAGGGACTGGAACAAGCTCTGTCCTTGCTTTCTAAGGAATTTGCTTTGCCGGAGAACATTGACTTTGTCGTGGCCACCGACGGCCAGCCTCGCGTGCTGCGGCCGTTGGTCCGGGATGAGGCTTACCTCATCGCCCGCGAGGCCGTGATTAACGCGATCCACCACGCTCAAGCTTCGAAGATTGAAGTTGAGGTATGTTATGGGTCACGCCAGTTGCGTGTCATGGTGCGAGACAACGGTTGCGGAATCGATTCCCAACTGGTGCGGACTGGCCGGGAGGGACACTGGGGTCTTCAGGGCATGCGGGAGCGGGCCGAAAAGATTGGCGGCAGACTGAACGTATTGAGCGGCGTCGACGCGGGAACAGAAATTGAACTCTCCGTACCCGGCGCGCTGGCGTTTCCAGACACCTCGGGAGGCCGGTTCTGGACCTGGTTGCCCGGGTTGTATCCCCGGAAGCGGCGAAGCAAGCCCCAAAAATCAAGTGAGGGACAACCGAAGTGAACGAACGAGAAGTGAACGAACCAGCAGTGAACGAACCGGCAAAGATTCGTGTTCTCAGCATCGACGATCACCCTCTTGTACGCGAGGGGCTCGCGGCTTTGATCAACGCTCAAGCCGATATGGGCATCGTGGGCCAGGGCGCGACCGGCCACGAGGCAATCAAGCTCTTTGGTGAGCTTCAGCCTGACGTGGCTCTCATGGACGTGCGCCTGCCTGACATGAGCGGAATCGATGCCATGATCACGATTCTGAGTGGATCCCCGCAGGCCAGAGTCATCATGGTTACTTCCTCTGAAGGTGACGTGGAAATGGAGCGCGCGCTGGCGGGCGGAGCAAAAGGCTACATACTCAAGAGCATGCCGCCCCGGGAGGTTCTCGAAGCAATCCGCAAGGTGCATGCCGGCAAAAAGGCCATCCCCCCTGAGATTGCCGCGCAACTGGCCAACCACATGAGTGACGAGACACTCACCGCGCGAGAAATCGAGGTCCTGCAGCAGGTAGCCGAAGGCAACCGCAACCGCGACATCGCTGATCGGCTGTTCATATCCGAAGGAACGGTGAAGGTCCACATCCAACACATCATGGACAAACTCGGCGCCAGCGACCGGACGCAAGCGATTACGATCGCCGTCCGGCGTGGCATCATTCGCCTCTAAGCGCGGCCAAAAGAAGCTCGGCCAAACGAAGCCCGGCCAACGAATCCGGGCCAAACGAAGCCGGGCCAACGAAGGCCGGCCAACGAAGGCTGGCCAATTATCTGCAAGTCGTCCCGTCTAGGAATCCCGGAATACCACTTTAGTAGTATTCAAAAATTTCAAGTTCGGGAGATTCGCCTGAGCCCGGAGGCGGATATGTTTTGTACATGCGGTTCCTTCACCGCGGTGTGTGAGGAGAAGAAATGCAGCGGTGGTACAGGACATTTCCGCGCGGCTTGCCCGGCATCGGTCTGCTGGTCTTGCGGCTCGTGATTGGCGCGAAGCTTGTCATCGAAGCGTCCAGCTGCATGCGGGACCCGCAGGGCTTGAAGCTGGGAGTCTGGCTGCTGGCTTTGCTCGCCCTTGGAATCGGAGCTTCTTTTGTGCTGGGCTTTCTGACCCAGCTTGTAGCGGGAGTTTCAGCCCTGGCATGCGCTGCGGTCTACTTCTGGCATCCTGCCTGGGCGTCTTCCTTCCAGAACCTGCCCAGTCTCGACGCAATCGGTGTGGCGCTCGCGATTGCGCTGCTGGGGCCTGGCGCGCTCTCTCTGGACGCCTACTTCTTTGGCCGGCGTAAGATCGTCATCCCTCCTGTAGCAACGTCTTAGGCTGATCCTTGTTTCTGGAAGCCTCCCAACGACTTCGTAAGCTTTGCGAACAGGGACTCGTTTCCTCTAACCGGCAGACCCCAATATCCGAAAGTAGTATTCGATGGCACCCCCGCAGTAATAGCGAAAAAACTGCTTATCGCGAGATGTGTGCGAAGCCGGGCAAGCTGCATAGTAGATCCATCAAGAACGACAACTTCAGTCACTTTGGAGAGTTTGCCATGAATTACCTGGTTTCGGATGTTGACACGGCTTCGGTTCCCGCCGGAGGGATGCACGAATTCCGCGCCGCCCACTCTGACCAGCCCGCGTCGTCAATCCTGAACACGCAAGTCTTCACGCGCTTCATGGAAGCCGACTCGGCCGCTGATCTCAGCGCCCGGCACATCAGGCAGGTGATGAATGCCGTGCCGCAGCACATGTTCATCCTCGAACCGGATGGAACTCTCTCGTTCATCAATCGCGCGGCGCGCGAATATCTTGGACCGATTGATGCCGCCACAACAACTGAGCGTCTCCGCTCGATTGTCCATCTTGAAGATGTCGACGAGCTCTTGAGTGCTTATGACGATGCCGTGACGCACGGAATCTCGGTGGAAGCCGAAGCTCGCGTCCGAAACCAGAATGGACAGTACCGCTGGTTTCTGCACCAGCTGCTTCCGCTGCACGATGAAAACGGCCAGATTGTCCGCTGGTGCGGCACGCGGATTGACATCGAGGACCACAAAGGTTCGAAAGAGCAGGCCCAGCGCGAGAATCTGGCGCTGCGGGAGGAGATCGATGCGATTGCGATGTTTGAAGAGATCGTCGGCACCTCTCCCCGTTTGCAGGCTGTGTTGGCGCGCGTCACCAAGGTTGCGCGTACGGACTCCACGGTTCTGATCACGGGCGAAACTGGTACGGGCAAAGAGTTGATTGCCCGCGCCATTCACAAGCACTCGAATCGTGCGACTCGCCCGTTTGTGAGCGTCAACTGCGCCGCGACCCCCCGTGACCTGATCGCGTCCGAACTGTTTGGGCACGAAAAGGGCGCCTTCACCGGCGCCCTGCAGCGCCGCATCGGGCGCTTCGAGCTGGCTGAAGGAGGCACGCTGTTCCTGGATGAAATCGGAGAGCTTCCTGCCGAGACCCAGGTCGCCCTGCTGCGCGTTCTGCAGGAAAGGGAATTTCAGCGCGTCGGCGGCAATCAGACGATTCGCGCCAATGTGCGGGTCATTGTGGCCACGCATCGGGACCTGCCCGCGAGCATTGAAGCTGGCACGTTTCGCGCCGATTTGTACTATCGCATCAACGTGTTTCCGCTGGAGGTTCCTGCGCTGCGCGACCGCAAGGAAGATATTCGCCTGCTGGTCGAATACTTCATCGATCGCTACGCGCACAAGACCGGAAAGCGTATCCGGAACATCGAAAAAAAGAGTCTGGACCGTCTGCAGTCCTATCCCTGGCCGGGTAACATTCGTGAATTGCAGAACGTGATCGAGCGCTCCGTGATTCTTTGCGACTCTGAGAACTTTTCCGTCGATGACAGCTGGCTGTCGACGACGCAACGCTTCAGCCGGCCGCTGGCGCAGGAGATGACCTCGCAGGAAAAAGAGCTCATCGAGGCGGCACTCGCGGAATGCAAAGGCAGAGTTTCCGGTCCCGCGGGCGCGGCTGCCAAGCTCGGCATGCCACCCTCAACTTTGGATTCCAAGATCCGCGCTCTGAGGATCGATAAGCACCGCTTCTACACGAACTAGTCGGCTGCGCGCCAGAGCCAACCGCACGCCGTGCGATTGATAGCCGCAACATTTTTTTCGCCGTCAATGGGCAAAATACTGATTGCAAATGACTTGCGGGCGCGGGTATCTCGTGTGGTCGGCAAAATCTTGAGGCGTAAGGGCTTACGGCTAAAATCTTCTGGAATAAGGACTTAGCTTCGGGGTTAGAGCAGCTGCCGGCGATGGAGAACTTGCGCACGTAGTAAGGTTGCGCTTTTCTGAATTCTCGGTAAAGGTCGTTCGTCACAGGATTGGGATTTCTTTCTGTGGAAGGCTGTGGAAAAGAGCATGATTGGAGGGCTCTGGAAAAGGTCCCGTCGATTTTCTCTTCCTGTTCCGGAACTGTGGGTGCCCCGTCCTTGCGCTTTTGGCAAGGTCGGGGCACCCTCATAGGGTTGTAGTGTACGCGAGAAGAAAAAAACCTGGGCCACCCGCCAGGGGCTGTGATACAGTCAGGCCGCCAAATTTGGGTGCGTTCCCCCGTGCCCGGAAAATCTATGGAGACGGGGGATACGACTATGCGCGTGCGTCATACCATTTCTCTGTTACGCCCTTCCACCGATTTAAACCATGCTGTTCTTCTCAACGGGTGGAAGCCACTCTTCTTCCTTGTCACGATCTTCTGTGTTTTCCTCATGCCCGCCTTAGTCGTGGCGCAGACCAAGCCCGCCGAGAAAGCGTCCGTGCCTTCAACGGCAGCGGCCATCGGCCAGTGGGCTTCCCCGGTTTACTTCTGCCCGAAAGAGCCCTGTGTGGTTGGCGGCAACGCGGTCGTCCTACACACCGGGAGCGTACTCTTCTATTACTTCCCGGTACTGCCCGGCACCTGGAACTCCCAGGCGCTGCTGCTCGATCCGTTGACCGGCGTTGTCACCGATGTAGCCCTGACCATTCCACGCGACATCTTTTGTTCCGGCGTTACGGTTCTGGCCAACGGCCAGGTCGCGGTTACGGGTGGCGTCCTAACCTCGGGGAACCACGGAGACACCTACACCACGATCTTTGATCCCCTGACCTCAGCTTGGTCCGTCGGCCAAGACATGTACTACTCCCGCTGGTATCCCAGCAGCGTTGAACTTTCAGACGGCACGGTCCTGGAAATGTCCGGAGTCGACTCGACCGGAAAGTACGTCCAGACTGTTCTGGAATCCTACAACTACACGACCGGTGCCTGGACGGTTCTGCCGACCTCGGCGAACTTGCCGAGTTCGGTTCCCTATGCCTATCCACGGCTCTCGCTGCTGCCCGGCGGGAGTGTCTTTATGTCGTCGCCAGCGCCGACTACCTACTTGTTCAATCCCGTCACGAATATCTGGTCGCCCATGGGCACCGTGAATTATGGCTTCCGGTTTTTTGCTCCTCATGTATTGTTGCCGGGGTTGGAGAAGGTGATGGTGGCCGGCGGTTCGCCGACGTATGACGACGGGGGAACAACCGCGACCAACACCGCCGAGATCATTGACACGTCGGCCCTCACCCCTGTCTGGACCTATACCGGGGCGATGACCTACCCGCGCTATAACGAAAACCTCGTTCTTCTCGCCGACGGAACCGTACTGGCGGTTGGCGGAGGAGGTGGCGGCGGGCAATTCACGAATCCCGTCTACACCGCGGAGTTGTACGATCCCACTACCGCGCAATGGTCCGTCATGGCGGCGCAGGCCATTCAGCGCACCTACCACTCGACCGCGGTTCTTCTACCCGACGGACGCGTGGTTTCCTCGGGTTCCAACAACGGCGCTCCAACCCAAATCACCTACGAGATCTACAGCCCGCCGTACTTGTTCAAGGGTGATCGGCCG
The DNA here is from genome assembly GCA_049517555.1 of Candidatus Sulfotelmatobacter sp. Lineage (GTDB taxonomy): Bacteria > Acidobacteriota > Terriglobia > Terriglobales > Acidobacteriaceae > Sulfotelmatobacter. The sequence goes on along the minus strand of JBEKRY010000160.1, from coordinate 826 downwards.
GTCATCGAGTCCGCGCCTACGACTCTCACCTATGGCGCCACGTTCACCATTACCGCAAAACAAGCCGGTGGCATTGCGCGAGTCGCACTGCTTCGGCCTGGAGCCACCACCCACGCCGACGACTTCGACCAGCGCTACGTGGATCTCACATTCACCGTCGATAAGGGCATCATCCAAGCCACGGCCCCGGCGAACGGCAACGTGGCCCCGCCCGGCTATTACATGCTCGTTATCGTCAGCTCGAATGGCGTGCCTTCCGTCATGCCGTTCCTGCAACTCAGTGCCTCGACCACGAGCGCAGAAAAGCAGAAGGGAAGTGTTCCGGCACAGGCGAAGAAATAATCTCAAAGCCAGCGGGTGCCGGGGAAATGACAACCTGGGATCGCGCCTCGGAGGGATGTCCGAGGTCTCGGCAAAAGACGCGAGACCTGGGGCGCGGGTGGCCCACCCTTTCAGGTTATTTTCCTTCCCGTTACGGAACCGTGGGTGCCTCGTCCCTTCGACTCCGCTCTTTCGAAAATCCCTACCCATCGGCGAGCTCAGGGCAGGCTGTGGGCACCCTCGGGAGAACTCCTTGAAGCGGGTGAGGGGGCTACGGCTGGGTAGGGGTCCCTTCGACTGCGCTCAGGGCAGGCTCTTCGACTGCGCGCGCCAACTCGCGTTGCTCGCTGGCGTGCTTCGCTCAGGATGACAGATCAAGGGGTCCGCTTCTCAGGAGTTCCTACCCTTCGACTCCGCTCTGTCGAAAATCCCGCCCTTCGACTCGCTCCATCAAAAAAATCCCCACTTCTCGCGCAAAGGACGCGCGAGAAATGGGGCACCCGGC
>JBEKRY010000159.1:0-16808 GCA_049517555.1 Candidatus Sulfotelmatobacter sp. | reverse complement strand
GAGGTTCCATTGTCGACTGCTGATTGTTCGTTCGTGATTGAAAAACTCTGGACGTGTTTTCAACCAGCAATCAGCAATTCACCTCTGGCACTTGGGGCAGTAGTGGCTGCTGCGGCCTGCGACCGCGCCGCCGTGCCTCGACCATCACCGGCGATCAACTCGGCAAGCTCCTCATCGCCGTAAAAGAAGTTCTGAAAGAAGCGATTGCGCTCGGCGGTTCCTCCATCTCCGACTATGTGAACTCCGACGGCGAAGAAGGATCGCAGGCCGCAGCAGCCACTACTGCCCCAAGTGCCAGAGGTGAATTGCTGATTGCTGGTTGAAAACACGTCCAGAGTTTTTCAATCACGAACGAACAATCAGCAGTCGACAATGGAACCTCTCTGCCGCAATTCTGATAATCTCTTCTGCACATGCCTGATTTTTCCATCGGAGTCGATCTCGGCGGCACCAACCTGCGCATCGCAGCCATTACCACCGACGGCCAGATGCTGGAAAAAATAACTCTAGGCGTGAAGCTCGCCCTCGGTCGCGATTACGTCATCGGCGAAATGTGTGACGCGATCCTCCGCCTCACCGACAAGTATCGCGCGAGCGGCAAGTTTATCGGCGCTGGCATCGGCGTCCCCGGCATCATCGACATGGAAACCGGAATGATGCGCAAGTCCGCCAATCTTCCCGGCTGGTCCGAATATCCCGTACGCGATGAAATCGAGCGCCGCCTGGGCACTCGCGTCTTTCTCAACAACGACGCCAAAGTCGCCGCCCTCGGCGAACAGTGGCTGGGCGCCGGCCGCGGCGTCGACAACCTGGCGATGATCACTCTGGGCACCGGCATTGGTGGCGCAATCATTTTGAACGGGAAAATCTTTTACGGCATGAACGGGATGGCCGGAGAGTTCGGACACGTCACCATCGAGCCCAACGGCGTCCCCTGCGGCTGCGGCAATCACGGATGCGCCGAGCGCTACGCTTCCGCGACCGCCCTGGTGCGCATGGCCCGCGAGGCGATTGAATCCGGCAACGCGCCCGCGCTTGCCAAGCTGGCCAGTTCCGGCGGCGAGTTCAGCGCCCAGTCAATCTACAATCTGGCGATTCAGGGCCACGAAGACGCCCAACGCATCTTCGACCGTTTTGGCGCTGTACTGGGCATGCTCCTGGCCGATCTCGTCAACGTTCTTAACCTCGATGTGTTTGTGATCGGCGGCGGAGTGGTCAGCGCATGGGACGCCTTCGCCCCGCCCATGTTCGCCGAGTTGCGAGAGCGTTCGCTGATTTACGCCGCAACCGCTCCAGAAGATCCTCTGGGAAAAAGAGAAGGCGCGTCAGCTCAGGTGGCTACCTACACGCACAAGAAAACAATCATCACCCGCGCGCTGCTGGGAAGCGATGCCGGCCTCTACGGCGCCGCCAGAATTCCCATGTCGTAGGGCTGCTAGAAAAGAAAGCTGCCACAAAAGAAGGCAGATGGGGTGTTGGCTTTTGGGGTGGCGCAGCCCTTCCAGCGCTGCGAAAAAGACATCCGTGAAGAGCCTGCCCTGAGCGAAGTCGAAGCGGACCTGCTGTTTCTCAGCTCCCTCACGCCCCCCCTGCAATCTTACGCGCCGCGTTCAGAAAAAACTGGTTTTGCTCCGGCGTCCCAATACTCACCCGAACACAAGTTGGCGCGCCCCACCCACCGAGCGGACGCACGCTGACTCCCTCGCCGCGCAGTCGCTGCGCGAAGCCGAAAGCATCCTCCCCCAAATCGCAATAAACAAAGTTTGCCGCGGTAGGAACCACGCGGTATCCCAACTTCGACAATCCCGCGTCCAGAATCTCTGCCTGCTCCGCGTTTTTCGCGACAATTCGTGCAACCCACTCCGAATCGTCAAGGGCGTCCATCGCAGCCGCCTGGGCCACGGACGAAACCGAAAACGTATCGCGCATGCGCGCGCAATAAGCCAGCAACTCGGCCGGTCCCAGCCCGTATCCCACACGCAACCCAGCCAGCCCGTGAGCCTTCGAAAACGTTCGCAGCACAATCACGCTCGCACCCTGCCGCAGAAAATACAGCGATCCGGAATACGCGGCCTTTCGCACAGTGGCGAAATGCATCGCATACTCGTAGTAGGCCTCGTCGAGAACCACCACCACGTGCGCAGGAACTTCCGCAATAAACTTTTCGACGGTCGAGGCATCGACCACGCTCCCGGTGGGATTGTTGGGATTCGCCAGGAACACGAGACGCGTACGTTCGTTGATCGCCGCCAGAATCGCATCCAGATCGAACCCATCCTCGCGCATCGGAGCCTCGATCAGCTGTGCTCCCGTGGCGTGCACCGCCATCGCATAAGCAATGAACGACCGTTCGCTGGTCACCGCGTTCAGGCCGGGCGCAAGCATCGTCTGGCATAGCAGGCCCAGCAGCGCAGTCGAGCCCGCCGTCACCAGAACTTGCTCCACGGGTAATCCGTGGTGAGCGGCCAGCTTGGCGCGCAGCTCCACACAATCGTCGTCCGGATAGAAGTTTGCCGCCGGCAACGCCGACTGCATCGCTGCAATCGCGCATGGCGACGGACCAAAAGGATTTTCGTTGGAGTCGAGCTTGATGAGCCGCGGCCGGGCCTCGACCGGAACTCGCTTCGGTGCTTGAGCGGGAACGTGGTCGCCCATCTCGCGCGCCGGCTTCGAAACCAGATCAAAGAATCGGCTCATTCTCGCCGCAGACTACTTCAACTTCACGGATTTCTTGCCGCCTGTCGCCACACCCTTCGCAAGAGTGGTGCTGGCGGATTTCAACTTCTCCACTTCCCGCAACGTCAGCGATCGAAACTTTCCCGGCGGAACATCCAGCGTGAGCGGTCCATAACGCACGCGCTTGATCTTTTCCACGTGATGTCCCACCGCCTCAAACATGCGCCGAATCTGCCGGTTCCGCCCCTCGACCAGCGTGATCTCGTACCACGGATTCGCCGCCTCTTTCACCACGCGCACCAGCGCCGGCCCGGTCTTCACGCGCTTGCCGTCGTCGGTCGCAATGGAAACTCCGGCCCGCAGCTTGGCAATCGCTTCTTCCTTCGGCGTTCCCGCAACCTTCACGACGTAGGTCTTGGCAACGTGCGAAGCCGCCTTCATCAGGCGATGCGCCAGTTCGCCGTCATTGGTCAGCAGCAGCAATCCTTCGCTGGCATAATCGAGACGGCCGATGGGATACACGCGTCCCTTGACGCCACGAATCAAGTCCATGACGGTTGGCCGCTTCTCCGGATCGCTCATGGTGGTGACGAAGCCCTTGGGCTTGTTGAGTAGAAGATAGGTATGGCGTTGCGCCCCGTGTAGGAGTTTTCCATTCACGCGCACGTGATCCGTTTCCGGATCGGCCTTGCTGCCCAGTTCGGTCACGACTGTCCCGTTAACCTGCACGGCCCCCGAAGAAATTAGTTTCTCCGCGGTGCGGCGGGAAGCCACTCCAGCAGCAGCGATAATCTTTTGCAGCCGTTCCATCGGCATAATGAAATTCCAAATCAATACCGCAAAACTGAAAACTCATAGCCCCATAGGGGCGAAAATAACTTAGCCCAGCGCTTCAGCGCTGGGTCAGAAAAGAAAAGAGGAACAAGTCCCGGACGGCACAGCCGAGCCCTAGCCCGCGTTCTCCGTTTCGGAAACTGTTGCGCTCGGCTCAGGTTCCGCGGCCGCCTCGCTCGCCGATCCCGCACTCTCCGCCGGAATCAACTCCGCCTGAAACGATTCCGCCACCAACTTCTCGAACTCCTCCATGCTGGGCAGTTCGTTCACATCCTTTAGCCCAAACCGCATGAGGAATTCTTTCGTCGTCTTGTAAAGAATCGGACGCCCAATCACCTGCTTGCGCCCCGCCGTCGTAATCAGCTTGCGATCCAGCAACGTCCCAATCACGCCGCCAGAATCGACTCCGCGAATATCGCTAATTTCCGGCACGGTGACTGGCTGCTTGTAAGCAATCACGGCCAAAGTTTCCAGCGCCGGCAGCGAAAGCCGGATCGGTGGCTTCAAACTCTTCGCGAACGCCCGGACTACCTCATGCTGCTCGGGCTTGGTCGACATGCGGTATCCGCCGGCAACTTGGCGGATTTCAATGCCGTGATCAGGCCCGCCATACTCCCCGACCAGTTCTTCCAGACACGAACGCACCCGCGACTTCATCTCGGCCTCGTCCGTCGCTCCTGCCGCGACAACGCTCTCCTTCACGAGTTGAGTCATCTGCTCCAGCGTAATCGGAGTCTCCGCCGCATAAACGATAGCTTCGAGTTGAGCTTTCAAAGACATAAGTCAGTTGCTTACTTCCAGTCGTCGCGCACCGACGACTGCTCCGTCAGAATCTCGTCGAAGTGCGTGTGCTTCCGCACCGCAATCTCGCCAAACAATTTCTCCTGCCGCACCTGAATCGCCTGCAGCCGCACCATTTCGAGCAGCGCCAGGAACATGCACACCAGCGCCTGCCGCGACGGCACCCGCATCAGCAACTGTTTCAACCGGATCGGCCGGTCTTCGAGCGACAGCCGCCGCCGCAGATAATCAATCATCTGACCCACGGTGACGGTCTCTTCATCGACATTCAGCACCGGCCGCGTGCGCACCCGCTCCAGCACCTGCTGAAACGTCTTGACCAGGTCAATCACGTCGGCGGCAATCTCCGGCTCGGTGCCTTCCGCCTCCATGAATTCCTTCAGCGATGGATTGGAAAGCACCGCATCTTCAATCTGCTGCTTCTGCAAAAGCATCTGCGCCGCCGACTTAAACTTTTCATGCTCCAGCAGCCGGTTAACCAGTTCGCTCCGCGGATCTTCCTGATCTTCCGCCGCCGCATCCGGATCGCGCGGCAACAGCATCTTCGACTTGATGTGAATCAGCACCGCCGCCATATAAATAAAGTCGGCCGCAACGTTCACATCGAGTTCGCGAATCTTCTCCACATACGCCAGATACTGCGCCGTAATCTTCGCAATCGGGATGTCGTAAATGTCGATGTCCTGCTTGCGAATCAGATCCAGCAGCAGATCGAGTGGCCCCTCGTAAACATTTCCTACCGCGACTGCAAACGGCGAATCGCTCTCTTCCTTCTTCGATGCGCCTTTCACCGAATCCGAGTTCGCACGCGAAACGATCGCCGGCGACAAAGGCGAGACCACCTCATTCAGATCGAGTTTTGCATTTTCCGTCATGACCTATTGCCCTGTCATCCTGAACGAAGCCGGGTGCCCCATCCTTGTCGCGTTCTTTGCGACAGAGCCTGCCCTGAGCGAAGCCGAAGGGGTGGGGGAGTTGATCTACTTCAGCCCCTCATATCCCAGCGACATCCCCATCGCAGCCCGCACCTCGTCCATCGTCTCGCCCGCCACCTTCCGCGCCCGCTCCGTCCCCGCTTCCAGAATATCCCACGCGAGCCGCGGATTCTCCTCATATTTCTTACGCTTCTCTTGCATCGGGCTGAGCAGTTTGACCAGAGCATCCGCAGCCCAGCCTTTGCATTCGATGCACCCAATCTTCGCTGACCGGCAGCCCTCGTTCACCTTGGCCATCGTCTCTTTGTCGCTGAAGATCTTGTGCAAATCGCCCACCGGACACACATCCGGATTCCCTGGATCTGTCCGCCGCACCCGCGCCGGATCGGTGACCATCGTTTTCAACTTTTGCCGCACCACCGGCTCCGGATCAGTCAGCAGGATTGTGTTTCCGTAAGACTTCGACATCTTGCGACCGTCGGTGCCGGGCAGCTTGGCCGCCGGCGTTAGCAGCGACTGCGGCTCAGGGAAGACTTGTTTCGACGCACCATAAAACCCGTTGAACCTTCTCGCAATCTCCCGCGTCAACTCCACGTGCGCCACTTGATCCTCACCCACGGGCACCACATCGGCCTTGTAAATCAAAATATCCGCCGCCTGCAGGCACGGATAACCAAGAAACCCATAAGTTGTTAAGTCTTTGCCCTTGATGTTTTCCTGCTGCTCCTTGTACGAAGGCACACGCTCCAGCCAGCCCAGCGGCGTGATCATCGAAAACAGCAGATGCAACTCCGCATGGGCCGGAACGTGCGACTGGATAAAAATCACTGACTTCTCAGGGTCGAGCCCGGCGGCCAGCCAGTCGATCACCGCTTCGATCGAACTTTCCTTCACTAGTGAAGTATCGGCGTAATCGGTGGTCAGCGCGTGCCAGTCCGCCACTTCGAAGAAGCATTCATACTTCTCCTGCATGCCGACCCAGTTCTGCAGCGCGCCCACATAGTTCCCCAGGTGCAGCTTCCCGGTCGGACGCATGCCGCTGAGCACGCGTTTGCGAGATTGGGAGGAAGTGGTCATTGCTCTATGAGGCCCTGCGCCGCGAAACCCGGACGGAAGATGTTCGGCAGTCTTTACGGATAAATTGTAGAAGTGTCATGCGGGGCTAATTTCGATACTACCATGCGAAAACCCCAATGTGGGGACAGCCGTCCCCGGCTGTCATGAACACTCTCGCCCGCCAGCTCCGCGCCACCGACTACTTCACTCTGGGATGGGGATCCATGGTCGGCGTCGGCTGGCTCGTCATCATGGATGACTGGCTTCTCCGCGGCGGCGCGCTCGGCACGGTTCTCGGCTTCGTGATTGGCGGCGCTCTCCTGCTTCCCATCGGATGGGTCTACGGCAAACTGGTCGTCGCCATGCCCGACGCCGCCGGAGAAATTGCCTACACCTCCGCCGTCTTCCCGCGCCCCATCAGCCTGGCCACCGGCTGGATGATGACCCTCGCCTACTTCATCGTCTGCCCCTGGGAGGCCGTCGCCGTCGGCCGCATCGCCGGCTACATCGTCCCCGGCCTCGATTCGATCGAACTCTATCGCATCGCCGGCCGCCCGGTATATCTGCCGCACCTCGTCATCGGCCTCGCTCTAACCGCGCTGCTCACGCTGCTGAACTATCGCGGCGTCCGCCTCAGCGCCACGTTTCAGAACTGGACGAGCTTCGGCACCCTCGCTCTCTTCGTCGTCTTTGTTGCGCTCGGCGTCCGCCACGGTTCCCCCGCCAATATTCAGCCGCTATTTACGCACACTCCGCTGATTTCGATTCTGCTGGTGATTCAGATCGTTCCCTATTTCATGACCGGCTTCGAATCGGTGGGCAAAGCCGCCGAAGAAGCCAGCCCAACCTTCGGCGCCCAAGGCTTCTTCCGCGCCATCTGGATGGCCATCTTCATCGGCATTGTCTTTTACGCCAGCATCGTCGCGGCGGTTGCCTTCGTCGCTCCCTGGCGCCAACTCACCAGCCAGAAATTCATGACCGCGGTGGCGTTTCAGCAAGCAGTCGGGTCAAGATGGATCGTCAACATCATCCTCGCCGCCGCTTTGCTGTCGCTCTTCAAATGTTTTAACGGAAATTTCGTCGCCGCCAGCCGCTTGCTTTTTGCGCTCGGACGCCGCAATATGATCGACTCCCGTGTCGGAACCATCCACGCCCGTTACCAGACTCCCTCGACTGCCGTTCTCGGCATCGGCCTCGCCACCGCTGCTTGTATGCTCTTAGGCGACGCGATTCTCGTTCCAATAACCGAGGTCGGCTCCGTGGCCTGTGCCATCGGATGGTCGGCAGCCTGCTCCGCTTGCCTGGCCCTCTCGCGCGCTCGGCCCGATGTAATGAATCTGTCGGCAGTCGACCTCGCGGTGGCTTGGTTCGGTTTTGCCGTCGGAATTGCGATGGCCCTGATGAAACTTATTCCGCTCGTCCCCGGCCATTTCACCATCTACGAATGGCTGGCCCTAGGGATTTGGATTGCACTCGGCGTCGCCGCAGCCAGTACGGCAACGTGGAAGAGTGGCTTTTGAGGGCCGCGCAAAGCGTTAAGGAAACTCTGATTAAGTTCAAATCTGTCATTTCGAGCGCAGCAGAATTGCCCCGTTTTGGGGCAATTCTGTGGAGTCGAGAAACCTGCTTTTCGCTTCGGCGAACTTATTCAGACCTTCCTTAGGAATCGACCTGGAAGAGCGGCCCTTCAGAGCCTGCCCTGAGCGGAGTCGAAGGGGCCGCGTAAAGCGTTAGAAAGATTTTAGGGCTTTAGCCCCTGAGGGTGCGAACGATGAACACCAACATCAAGCTCACGCTGCCAACCACAACCCGAATCCTCATCGCCTTCACATTCCTCGCCTCGCTCGCGCCCGCCCAAGCCCCCACCTTCGACCTCGTCATCACTCACGGCCACATCATCGACGGCACCGGTTCCCCCTGGTACTCCGGCGACCTCGGCATCCGCGACGGAAAAATCGCGGCCATCGGCAACCTCGCCGCCGCCCCGCGCAAACGCACCATTGACGCCGCCGGCAAAGTCGTCGCCCCCGGCTTCATTGATATGCTCGGCCAATCCGAACTCACGATCCTCGTCGATCCGCGCCTGCCCTCAAAGATCTATCAAGGAATCACATCGGAAATCACCGGCGAAGGCAATTCGATCGCTCCGCTCAACGACGCCATCCTCCAGTCCGACCACGCCGGCTACGAGCACTACAAAATCACCCCCGACTGGCGCACCTTCCGCCAATATTTCGCGCGCCTGGAAAAGCAAGGCATGGGCATCAACCTCGCCAGCTATGTTGGCGCGACGCAAGTCCGCCGCATGGTGCTCGGCGAGGACGACGTTCAGCCCACCCCCGCGCAACTTGACGAGATGAAAACTCTGGTGCGCGATGCCATGAAAGACGGCGCGGCCGGAGTTTCTACTGCGCTCGAATACGCTCCCGCTCCCTACGCCAAAACAGAAGAACTGATCGCGCTCGCTACCGAAGCCGGAAAGGCGGGAGGCATCTACTCCACTCACATGCGCAACGAGAGCGACTCAGTTCTCGAAGCCATCGACGAAGCCCTGCGCATCGGCCGCGAGGCCCACATTCCCGTGGAAATATGGCACATCAAAGTAGCTGGCAAAGCTAACTGGGGACGCATGCCCGAAGTCGTCGCCAAAATCAACGCCGCCCGCGCCGCCGGCGCCGATGTAACTGCCGACACCTACGCCTACACCGCCTGGTACAACGATTTCTCGGCCTTCGTCCCGCCCTGGGCGCACAACGGCGGCGACGCAAAACTTATCGAGCGCCTCAAGGATCCCGTCACCCGCGAGAAAATTCGCAAAGACATGCTCACTCCCTCCAAAGACTCGCACAATGAAGACTGGGACAACGAATGGCAGGAAATCCCTGGCCCCGACGCCATCATGATCGGCGCAGTCGAGAATCCCGCGTTGCTATCCCTGCAAGGCAAGCGGCTTTCAGAAATTGCGAAGCTCTGGAATAAAGATCCCATGGACGCGCTCTTCACCTTTCTGATTGAAGACCCATCCACCGGAGTCGCCGTCTTCGGCATGTCGCAACCCGACGTGACCCTCGCGCTGCAGCAGCCCTGGGTCGCCATCGACAACGATTCCGAAGGCACCTCACCGGAAGGAATTCTCGGTCAGGCGCATCCTCATCCCCGCGCCTACGGCACCTTCCCGCGCATCCTGGCCAAATACGTTCGTGAAGAAAAAGTTCTGACCCTCGAAGACGCCATCCGCAAATTCTCCGCGCTGCCCGCGCAACGCATGCGCCTGACCGATCGTGGCGTTCTCAAAGCAGGCATGTGGGCCGATGTAGTCATCTTCGATCCCGCGACCGTGCATGATCGCGCCACCTTCGACAATCCCAATCAGTTTTCCGAAGGAATGGACTACGTCCTGGTCAACGGCGTGCCTGTGATTGACGAGGGCAAGATGACCGGCGCTCTGCCCGGAAAAGTGCTGCGCGGCGCAGGCTATATACCGTAACGATTGCAGCGGTTCGTATCAGGGCACGCCTTCAGGCGTTGCCGTCTACGGTGTGGATTGACCACGCCTTTAGGCGCTGGCTCTTGAACCCTCGCGACCGGCGTTTATTTCGCAGGCGGTTTCAACCTTGCCTGCGTCTCCGCCCCAACCAACTGCGCTACCCGCGGCTGCGCCAGTGTCCCGCTGATCGCGAACCCTGGCACGGTTCCACTGGGATTCCGCGTCAGCCGGAAGTCAAGTTCGCCTTGTAGAGTCGCGCTCCCACTCACCTGAAACTTTCCGCTCGGAGACTCCAGCCCCGAATCTTTCACCTCGACGGTGCCCGCGTGCAAATTAGCCAGCCCCGCAAAACGCGTAATCTTCAACGGCTCCGCGTCTTCCCCCAGCGCGACGTGCGGCAAGCTCCCATCCTTCATCACAAACTGTAGCGTCCCTTCCGCCGATTTCCAGAACTCCGTCGCGCATGTTCCCATCACTTCGTAACTTGTGTTCGCGATGCCCGCGATCCCCTCGTCCTTGGTCGCCTCCGCGAGTCGCGCCAGCGAAATTTCTTTCAGGCTCCCGCTGCCCTTGCAGACCACAGGCTTCACGCTGAAATCTGCTTGCCATTGCCCCCGGTGCGTGCCGTCGAGAAAATCCGCGTTAAGTTCGGAGATCTGCAACTTCCCGCTGTCCAGGTTTACCTTCGCCGAAACCCGCGTCGCCTGCAGCTTCTCCAGCTGCAAGAGCGCCGTGGTCACTTGCCCGGACGCGCGCACACTCGCGAAGAACGATGGTCCCGCCTGCGAGCTCGATTCCAGAACCCGATACCAGGGCCGCTCCTTCGGGTTCGGGCTCACCCAATCGCTCAATGCTTCGAGCGCAATCTGATTCGCATTCAGCAGGAAGCGTACCTGGCATGCGCCAGGAGTTCCGCACCCACGCGGCATCTGCAGCGAGCCCGTCCATAAGCTCTCTGCCGCTTTCAAGTTCAACTTCGCGACTCGAACTTCGTCCGGCAAAAGCTGCATGTCCGCCGACACGATCTCGACCGGAGCCGCCGCGCCCCGCACGCCGATGCGGACGTTCGACAGCTTCGCCGTCCCCGTTACTTCCGGCAGCGCGAAGCCCGAGGATGTGCCATTGCTGCGCCCGGCCCACGATCCCGCAATCTGCAACTCAACCTGCGCCGTACCCTCCGCGGTCGACTGCAGCGCAGGAAGCCCGAGCATGTGCCCCACGCGCAAAGCCTTCGCCATGTCGGCTTCGCCGGAAACCGCGAGGTTATAACCGCCGTGGTTGATCCATCCCCGAACCGTCGGAACAGCCGTGCGCCCGATCGCCACCGGAAATGGCCCGAAATCAATCTGCGGATCATCACCATTCTGGAGGCCCACGTTCGGCGTGCTCTTGCGAATCGACTGTCGTCGCAATGCCGCGCCCGCAGGCGAGTCGCCGGTGGTCAGAAGAAATGGAACCGTCTCCGGCCCGATCTCTGCTTTATTCGCCGCCGATGCCAGACGAAAATCGGCGATCTCTCCTCGTCCCTCGAATTGCAGTTTCGACCCAGCACCCGTCTTCTCGATTCGCAAACTTCCGCGCACCATTCCGTCTGTAACCAGATCCTCCGGCAGGTTCTTCTTCGCGCGTTCCACCAGAACCGCCGCCGCGCTCGCCGGCACATTCTCAGCCGTGAGCGTCAATCCATAGCTATCGCTCCCGGGCAGACCCAAGTCCCCCTTCAGCGTGATCAGCCCGCTTCCCACCGGAGCACTGCATAGAAGCCCGTGAAACGACTGATCGAGCGAACTATATTCCCCGTCGCACTGGCTCGCCAAACGCAGCGCCCGGCCACTCGTAATGTCGTAACGCCGGAAATCCTGAATCGACCCGCTGCTCGTGACCGCCAGCTTCGCCGGAGTTCCCGCCAGCGTCACATCGAGCAGAACCTCTCCCCGCCAGCCCTGGTCGTTTCCGGTAAAGAATTTCGTGAACTGCCCCAGTTGGGCGCGATTCCACTCCACAATAAACTGCAGCGGCGTGTCGCGGAGCGCATCCGCTCGCTGCCACGTGCCGCTGACCTGCAGCAGACCTGTATCATTCAAGTCGAGATCGGCGCGGAAGGGTTGCGCCTTCAGCCGCACTCCCCAGCTGTTTTCCGAATCCTGCCACAACGAAAAATCCGCATTGGTCAGGGCGTACGGTTTTTTCTCCGATCCGCTCTTGAAATTAATTCGCGCCGAGGTGGCTTCGATGTAAGGGAACCCCGGCCGCGGCTCCGACTTTGCTTTCGCTGTCGGCGCCAGCGGATTGTGGGCCGCGCGTTCCAGCAGTGCTTCCAGGTTCCAGCGTCCGCCCACGGCGTGCACCAGATTCAGACTGGGCTCGGTGAGATCCAGGCGCGCGATTTCCAGCCGCCCGCGCACCAGCGACGTCAGACGCAGGGCCGCCGTCACTTCGCTCGCGCGCAGCATCGGCTCGGCGCCGAACGCAGGGTCGTCGTACACCACCAGATCTTCCAGATCGAATCCCGGCCGCGGCAGCAGCCGGAGATGAACCGAACCAATCTCCACCGGACGGCCCAAGGCTGAACTGATCGAAGAAGCAATCCTCGATTTCAAACGGGAGGCGCCGGGTCGAAGCAGAAACAGTGCCAGCACGATGAATGCCGCCACCGCTACGATTCGCCGCTTGGAGGTGGGTAGCTTCACCGCGCCCTTAGAGGAACTTCGAGGGATTCATCATGTTGATCTTGCGGACAATCTCGCGAACTATCTCACGAACTGCAGCGTCCGGTTCCATCGGGTCTCATCGAAGAAATGAAGGATTACCTTCCCCAGAAATAAAATTCGATCGCTCCATGCAGTTTTCCTCACCTGATCAGCCGGCGTCTTAAACGACCAGTAGATGAACATCGGGCGCCCGATAACATTTTCCTTCGGGATAAATCCCCAATAGCGGCTGTCGAGACTCACGCCGCGATGGTCGCCCATGGCGAAATAGTGACCGGGGGGAACCACCAGATCGTCACCGTGAATATAGGACGGCAGGTCGACCATCCAATTCGCTGACATGTTTCCGTCATCCGCCGGCGCGACCGAGGGAAAATCATTACGGTAGGGATCGAAGGCGTCGGCATCGTGGTCGATATAGGGTTCATCGAGCGCCTCGCCGTTGCGATAAACCACGCCATTTCGCAGATGAATGCGGTCGCCCGGCAGTCCTATGATTCTCTTCACCACATACATGCCGGCTTGCTGCGGGTCAGGATGCAGGAACACGACGATGTCGCGAAAATGCACATCACGATACGGCAGCAGCGGTCCCACCCACGAACTCTTAGGAGCAAACTGTATCCGGTTCACGAAAACGTGGTCGCCGATCAGCAGCGTGTTCTCCATCGAACTCGATGGAATCTCAAACGCCTGCACCACAAACGTGATGATGAACAACCCCGTCACCAGCACCGCCGCCAGCGACGACAGAAACTCAACCGTCGTCTCCTTCGGCTTCTCTTCCGCGACGTTTTCTTCGACGTTATTTTCTTTCTTCGCCACTGTAGTCGTTTCCATGTCGGCTCAAGCTCGCCGCTAAATCAGATTTAGGATGGCGCGGCAGCTCCCAGCGCCGCGCCACGGCATCTTGACTAAAACAATTCCGAATCCAAGCCCGTAAAAGCCCCTCGAAATCCCCTCGCATAAGCCGGTTCTAAACCCGGTCGTGCAAAACCGCTCCAAATCCGCTCGCACAAGCCGGTTCTAAACTTGGTCGCGTAGAACGGTTCTACATCCAAGGCCCGGCTGGTTTGTGGAAGGGCACGGCTTCAGCCGTGCCGCTAGCACCGCAAAACACGAGGGCTTTAGCCCCTGAGCAAGCGAGCCTGCTTCAGTGTACCAGTCGCAGCGTGCGGTTCCAGCGCGTGATCTGAAACAGGTGCGTGACCGCGTACGCCAGATGATACAGCCTGCCAGGAACCGAAGCCGACGGATATCGGTCCCAATCCCGCACCGACCAGTAAATCACCAGCGGCCTCCCGATAATATTTCCCCGCGGCACGAATCCCCAATAGCGGCTGTCGTCGCTGTTGTCGCGGTTGTCTCCCATCACGAAGTAATGCCCTTCCGGAATAATCAGCTGGCCGTCGACCACCAGTTTCTTCATCTCCAGCCACCAATCGCCCTCCAACCGCTGCGCCGCAATGTCCATCCGCGGGAAGTCGTCGCGGAAAAGATTATTCCGTGGTTCCAGGAACCGCACGTAGGGTTCGTCGAGGGGCTTGCCGTTGATCAGGACTTTCTTGTTCACCATCCGCAAATGATCCCCCGGTATTCCGATGACCCGCTTCACAAAGTGCTGCTGCGGATCCACCGGATAGTGAAACACGACGATGTCTCCGCGTTTTATGTCCTGATACGGCATGACGAGATCGCCCAAACTCAGCCCGCGCCCTCCCGGTTCGTGCCCGCCATAACAAAGCTTATTCACCAGCAGATAATCGCCGACCAGCAGCGTGTCCTGCATCGATTCGGAAGGAATCTGGAACGCCTGCACGATGAACGTGATCACGAAGATTGCGATCACCACTGTTCCCATCAACGACTGCAGCGAACCGATCATGTCGGCGGCAGGGGTCACGACGATTTGGCGCGCGATAATAGCGGCAGGTAGCACAGGAGAAGCGACGGGGAGCTCCGGCGAAACCACCCGATCGTTCGCACTTACGGTCGGTGTTTTGACCGGCAGGTCTGAAGAAATGACGCCGTCCCCGGCCGAAGGGATAGGGTGGTTCGGTATGGGCTGATCTGGAACGAGCTGATCTGGCGAATTCATGAAATCTACTTATCTGCCGAGTCCACGGCCCGCACCGCGGATCGCGCATCCGCCGCTTTCGGACGGGAAGCCAGGAACGTCAACAGTTGTCGCGCCGCATCCTGCTCTGCCGTTTTCTTGGTCGAACCCTGAGCGCGTCCTACAAAGTCACCGTCCTTGCCATTCTTGGTGAGACGGGCCTCGACCGTAAACGTTTTGCTGTGCTCCGGACCCGCTTCATCCACCAGCACATACGCCGGCTGCGGCAGGCCCAGGCTCTGCACCGCTTCCTGCAGCGCGGATTTGAAATCCGTCAGCGGCAGCGTGCCACCGCCGCGCTCCATCCGCTCCAGTTCTGGCGCAATCACGGTGCGCAGCACGAACTCCCGCGCCACCTCCAGCCCGCCATCCAGATAAATCGCCGCCAGAATCGCTTCCAGCGCATCCACCAGCAGCGCCGTTTTGCCGCGCCCCCCGCTCTTCTCTTCGCCCCGCCCCAGCCGCAGATAGTCGCCCAGTTCCAGTTCCTGCGCCACCCGAATCAAATGCCTCTCGCTGACCAGATGCGCCCGCAGCTTCGAAAGTTCGCCTTCGCGGAATTGCGGAAAGCGCTGGAACAATTCCTCGCTCGTCACCAGCGCCAGCACCGCATCTCCCAGAAATTCCAGCTGCTCGTTGTCGCTGACTTTGTACTTACTCTCGCCCGCCTGCTGCGATTCCTGCTCGCGCGCCTGCGAACTGTGCGTGACCGCCTGTTCAAGGAACGCCCGCCGCCGGAAATGGTAGCCCAGTCCCTCTTCCAGCGCCGTGATTTCCCGTTCTTTCATATCTGCGGAGGACTTCTAAGCGGGGAGAGTATGCAAAGCCGCCCTAGGCGGTCCAGCGAGCGCAAACTCGCTGCTTTTCGCCGGCGCTGCCCGCCAGCCAGCTGCCCGCTCTCTACTTCTTCGGCGCAGGGGTCTGTCCCGGCGCCGCGCCGCTACTCAGCTGCACCAACCGACTCTTCTCATCGCGCGCCGCTTTACCGACGCCGGCGTCGGCCCGATCTTTGGTCAACTCCACCACCTGGTCGACATACTTCATCGCCTCCGGAAGCTTGTTCTGCATATCCAGCGAGATGGCCAGCTCCAGAATCGTGAACGCATCCGGCTGCTGCGGAAACGCCTCGACGGACTTCCGCAGATTCACTTCAGCGTCCGCCCAGCTATTGGCCTTGAATGAAAGCATGCCCAGGACAAAATACGCGTCCGACCGCACCGAATTCTTGAACGCATTCAGCTGTTCCGGAGGATAACCCGCGGTGGGAATGTCCGTGTCAACTGTCACCAGAGCCCGCTCCGCGTTCTTCCTGGCTTCGGCAACCTTCTGGTCTTTATCCAGATCCGTGTCCCGCGTCGTGTCCACGATTCCCTGCGCGAGCCGCACCAACGCTGCAGGATCATCCGGATCAATCGCCAGGATTTTCTTCGCCACATCCATCATCTTGGCATTATCTCTTCCCTGATAATGCTCCATGGCCACCGTATACAGCCCGGTCCGCAACTCGCTGTCGGGAAACTTCGCGGCGAAATCGTCAGCCGCTTTGTCCAATGCGGCAGGATCGGTCAGCGCGATGGCCGCGTTGTAGGCGTCAAACTCCGGTTTGGTTTTAGCCGCCGGCTTACGCTTTCCCGCCGGTGCGGCGGGCGCCGTCCCAGGGGTTTGTCCCGCGGCCGGCGCAGCCTGTCCGGTCGCCGGTTTGTCGGTACTCTGCCCGAAACTCCTGGCACCCATACTCAGCACTGCCACCACCACGATGACGACCGCTCTTCGCTTCATGCGTTCTCCTCAAACTAGATGTGGGGACAGCCGCCCCCGGCTGTCCGGCGAGCGCAGCTCGCCACTTTTTCCGATTTCAAATCGACTCAAATGCGTAACGCTGCATTCTATCGCAGCGACGAACCAGGCCAGTTAACTGAAAGCTCACAGCTTAAGATCTAGCTGAAAGCTGAGAGCCAACCGATCACTGCTGCGGCTTTGCCGGAGGCTCATACGCCTGCTGCAGTCCGCGCTCCGCCGCCGCCTTCACCTCAGGCAGCTCCGCTCCCGGGCTCACCGCCGACGCCAGCGCCGCGCGATACTCCACCAGCGCCGCCTCCCGATCCTCTTTCATATCCAGAATCCTGCCCAGATACACGTGCGACCATGCCACCACCTTCGGATCTTTCGTCTCCTGAATCGCCTTCTGGAAA
>JBEKRY010000158.1:0-10367 GCA_049517555.1 Candidatus Sulfotelmatobacter sp. | reverse complement strand
CGGTCAACAAGACGATGCACAAGACAAAGATCCGCGCCCTGGCGCGGATCCAGCCTTACGTTAAGTTGTAGAACGCAATTCTGCTAGTGGACGGAACAGCCCGATCTAACACCATCAATAAAGATGGAATTCGACTTCCACACTGATCTCGACATCGACGGGCTTCCCATCCTTAAGGGACGGCTGAAAACGCCACTGCCGCACGGCCTCGACTGCTTTTGCGTCGAGACCCAAGCCCAAACCTCGAACCACCTTGATGTCTCTCGGATGCCCTGTGGCGTCGACAATCATCCAGAGAACGCAGGTGCCTTGCTTCTTGGCCCTACGTGCTTCCTCGGTATAGTCAGGATCGGGCGAAGAGATCGCTTGCGGTGCGGAGATCCCTCCACCAACTTTATAAACTCCGCCACCGATGCCGCCGCCAGTCCCAGCGCCAACGCCAGGTCCGTGGCCTTCGCCGACTCCGCCTCCGGAGCCAGAACCGATACCACCTCCGGATCCTGTTCCGTTTGATGGCGGCGCCCCCGGCATCACCACCGCAGCCGAAGGTCCAAGATTCGGCATGTGGTTTTCCGCGAGATGAACCTGTGGCGGGATCACGACCGTGGGCTCAACCGCGAGCTTCGGCTTTTCGTTCCGCACCACGATTGCCGGCGGAGTAATCTGCTCCAGGGCGATCTTCGGCAAACGTCCCTTCGGGGCCGGCAGATGGTCGTGATCCCCGCCTCCACCTCCGCCGCTGACTACTTTCCTGGAAGTTGGCAAAGCATAGGAGTCCGGCGAGGGCGCGATCAACGTCACAATTTGCCTGGGCACAACCGCTTGCACGATTTGATGACCAAAAAAGACGCCGCTGAGGATCACGCCCAGCAAAGCGACGTGAACAATCGCCGACAGCACGACGCCGCTCGCTCGATAATTGTTATAGTGACCCCATATTTCGTCAGGCACGTGAGAAATCCGCGCGCTCGGATTCAGTTGTGGACTCGTTGCGCGCAAACCTACCTGAGACCTGCTTCGAGGCAGAGTAGACCGTACCAATGAGAATGCTGACTCACCGTTGAAGGCGGAATTCTGATGACTCGACATGACTGCTCCTAAGCGTGAAACTAAGCCAGAAAAAGCAAATTGCGGGTTAGGCCAGTTCCCCGCAATTTGGGCCAACCAGTTTCGTATGGCCGATAAACCCTGGCACACCTGCCGTCAGAGACGGCCGGCAAGCACCAGGACAAGCAAAACCACAACCACCAGACCCAGTCCGCCGCTTGGGTAATATCCCCAAGATCGGCTGTAAGGCCAAGTTGGCAAGGCACCCAACAACATCAAGATCAGCAGTATCAGAAGAATCGTGAACATAAAGTCCTTTCCGTTTAAGCTCGGTTCCCGACTACGCCTAGTTTTACCGGTACCGTATTTTGAAGCCGGGACCGGCGTTCGATGTCTGCAAACAACAGGGTCAGTTTGACGCAGCCGTTGTTGCACCCGGCGCATCATTCTTTCCTGACTCTCTGCTCTGAATGGAATATCTCCTGACCGCTGACAGGAACGGTTCGCTCACAGCGGTGGGCCGCACTTTTCCACTGAGAATGTCGGAGAAGGGCACAAACCTTCCGTAAAGCAAGCGCGTCTCGTCCTTGTCTTGCGTGATCGCTGCTCCACTAAGATCGATTCCGGCGAACAGACCGCGCGCTCGGGAATAGGTCAGCACTTCCGCTCGCATCTTCACGTCAGTATCCGCGGCTGCGTCCCGGCCAACCGGGCCGGCGGCAGCGGAAGCGTCGGCACCAAGTTTGAACTTGGCGGAAAGCAGGTGCTGCATGCCGTCATCATTGGTCACAATCATGACGAGATCCACAGCCTGGCCTCCGAGTTGCAGTCCCCAACTTCCTCCCGTGATGGTGATCGGCGCTGGAGCGCTCCAGCCCGACTCCGTCCGGCACGTAGCGATGCCCTTGCCATGATTTCCGCCGAAACCAACCGCGATCTTCACCATCGAAGGAATCACCGCGATGCACTTTGCATCGTGCATGACCTTGTCAGGAATTGCTTTGTCCGGAGTCGCCATGATCTCGTTCAGAACTTTGGCCGACGAGTCAATGCGCTTGGCAATGTCGGATTCATCCTTGTCGGCAGACCAGCCCACGCCGATGAAGATTGAACAGATGCTCAGCGCCAGGAGACACTTGGGAATTACCGAATAAACTTTCATTTTCGTTTGTCCTCTTCTGTGCTCCATGTGAGCACCTGCTATTGTTCTGCGAGAACAAAACTAATCCCCGGGCGCCATTGGTTCTATCCAGCGGAGGCAGTAACTGGCGCGAGAACTTTCCTGAGGAACGATCCCGCAACCGTAAAGCAGGCACCCACTGAAGCCTTTTTCCCCGGGCCATACCGGTTTCACGGTATGGTGAATTTCGGCTTTGCGAACTAGCCTGCAATCTCTACTCGACACAACGCCCCCCAAAGCGGGTGCCGGTCCTCTGGGACGGAACGGCGCCCGCTCCTCTCGAAGCTGTCAAGAATCATGGTCCATCAGCACATACCGGAACGCGGCTCTCCAAATACAGTCCGAAGCGGATATCTCGAGGACTTGCGCTGACCTATGATCGCTAAGAACAGAAATCCACTTGGAGGCGAATCATGCTTTACTGGGCATTGATGTTTCTGGTTGTGGCGCTGATCGCTGGCGTGTTTGGGTTTGCCGGAGTAGCAGTCGCTGCCGCTGGCATCTCGAAGGTGCTGTTCGTTGTCTTCCTGGTGCTGTTTCTGATCTCGCTGGTCGCACACATCGGAAGCGGCCGCAGGTCGCTGAACTAGAACCGCGGACAACTTGACAGGGTCTCTAGAACGGAGACCCTGTTTTCACATGTATGCGATCCATCACCCGAGTGCACTGCTTCAAACACCGATCGCATCTGGCGATGCTTCTTTGCTCGTCGCGCAGGCGCCGGTAGGAATCACCGCCTCAATGACCGATCCGCCGCTCCATGACTCCACTTTGATTTGTCCTCCGAACTCAGCCAGTCGCTCTCTCATGCCCGCCAGACCGACACCCGGCGCCCCTCCACCGCGAAACCTGGACAGGACGTCCTGGGGAATACCCTTCCCGTCGTCCTCGATAGTTAAAGTGACAAACCCATCGCGGCATAGAATTCGAACATCGACCGACCGAGCCGCCGCGTGACGGTATACATTGGTCAGAGCTTCCTGCAGAATACGGAACAGCGCGATTTCGACCTCTTTCGGCAGGCGCGCAATCGGTTTGTCCACCCGAAGAGAGACTTTGACCTGGCTGCGTTTCCCGTACTCATCCACGTACCATCGAGCTGCCGAAAGAAACCCCACTTCTTCCAGCAATGGAGGATGTAACAGATGTGAAATCGTGCGCACTTCCTGAATCGCATAGTCGGTTAGGGCGACAGCCTCGCGAATCAACGTCAGTGCGTCGGTGCGTGGCCCGCTCTCGATCTGATTGAGATTGATTTTAAGTCCCGCAAGATATTGGCCGACGCTGTCGTGGAGCTCTCGCGCGATGCGCCTGCGTTCCGAGTCCTGCAATTCAAGAATTCGAGCACTCATCAAGCGGTACGAATCCGCATTTGCCCGAGACCGCTCCTCCGTGTCTCTCGTCCGGGCGACCTCGCTCATCAGCAGCCAGAAATTGTATGCCAGCATCAAAGTCACGATTGCAAAAGCCAGCCCGAGCATAACGACGTTTCGTCTAAAGAGGTGCCCCCACGCCTTCAGCCTCTCATCCAGTAACGATTTTTCTTCGTCTTGCATGCTTCTCACAATGGAAGCCATCTGTTTTTCGTGGTCTCCAATCTCCTCTTGCCGTCGTTGCTCCTTGGGCAAAAGCTGCACTCGGAGTCCACCGGAGTCAGGCTGGCTTTTGATAAGAGATTCGTTCTCTTTGAGCATGCGGCTTAGTTCTTCCAACCGCTGTTGCTGCCTGGGATTATCCGCGGTGAGTTTGCGCAATTCGGTGACTGTCTGACGGGCCAAATCAGACTGCTCGCTGGATGGGACGGGCTGCCTGCCTTCCAACAGGAGATCGGTTGTTTCATTGGCCTCAGCGCGTATTACTTCCAACTGAAGGTCGTTGAGCTGAGATCGCACCTGATACGTGTGAATTACCCAGTCCCGGCTGGCCAAGATTCCTCGTTCCGTAAAATATGCCACGGCTCCGAGAGCAAGGATTGTCAAAAAAACCACACCCAGAGAGGCAAACCGAATAGCGGCGGAAGATGAGATTTTTGCCCTCGGTTGCATTGAGGTCGAAGTCTGCGTCACGCTCGTCCGCCTTTCGTTCGTTTTCTTGGCAACGCAAATATTAGGTAACTTTGCGAAGACCAAGTTTCCTCCGTGATCATGGGCCACCGAGGGCCAGCCCGCGAGGCGATCAAGAAACCGACCTCGAAGAATTCTTCTTGGTCGTCACGAACCACGCGTGTCACCGTTCGACTTGGCGCTCTGAATCCAACTGCTACTACTTCTCTAACTGTGCCTGTCGTCCCACTCCCACACCATCGACTCGACCCGGTAGAGGTGGCGAGGATTCCTGGTAATGCGGGGGGCCAAAAGGATGAGGAGGGGGTGGACGCGAGGCGGCCAAGGACGGCTTCCAAGTCGGTCAAACTGCAAAGGCCCGGCTCGGGCCTCGACGATCGCAGGGCCGCCTGAGCGCGTCGGCGAACGTGACCAGGATTTCTTCAGGCCGTGACAGGCACTCTCAGTGGTTTATGCCACTGGGCAGGAATGATAACCTCGACAATCGTACCGGGATTGGCATTGGATAATCGCAGACTTCCTCCGAGTTCATTGACGCGCTGGCGCATTCCGCCAATGCCGACTCCGACCCTATCCGGCCGCAATTGAATCACCTGCTCCTCAATTCCTTTACCGTCGTCGCGCACAGTAGCTACGATGTGGCCTTCACTCTCCTTCACGCTTACATGCCCCTTGCTCGCCCCGGAATGCCGGAACATGTTGGTCAGCGCCTCCTGGATGATGCGGAAAATCGCAGTCTCCAATTCCGGACGGAGCCGGCTGAGGTCTGGAGGTTCGACTGTCAGCTGAATCTCGATTCCGCTGCGCTCCGACAGTCCCTCCAGGTACCAGCGCAGGGCCGAGACTAGACCAACTTCGTCGAGCAGAGGAGGATGCAGCAGATGGGAAATCGTTCGCACTTGTTTGATAGCGCGGTCCACCAATTGGCTCGCGTCAGCAGCCGCCTGCCGCACGGCGGGCGAGGAATCCTTGGAGAGTATTCCGTCCAGGATCATTTTCGCTGCGGCTAGCTCTTGCCCCAAGCCATCGTGAATTTCACGAGCGATCCGGCGCCGCTCCTCGTCTTGCATTGTCATCAGCCGGCTCGACAGCCGTCTTAGCTCGGCGGTTCTGAGATCCACCATTCGTTCCAATTCAATTGCGTTGTCGCGGATCGATTGCTCCAGAAGTTTGCTGTCGTGGATGTCGGAACAGGTCCCATACCACTTAACAATATTGCCTTCCATATCTCGAAGCGGTACGGCACGGGCGCGGAACCACCGGTACTCTCGGTCCGCACTGCGGATCCGGTACTCGGACTCATACGCTTCACCGGACTGTACGCAGCGAATCCAGTGCTTCCAGCTCCGGTCTTTGTCCTCCGGGTGCAAGTATTCGAGCCAGCCAAACCCCACTGCAGTACCCGCCGGAGCTCCCGTATATTCATAAAACCTGCTGCTGATGTAATCTCTCGCACCGTCTGACTGCCGGCTGAAAATGATATCGGGCGCGGTCTGCACGATCGCATCCAACTCCTGATTCTTCTGCGCAAGGTCGCTATTGAGCCGTTGCAGCGCAACCGCCTTCTGTTCTAACTCCAGGGTCCGATCGGCGACGCGCTGTTCCAGTTCGTTATTCAATCGCTCCAGTTGCAGCTTCTTGCGGTGCAGTTCGGTGAATACTCTTACCTTGGCGCGCAAGACCTCCGGAACAATCGGGACCGAAAGATAATCCACCGCTCCATGCTGGTATCCCTTGAGCCGGTCGAGGTCCGTCAGATGCACGGCGGAAACGAAGATGATTGCAGTCTTCTGAAAACGAGGATGCTGTCGGATGATCTCGGCCAGTTCAAAACCGTCAATCTCCGGCATGCTTACATCCATCAACACGACAGCAACGTCGGTTTTAAGCAATTTTTCAAGGGCGTCCTTGGCCGAAGTCGCCTTGATCAGGTTCTCTCCCAGGTCCGCTAGAATGGCCTCATAGCTGAGCAATTTGCCCGGCTGGTCATCGACCATGAGAACATTTACTCTTTCCTGGATGGTCATCATCATCTGCTCGATAACTGTTTCATCGCGTTCACAGGCTTGTCGCCCGACCTGATTTTCTCGAACCGATCTATCGGTGCAGCCACATCCGCAGCGCCGAGAGCAGTTGCTCAGTATTGACCGGCTTGGCCAAATACTCCGACGCGCCGGCTTCCAAACACTTTTCACGATCGCCCTTCATGGCCTTCGCAGTCAACGCAATGATCGGCAGCCTGCGGAAAGATGGATTCTGCCGGATGACTTGCATGGTTGCGTATCCATCCATCTCCGGCATCATGATGTCCATCAAAACGATGGCGACATCCGAAGTCGACTCCAGCATCGAGATCGCTTCGCGGCCGGTTCCAGCCGTCAGGACTTGCATTCCCCGGCGCTCCAAAACGCTGCTGAGAGCGAAAATGTTTCGCATGTCGTCGTCGACTACCAGCACCTTCTTCCCCACCAGCGCCTCGTCCGATCGATGCAGCCGGTCCAGCATTTTTTGCTTTTCCTGAGGTAGGTCGGCAACGACGCGATGAAGGAACAGTGCGGTTTCGTCGAGCAAGCGCTCCGGCGACTCCACTCCCTTGACGACTACGCTGCGAGCCAGCGTATGCAGGCGCGCGTCTTCTTCAGGCGACAGCTCTTTCCCAGTAAACACAACCACAGGCAGATCGATCACCTCGGGAATATCGCGCATCCGCTCCAGGATGTCGAATCCGGTCATGTCGGGCAAGCGCAAGTCGAGCACAACGCAATCGAACGAGTCCTGGGTTACCGCCTGTAGCGCTTCCGCGCCCGTGGAGGCGACGGTAACGTCGATGTCGTCGTAACCCAGCAGTTCGCGGATGCTCATTTGCTCCGCTGGATTATCCTCGACGATCAACAGCCGCTTCCGTCGCGGGGTGGCATATTCTTTGATCCGCGACAGGGCCATGTCGAGATCTTCCGGGCTCGACGGCTTGGTCACAAAGGCAAACGCGCCTCGCGCGAGGCCGTGATGCCGATCCTCGTCCAGCGTCAGCATCTGCACTGGGATGTGCCGGGTCGCTGGGTCCTGTTTCAAATGGTTGAGCACCGTCCAGCCCAGCATGTCGGGCAAGAAAACGTCCAATGAAACGGCAGTCGGATGGAACTCGCGAGCCAGCATGAGCGCGTCCGCACCGCGCAGAGCCACCAACACTTTAAATCCTTTATCGCGCGACAAATCACAAAGCACGCGGGCATAGTGCGGGTCGTCCTCGACGATCAGCAGTACGGCATCGTCGGGCTGCAGATTCTCGCGGTCGTCGGAAATCTGCTCCACCGGGTGCTCCGATACGGCGATATTCGATAGCTGAAGTGGCATTGCCGGCGACGAAGCTCTCCACTCTGTCGTGGCCAACTTCGATGCTGACGGCCCTACATAGGTAATTGGAAGGTAGAGCGTGAACGTGCTGCCTTGGCCCGGCGTACTGCGAAGCTGGATTTCGCCGCCCAGTAGGCTTGCGAGTTCGCGGCTGATGGCGAGACCCAGCCCGGTTCCGCCGTACTTGCGGCTGGTGCTGGCGTCTGCCTGTTGGAACGCCTCGAAGATGATGCGCTGCTTATCAAGGGCGATTCCGATTCCGGAGTCGGTAACCTCGAAGGCCACCACCGACGCCGCGCCGCTAAGAATCGGATGATCTTCGCTCCATCCCTTCGTCGCAACCGAGACGGCCATGCGCACTGAACCATGCTCAGTGAATTTGAACGCGTTCGACAGCAGATTTTTGAGAACCTGTTGCAAACGCTTCGAATCGGTCACCAAACTCCGAGTGAGCTGGGGATCGGTTTGTACCTCGAAAGCAAGCTTGCGGTTCTCCGCTTCGTGACGGAAGGGCCGAGCCACCATCTCGAGCAGGTTGGCGAAGAATACTTCCTGCGCCTCGACCGAAACGGTCCCGGATTCAATTTTCGAAAGGTCGAGAATGTCGCTGATCAGATTCAGCAAGTCGGTGCCGGCGCCGTGAATCGTGCGCGCAAACTCGACCTGCTTGGGCGTTAAGTTGTGATCGGGATTCTCGCTGAGCTGCTGGCCGAGCACCAGAATGCTGTTCAACGGCGTGCGCAGCTCATGCGACATGTTAGCGAGAAATTCCGACTTGTACTTGGATGTGAGGGCGAGTTCCTTTGCTTTCTCTTCCAAAGCGCGGCGGGCTTGTTCGATTTCCTGATTCTTCCGTTCTACTTCGACGTTCTGCTCGGCAAGTTGCTGGGCTTTTTGCGCCAACTGCTCGTTTGTCTGTTGCAGTTCTTTCTGCTGGGTTTGGAGCTCTGCCGCCAGTTGTTGGGACTGCTTGAGCAGGCCTTCCGTCTGCATGGTAGCTTCAATACTGTTCAGCACGATGCCGATGCTGGCGGTAAGTTGTTCAAGAAACGCCAGGTGCGAAGCGGTAAATGCATTCAACGACGCCAGTTCAATGACTGCCTTGACCCGGTCTTCAAAGAGCACCGGCAGCACAATGACATTTCGCGGGACAGATTCGAATAACCCAGAACGAATCGGAACGGTCTTTTCGGGCAAGTCCGAAATCAGCATGCGGCGCTTTTCGGACGCAACCTGCCCCACCAGTCCCTCACCGATTTTCAGCCGGCGCAGGTGCCCGTTCTCACCGTCATCGGCGAATGCCGACAGCAGCACCATACCCGCCGACTCTTCGGTCTCCATCTGGTAGATCACGCCTTGCTGCGCGTTCACCAATGGTGCGAGTTCAGACAGCAACATGCGACCGACCGTTGCCAGATCACGCTGACCTTGCAACATTCCAGTGAAGCGCGCCAGATTCGTCTTGAGCCAGTCCTGCTCCGTGTTGCGGTCTGTAGTGAGGCGAAGATTGTCGATCATCGTATTGATATTGTCTTTCAACTCCGCCACTTCGCCGCTAGCCTCAACTTGAATTGACCGCGTCAGATCGCCCTTGGTTACGGCGGTCGCAACTTCCGCAATCGCGCGCACCTGGTTGGTCAGGTTGTCGGCCAAAAGGTTAACGTTGCCGGTAAGATCCTTCCAGGTGCCAGCAGCGCCAGGGACATTCGCCTGTCCGCCGAGGCGGCCTTCAACGCCCACTTCGCGTGCCACGGTCGTGACCTGATCCGCAAACGTGGCCAGCGTGCCCGTCATATTGTTGATGGTTTCTGCGAGTGCCGCCACTTCGCCCTTCGCATTGACGGTTAGTTTTTGCGTGAGATCGCCATTCGCGACGGCCGTAACGACCTTCACGATGCCACGCACTTGTTCTGTCAGGTTGACCGCCATGACGTTGAAACTGTCGGTAAGGTCTTTCCAGGTTCCACCGACGCCTGGCACCTGCGCCTGCCCGCCCAGCTTACCGTCAGTGCCGACCTCGCGCGCGACGCGCGTGACCTCGGCCGCGAAGGCATTCAGCTGATCGACCATCGTATTGATGGTGTTCTTCAGTTCGAGAATTTCGCCTTTCACGTCGACCGTAATCTTGCGCGACAAGTCGCCGCGAGCGACAGCTGTGGTTACTTCCGCGATGTTTCGCACCTGCCCGGTCAAGTTGCCGGCCATGGCATTCACGGAATCTGTAAGATCTTTCCATGTGCCAGCAACACCGGGCACGTTAGCCTGTCCACCCAATCGGCCTTCGCTGCCGACTTCGCGGGCCACCCGAGTCACCTCGGCGGCGAACGAGCGCAACTGCTCGACCATCGTATTCAGAGTTTCTTTGAGCTGTAAGATTTCGCCGCGAACATCCACGGTGATCTTTTTGGAGAGATCGCCGTTCGCGATAGCCGTCGCCACTTCAGCAATGTTCCGCACCTGGCCGGTCAGGTTGCTGGCCATGAAGTTCACGTTGTCGGTCAGATCCTTCCAGGTACCCGCCACGCCGGGCACCTGCGCCTGCCCGCCCAGCTTGCCGTCGGTGCCAACTTCGCGCGCCACACGGGTCACCTCGCCGGCGACTGCGTTCAGTTGGTCCACCATTGTGTTGATGGTGTTTTTCAGTTCGAGAATCTCGCCTTTCACGTCGACCGTAATCTTGCGCGACAAGTCGCCGCGAGCGACAGCTGTGGTTACTTCCGCGA
>JBEKRY010000157.1:0-10398 GCA_049517555.1 Candidatus Sulfotelmatobacter sp. | reverse complement strand
CATTGCCGCGCTCTCCCCCTCCACCGACCGCGCTTGGATCGAAACCCAGCAGCAACTCGCAGACGAAATCCGCGACTACCGCCGCGTGGGCGGCCGCTTCGATTTCTCCGGACTCCTCGACATCGTTCTGCTCGTAGAGAAATCCCGCATCGCCGGCGCCGCTCTCGAGACCACTGAGATTCGCGACGTGATCCTGGTTGTCGATCGCGCCGCCGAATGGCGCGAGATCGTCCTGCATCCCCCAGCGAACATGCGGTCTGACTGGGACAGAGTGCGCTCACTCTCCAACCAGATCGTCGACTTCTCCGAGTTCCTGCGCGGATTTCGCAACAAAATCCAGCCCGACGGAACCCTGGACGACAAAGCTTCCCCCGAACTCGCCCGCATCCGCCGCGAAATCGAACGCCAGCGCCGCGCGATTCAAGAATCCCTGCGCGGATATCTGCGCCGCCTGGCTGACGGTGGCGCGGTCCAGGACGAACTCGTCACCATCCGCGGCGAACGCTTCGTAATCCCCGTGAAAGTCGAGCAAAAGCGCCGCGTGCAAGGAGTGGTTCACGGCGCCAGCTCCAGCGGCCAAACCGTTTTCGTCGAGCCCCTCGAAACCATCGAACAAAACAACGAACTGGTCCGCCTGCTCGAAGAAGAGTTGACCGAGATTCACCGCATCCTGCAAGAAATGACGCAGCGCATCGGCACCCACTCCGCACAAATTCTAGCCGCAGTCGAAGTCCTCGCCGAACTAGAACTCCAATTCGCCAAAGCAAAGTTTGCGGAAGACTACAACTGCGTCTCCGTAAAGTTGAGCATCGAAGCCGAAGTGTTTAGGACGAGCACCGCTCGCCTCCTGCTGCATAACGCAAGGCACCCTCTGCTAGAACGCAACCTCAAGCCCAAAGGCATCAACGTAGTCCCCATTACCGTAGAACTCGAATCCCCCCGCTGCCAGCTAATCATCACCGGCCCCAACACCGGAGGCAAAACCGTCACCCTAAAAACCGTAGGCCTTCTGGCCCTGATGGCTCAATCTGGCCTCCCCGTTCCTGCCGATCGCGCGGAACTCCCCATCTTCGACGCCGTCCTGGCCGACATCGGCGACTACCAGTCGATCGAGCAAAATCTCTCCACCTTCTCCGCCCACGTCACCAACATCGATTTCATCTCGCGCACCGCAACCGCAAACTCGCTGGTCCTGCTCGACGAACTAGGCTCCGCCACCGACCCCGAAGAAGGCGCCGCACTTGCCGTCGCCATCGCCGGACATTTTGGAGATATCGGATGCATGACTATCATCTCCACCCACCACACGTCACTCAAGGTCTACGCCGCCAACACGCCCGGCGTAGTGAATGCGTCCGTAGGTTTTGACGAAGCCACGCTGCAGCCCACCTATGAGCTGAAAGTCGGCGTACCGGGCGCGTCCGCAGGCATCAACATCGCGCAGCGTCTGGGATTAAATCCCGCCATCATCGCAAGCGCCCGCTCCCGCCTCGGCACCCAGGCCCGCGACGTCGGCCAATTTCTCGACAAACTCCACGCCGACCTGCGCGAAGCCGACAACGAGCGCGTCCGACTGCGGACAGCCCAAAGAGAACTGGAAGACGAAAAAGGCCGTTTAGCGGCCGAAGGAAAAAAAGAACAGCAATCGAAAATCCGAGAAATGGAGAAGAAACTCGAAGCCCTCCTCCGCGATTTCGAATATCACGCCCGCGAGGCCGTCAACGCTGTTCAGGACCGCGCCGCCGCCCAGAAGCTCTCGAAAGACGCCGAGAGAAGAATCGCAAAATTGCGCCGCGAATTCCGCGAGCAGTTCGACTCCACGGTAGTCGCCCATTCCACCGGCGCCGACAGAAACGATCCCAACGCGCAACCCCAACTGGTCAAGCACGTTTCCGAAGGCGACAGCGTCAAGCTGAAATCCACCGGCCGTTCCGCACGCGTAGTCCGCAAGCTCGACGACAACCATTTCGAAGTCGAGATGGGCGCAATGAAGATGAAAATCGCCCGCGACGACATCGCCGAACTCGTCTCGACCGCACAGGCGCAGTCGTCCGACACTCCCGTAAAAGCCGCCCGCTCCCGCGGCATCTCCGTGTCGTTAGAAAACGAAGGCGCAACCGTCCCCACCGAAATCAACGTAATCGGCCACACGGTGGACGAAGCCTCGTCGAAAGTCGAGAGGTTCGTAGACCAAGCCTTCCTGGCCGGTCTCCCCCGCGTCCGCATAGTCCACGGCAGCGGCATGGGCATCCTCCGCAAAGCCCTCCGCCAGTTACTGCAAAAGCATCCCCACGTATCCTCAGTAGTCGAAGCCCCCCAAAACGAAGGCGGCGGCGGCGCAACCCTGGTCGAACTGAATGTGTAACGTCTTTGTGGAAGAGCGGCGCTTCAGCGCCGCGTCAAAAGCGTTTGTCCTGGTCGGGGCTTCAGCCCCCGAGGCGGCGTCATCCCGAGCGGAGCCGTTCTTCAGGCGAAGAGAGGGATCTCCCTCGAATCGGCGCCGTCATAATATCCGCCGAACTCAACCCCCACGTTTTCCCTCCCTTTCAACCGCCAACCCGTGATTCCCACAACTTCTCCACAACAATCCCAACGCGGCATATTCCCATCAGCCCCCATTTCCCCGACAATACTTGTGGACCATAAATGGCGAACCCCGGCGATTTCGCATACACGGTGAAGCAGCAGGCGGACATCGTCCGCATCATCGGCGACTACATCAAACTAAAGAAAGCCGGAGCCCAAAACTATTCCGGCCTCTGTCCCTTTCACGGCGAAAAAACCCCGTCGTTCTCCGTCCATGCCACGCGTCAGTTCTATCATTGCTTCGGCTGCGGCCTTTCCGGCGACGTCTTCAGCTTCATCCAGAAAATCGAAAACATCACCTTCCCCGAATCCGTCCGTATGGTGGCGCAAAAGCTCGGCATTCCCCTGCCGAAAGCCAGCTACGCCACCGAAGGCGAAGCCAAAGAAGCCCGCCTGCGCGGCCAGCTTCTCGATGTACACGAGCGCGCCGTCGCCTTCTTCCAGGAATGCCTCCGCCGTCCCGAAGGCGCAAAAGCCCGCGAATATCTCACCGGCCGCGGCCTGAATGAAGAAATGATCGCGAAGTTCCGCATCGGCTTCGCCCCCGACTCCGGCTTTCTCCTCCGCGACCGCCTGAAGCAGGAATTCAGCGAAGAGGTTCTCCGAGAAAGCGGCTTGTTTTCCTGGAAGCAGGACGACTCCCCCGCATCGTCACCCCGAACGGATGGGTCGCAGGAGCCAACGACCAACGACCAACGGCCAACGACAGCTTCCATGTATTCCAAGTTCCGCAATCGCGTAATGTTCCCCATCTCCAGCGAAGCCGGAAAAGTAATCGCCTTCACCGGCCGCACTCTCGCCACAGACGAAAAATCCGGCCCCAAGTATTTGAACTCCCCAGAGACGCCGATCTACTCCAAAAGCAAAGTCCTGTTCAATCTCGATATCGCCAAGGAATGGATCAAGAAATTCGACTACGCCATCCTGGTCGAAGGCCAAATGGACTGCATCTCCGTCTACGCCGCCGGTTTTCAAAATGTGATCGCCAGCTCCGGCACCGCCTTCACCGAACTGCAAGCCAAGCTGCTAGGCCGTTTCAGCAAGAACGTAGTCGTGAATTTCGATCCCGATACAGCTGGCGCAAAGGCAACGGAGCGCACGCTGGGCTTGCTGGTCGAAGAAGAATTTCAAATCAAGGTCCTCACCCTCGAACAAGGCTTCGACCCCGATCTGTATATTCGCCGCAAAGGCAAAGAAGCCTACGGCGCCGCGCTAAAGACTTCGCAGAAGTATTTCGACTATCTGATCGAGCGTGCGCGCGCGCAATTCCCCATTCGCAGCGCCGAGGGCAAGAAGAACGCCGTGAATTATCTGTTACCTCACGTCCAGCGCGTGCCCAGCCGCATCGTGCGCGATGAACTCGCGCAAGAAATCGCGCAGAAGTTGGGCATCGACTCCGCAGTCTTGCGACAAGAGTTGCGGCACGCAGCGGGAACCCGTGCCACTTCCGCCGTCAAGGCTTCTGCGGACGCGCAGGTAACCGACGCCGAAAAAATCCTGATCCGCGCCCTGGCTTCGTCGCGCCAAATGCAGACCGGTCAGGAACATCCTTCGGCCCGCGACGGAGCTTGGGTGAATCAGGAAGAGGAATTCGATCCCGCTCGCCAGGCCCGCTTCGTGCTGCAGAACGAAGCCCTGCACCGCGGCCTGGCGACGGAATCGCTGGCCGAATCTTTACTTAGCGATTCACGATTAAATGCGGGCGGTGAATCTGCCGATGTTCTAGAAGTCCCGGCCACGGAAACAGATCGCCGCATGCTCGCGTTGATTCTGTTGAAAGAAGACGAAGAACTCACGGCAGATGTGCTGGAAGCCGCAGTCCGCGCCCTGCGCCGCATTCACCTGCGCCGCCAGCAGGAGGACGTGCAGCGCGAACTCAAGAAACCCGGCCTCGCTGCCGATAGGGAACGTCTGCGGGAACTGCTGACCGAACTGGAGCGGATCAGTCGCGCGCTAAGAGATCCCGGTCTAGCCGAAGCTGTCTAGCCCAGACACATCTGGCGGAAAGCGGACAAAACAACGCGCGAAAGAAAAAAGTGCGTGAAACAAAAAAGCCTCTGCCACCATCTAAGTATTTAAGGAAGTTGAAGATAGCCGGGAATCGTGGGAAGCAGCAACGGGCGCGGGCGGGGCAAGCGATAGACGCTACAGCACTTATGTGCTAAACTCTGAAAGTTTGTGCGATGCACGACCCGCAAGACCCCGGATTCCCACCCTTTTAGAACTTTACCACACGCTCCGTGGGAGCGAAATGAAGCAGTTTTGAGGACACCTTTTGGCTCTCGAAGATAAATTCGAAGATATTAAAAAGCTGATCGATACAGGCAAAGAGAAGGGATATCTCACCTACGACCAGGTAAACGATTTAATCCCGCACGACGTGCATTCTCCTGAGGACCTGGACGATCTGCTGACCACCATCGGTACGCAGGGAATCGATGTGCTCGAAGGCCCCAAGCTGCCTTCCGCCGCGCTCGATAAGAAATTTGATGAATCCGAAGAAGGCGAGGACGTCGAGTTAGACCTCACCCCCGGGGCTCTGGAAAAAACCAACGATCCTGTCCGCATGTATTTGCGCGAGATGGGCACAGTTCCCCTGCTTACGCGCGAAGGCGAAGTCGAAATCGCAAAGCGGATCGAGCGTGGCCAGATCCGCGTGCTCAAGGCACTGTCGCGGTCACCCATTGTGATCCGCGAGTTGCTGGGCATGGGCGAAGACCTCAAGAAAGGCGTGCGCTCGATCAAGGAAGTCGTCACCTTCGACGAGGAAGAGATCACCGATGAAATTCTTCAGAATCGGCTGAACGAGTTCACCGGCAAAATCGACGACATGGCCAAGCTGTATAAAAAGGCCCAGTTGCTCGAAGAGAAGTATCTCGAAGTTTCAAAGACCAAGAAGCCGAAGGATCATCGCCGGTCGCGGCGCAAGTTGGCCCGCGCGATTATTGCGACCTCGAAAGCGGTGCGCAAGCTGGGCTTCACCAACGCCGAGCGCAAGCGGCTGATCGAACGCCTGAATAAGACGGTCGACGGCATGCGGTCGCTCGACCGGCAGACGCAAAATCTCGAGCGCAAGGCCGACGCCACTCGCAGCGAAGAACAGAAAAAAGAATATCGCCGGCAGGCGCGCTCGCTTCGCGGCGAAGTGGAGAAACTCGAACTCGAAACCGGAGTGTCGTTCGCTGAACTCAAGCGCACCCAGCGCGAGATTATCTCGGGCGACATGGACGCGGAGCAGGCCAAGCGCGAACTGATCGAGGCCAACCTTCGCCTGGTGGTTTCGATCGCTAAGAAATACACCAACCGCGGGCTGCAGTTTCTCGACCTGATTCAGGAAGGCAACATCGGCCTGATGAAGGCCGTCGACAAATTCGAATACCGCCGCGGCTACAAGTTTTCCACCTACGCCACCTGGTGGATTCGCCAGGCCATCACCCGCGCCATCGCCGATCAGGCGCGTACGATTCGCATCCCGGTGCACATGATCGAAACCATTAACAAGCTGATCCGCACCTCGCGGCAGCTTGTTCAGGAACTCGGTCGCGAACCTACCAGCGAAGAAATTGCCAAGCGCATGGATATTCCAGTCGCGAAAGTTCGGAAAGTCCTCAAGATCGCGCAGGAGCCCATCTCTCTCGAAACGCCGATTGGCGAAGAGGAAGATTCGCATCTCGGCGACTTCATTGAAGACCGCGGCGTGGTTTCTCCGGCCGAGGCGGTGATCAACGTGAACCTCAAGGACCAGACCGGACAGGTCCTGCGCACGCTGACCCCACGCGAAGAAAAAGTCATCAAGATGCGCTTCGGCCTCGAAGACGGCAGCGAGCACACGCTCGAAGAAGTCGGCCAGTCCTTCGCCGTGACCCGCGAACGCATCCGCCAGATCGAAGCTAAGGCGCTGCGGAAGTTAAGGCATCCGTCGAGGTCGCGCAAGCTGCGCGCATTCATGGACGGAGTGAGAGACTAACCAATCAGACTGTCATCCCGAGTGCTTACGCGGCGCTGAAGCGCCGTTCTTCGACGCAGCTCTCAGCGACTGAAGCCGGGTGATTTTGGTGGGGCTTTGGTGGCACGACTGTAAGTCGTGCCCTTCCCGAGTCGTGCTAGCGCTGAAGTTCGTGCCTCGAATTCCAACGTCTTATGATTCCATATACGACTGGCCCAACCGCGATCGCGATGGCTCCGCCGATCAGGCCGAAGCGGTCACTGCCTAGCAGAGCGACCAGGGCCATCACCACTGGGGCGGCGACGACGTAGAGTAATCCCATGCGTCCGCCGGAGATGGTGAACGAGCGTCGCAGTTCCGGTTGCGTGCGGCGCAGCTTCCAGGCCGATAGGACCGTCAGCACGGTCGTTGCGGAACGCAGCCAGATATAGACCGAGATGAGTTGTCCCAGGCTCTGCCACGCCAGCAGCGCGTAGATTGCGGCCGACACTACAATTGCCAGCCAGGGCGTTCCGTAACGCGCGTGTTTGCGAGTGAGGGCGTCGGGTAAATATCCGTCTTCGGCCATGGCGAAGGGCATGCGGGTTGTGGTGAGGACGGTGCTGTTCAACAGGGCGACGTTGCCGACCATCGCTGCGAGGGTCATCCACGTGCCTAGCCACGGGCCTCCTAGAATTGACCCTGCCCACAGGGAACCGCCGATGGTCGCGGCCGCGTCGGAGAAATATCCGGTGTGCCAGTTCTCCCAATGTCCGGCGGACGCGAGCCCGGCGAGAGTCGGTAGAAAATATGCCGCAATCGACAGCGGGACCACCATGGCCAGCGCGCGCGGGTAGGCCTGCTGCGGATTCTCGACCTCTTCCGCTACGGTGGAGAGTTGCTCGTAGCCGGAATAGAGCCACAGCCCAAGAGCCAGTCCCACGCCAAACACCTTGAACGTCGCCTGATGCGGAGGCACCCACGGGGAAAACGGATTGCGGTGCCAGTGGAGGAGGCCGATCATGATCATGATGATCACCGGAATGAAAATAAAAATCTCCAGCGCGGTTGCGACCTGACCGACCATCTGAATGCCGCGGACGTTGATCCACGTCAGCACCGCGATCAGCGCCACTGAGACCAGGTAGTGCTGCCACCACGTCATCTTCGGAAAGTAATAGACCAGATAATCGGTGAACAGCACGGCATACGCGCCTCCCAGCAGAAACGATGCTGACCAGTTCCACCAGCCGGAAAGAAATCCCCAGAAGTCGCCGAAGGCAGCGCGGGTCCAGCGATAGAAGCCGCCTTCGACGGGCATGGCGGTGGTCAACTCGGCCGATACCAGTGACACCGGAATGCACCAGAAGAATGGGAGCACCAGCAGATAAATCAGAGTCAGGCCGGGGCCCGAGGTGGTGACCATGTCCTCGAGTCCGAAGGGGCCGCCCGTGGTGTAGGAGAACATTACGAAGACGAGATAGAAGAGGCCGGCTTTTTTCAGCGTGGATGATTTGCTCGGTGTGGTCAAAGAGTTGTCGGTTGGGTTCAGAATTTTCGTGGATGGAATTGTAGATCGTTGGTGGATGATTTTGGCTGCCGAATCGAGCGCCGCAGGGCAGGAGTGCAATGGAGATTTTTCGTCCACGACTGTTCCGCGAGGCCAGACCTTAACGCTGACTACTGAATCCGGCTTGGTGGCTATTGCACAGTGAGCGTGATCGCTGTCTGATGGGAGAGGGACCCCGCCGCGGCGGTAACGATCACGGTACTCGTTCCCGCAGGAGTTCCGCTTCCAGTGGTGTGGCCGCTGCCGCTGCTACTGCTACTGCTACTGCTACTGCTACTGCTGCACGCAAGGCATGCCAAACAGAATCCGACGACGCAGAGCACGGCCAGTAGACGCATTCTGCACCGAGTGCGCTTAGCGCCCACGGAAACCAGCCCGAGAAAGCCGGGGAACAGCATGGCATAAAACAATGCTTTGCCGGGGGAGACCGTCTGGTCAAAGCGTGCGCTAGTCGCCACTGTGGTGATAGTCATGGTGTCGCCGCCGGAAGTACTAACAAAAGAGCAGTTGGCGCCGAATGGAAGCCCTGAGCAGGTAAACGACACGGTTTGGTTGAATCCTCCGAGCGGAGTAATGGTAAGCGTCGTAGATCCGCTTTGCCCTGCGGCAATCACCGTGATCGTTGTGGGGTTCGCGACAATCTGAAAGTCAGGCACATCCAGCAGCACACCAATCGTGCCGTTCCCGGTACATTCACTGACGCTGCCACTCTGACACGCGTTCACTATCACGATGTCGGCATTGCCGTCCCCATTCACGTCCGCAGCCGCCACCGACTCGGCCGAGTTTCCCCCTGAGCCGTAGGTCACCGCTGTTTGAAAAGTGCCATCGCCATTGCCCACCAGCACACCTACAGTGCTGCTAAATGTATTCGCCACGAGTAGGTCGGGTTTGCCATCTCCGTTCACATCTGCGATCGCTACTGAATGCCCAAATGCCCCACCTGAATCATAAGGCACAGCGATTTGGAAAGTTCCGTCACCGTTGCCAAACAGCACGCCCGTGTTGCCGTACGCATCACAGGGGCTATCGCTACAATAATTGGACACCACTAGGTCAGGGATGTCGTCGCCGTTCACATCTGCCACCGCCACGGATGTAGCATTATATCCGCCGGAGCCGTAGGTCACTGCCGCCTGAAAAGTGCCGTCGCCATTGCCTTGTAGCACGCTGACCGAGCCTGCCGCTTCGGAGCTGGCACACAAGCTGCTGGCCCAATTGCTGCTCCCACAAGCATTTGCTATCACCAGGTCGGGCTTACCATCCCCATTCACATCCGCGATTGCCAGGGAAGCTGCCGCGTTCCCGCCCGATTCGTATGCTACCGCTGGCTGAAAGGTTCCGTCGCCGTTGCCTAGAAGCACAGCCACCGTCGAGTTCGTCGCGCAGGTACAAAGGTTTACCACGACGATATCGGGATGGCCATCCCCATTCACATCAGCGAGCGCCACCGACTCGGCTGTGGTTCCCCCTGAGCCGTAGGTCACCGCTGTCTGAAAAGTGCCGTCGCCGTTGCCCAGCAGCACGTTCACAACGCCGTTCGCACAGTTGCCAACCATACACTCGCTCGCCACTACCAGGTCGGCCTTGCCGTCCGCGTTTACATCGGCGACCGCTACCGAGCGGGGCGTAAGTCCGCCAGCGTTGTAGGTCACTGCTGACTGGAAGGTTCCGTCGCCGTTGCCCAAAAGCACAGCAACCGTGCCAGAAGTATCAGTGTCGCAGGAAGAATCGCTCCCACATGCGTTCGCCACCACCAGGTCGGGTTTACCATCACCGTTTACATCGACCACAGTAACAAGGACCGCTTGATATCCGCCGGTGCTGTAGCTCACAGCGGACGCAAAGTTTAGACCTGAAGGATCGGAGCTGCCGGACGCGGTCAGATTCGCGTGAATCCGTGTTGTCCTCCGCTGCGCGGAAGTTGCCTTGTGTGGAATTTGGGAAAGCCTGCTCGACTGTTTGATGACAGCGGCGCGATCAAAGCGTTCTTCCACAGTCACACCTGGTCGCGCCGATCCGAACAGGTCGAGTACAACACCTGCAATAGATTTCGCAGATTGTGGCTCCTCAATTCCGACGATCTCCATTTGAGCCGCGACGCTGAGGTTCAGGAGGGATACACATCCAATCACAATTAGAGCGTTTCTCACGCAGAAGACTATACCCTACTCTCGGATCCTAGCTGTCGAAATCAGCCATTTCACTCATTGAGGCGTCGGTGCGAAATCCTGCGGTGAGATTTCCATCAAAAATCAAGCGGTTCTTACGCCGCCAGGGTTCCGGTGAGCGCGCCTTCGAGTTGCAGGAGTTTGCG
>JBEKRY010000156.1:0-10492 GCA_049517555.1 Candidatus Sulfotelmatobacter sp. | reverse complement strand
GTTGACCCGCATGATTGCCAAGGCCTACCGCATCGCCGATGCGTTTCGCGCGACCGGCGTGAATGTCGTGTTGGGAGGACCGCACGTCACCGAGCTCGCCGATGAAGCTCTGGGCCGCGACGGCGGCCCGCGCCACGCCGATGCCGACGAGATCGATCTTCTGGTCGCGGACATACTGCGCGATTTGAGCCTCGTCCATGGGCTTGGCGTTGCCGTCGATCAGAAGCACTTCGTGTCCGGGCGGAGTCAGCGACTGGAGCAGAAACATCCAGAGGTGAGGCATGAAGTTGCGAGTGACACCATTGTCGGGGTTATACAGAAGAATTCTCATGACGCCCTCCTCAGGGAGCGAACGTGCTTTAGCGAACGCTTAAACGTTGCTCACCGCACGGAAGCGTCACGAGCGATGCCAAAAAAAATTGGCAGATCTATTTAATTTTCGTGATGAAGTTTGACGGGAATATGAGCCCAAAGGATTGTACACCCAGCGAGTCATCTGCCGTGTTTATTACCCGGTCGATTGTGTAAAGAAATCTATTCCGGTGCTCTTTGGGAAATGCTCCTACGCCGGAATCGAGGACTTGTTCGCATTCGCTTCGCGCCGCAGATGCGCCACTACCAGGCGGATCTCATCGTATGTGATTTCCGGGGGCAAGACGTCTTTCAGGGTCTTCAGGCGATCGAGTCTTTCAAGACCGAGAGTCGCGCAAGCCGCCTCGATCATCAATTGGCGGCTGCGATCAATCCATTCCGCGCGAAATTCCACTTCGCCTTTCTCCACCAGTCCGGCAACCGAGTTCACTACGGTCGAAATCTGCCGTCCGCGAATGCGGGCAATATCTTCGAAACTCTTGCCTTCCGCCAGAAGTTGCAGAGTCTCGAGCGCCGGGGCAGTCTTTTTTTCGGGCGGAACTGCGGCTCGCGCCCCTTCGCGGTACTGGCGCAGCGCAGACAGGATTCCCTGCCCGTAGAGTTCGGCCTTCCGCTCGCCGATGCCTGTGATCTTCAGCAAGTCGGGAATCGAGCGCGGCTGCGACCGGCAGATCTCATCCAGCGAAGTATCATGCAGCACTACGTAGGCGGGCGCTCCTTGCTCCTTGGCAGTAATCCGCCGCCACTCGCGCAGATATTCACGCAGCTCCTGATCGGCGTCTGCGACTGGACCAGCGGCGACTCGCACTCCGCCAGAACCGGCGCTCACGGCGCGACGGACTGCTGCCGAAGTGGCTTTCTCAGTCAGCCACTCGGGGGCGGCCCCGCAAACGTCGCAGGCTCCGCATGCCGTCCACTTTGGAGTCTCGCCGAAATGAGTGCAAATCTGGCGATGGCGGCAATTCGCCGCCTCGGCAAACCCCCGGATCGTGTGATATCTCTGCCAAGCGCGGTCGCGCTCGGCGGCATCGAGAATCTGGTTGGCAAAATATCCGAGCAGGCCGGCATCCTGTTTGCGCCAGAGCAGAATGCAATCGGCGGGGTTGCCATCGCGCCCGGCGCGCCCGGCCTCCTGATAAAACTGCTCGACCGATTTCGGCAGCGCCAGGTGGATCACTGCCCGCACGGTCGCCTTGTTAATGCCTAGCCCGAAGGCAATGGTGCCGACGAGCACGCGGACTTCGTCCGACATCCAGCGCTCCTGATTGCGCCGCCGGTCGCTCGAGTCCATCTTGGCGTGATAGCCGATGGCCGCGATTCCCTGGTCTTCCAGAAAATCTACAGTCTCTTCGACTTTGTTAATCGTCGGCGAGTAGACGATGACGTTGCCTTCGTCGTAATGGCGCAGCGCAGTCACCAGCAGCGCGGTGTGTTCCACGCTGTCGCACTGGCGCACCAGGTAGCGCAGGTTGGAGCGGTGAAAACTGGCAATGTACTTGTCAGGATTGCGCAACTCAAGTTGCGCCAGAATGTCGTGGCGCACATGGCGCGTGGCGCTGGCCGTGAAAGCAGCGATGGGGTGACCCGGAAACTTCCCGCGCAGGCTGCTCAACTGCCGGTACTCGGGACGGAACTCGTGTCCCCACTCGGAAATGCAGTGGGCTTCATCGATGGCGAAAAAAGAAATGGGCACCTGCTGCAGCCAACTTAAAGTGTCAGCGCGCTGCAACCGCTCGGGCGACAGATAGAGCAGCCGGAAAGCCCCTTCCCGCGCCTGGCGGATGATGCGAGTTTGTTCTTCGTTGCTGACCGAGCTGTTGAGAACCGCAGCCGGAATGCCCATCTGCGCCAGTTGCGCCGCCTGATCCTGCATGAGCGCGATCAGCGGGGAGATCACGACCGTAGTTCGCTCCGACACGACCGCGGGCAACTGGTAACAGAGCGATTTGCCTCCGCCAGTCGGCATGACCACGCAAGTGTCGTGTCCGGCGAGCAGGCTGCGCACGATCCGCTCCTGCAAAGGCCGGAACGTACTGTAACCCCAGTAGCGACGCAACGGGGTCAGCAGGTCGGCCTCTGAGGTCATGAGACCAGTATAGGACGAGCGGAAACGAAAAATGCTCGCGGCTCAGAGGTATCGGTGAGCGGACTCCCAAGGAGGGACATCATGAGACTTGATCCAAGGATTTGTCATTCCGAGGAGCGTAGCGACGAGGAACCTGCTGTCGCTGGCAGCGGGACTGCCTCGTCGTGAGCGAGTGCGCCAGCGTGATAGATGCGGTCGAACGCAATCCAGAGCGCCGCAATCACGACAAAGCAGAGCACGCTGCCTTCCGGTCCGACCGAGCCTCCCGTGAGCCAGTCAGGGCCGTGCAGGGACGAACTGAGCAAGTGACCGCGCCAGACCGTTCCACTGTCGGGCACGGAGTAGAAGAAAGTCTCGCCCCAATCCCAGGCAGCATGAAAACCCACAGCGAACCACAGATTGCCGGTGCGTCGCAGCGTGAGGCAGAAGAAGAAACCGATGAACGCGGCCGCGAGAATCCCGGGCAGATGTTCGCCATCGTTGCGCAGGTGAATCAGGCCAAATCCAGCGGACAGAACCGCCGCCGCCGGCCAGAAGCCGATTCCGCGGGCCAGGGTGAACTGCAAATATCCCCGCAGCAGAAACTCCTCAAACAGACCCACGAGAAGAAACATAAGGGCCCAGAACGCGGCGAAACGGGCCAGGTGAGCTCCATGCAGCACAACATGACCGAACGCAAACGCGCGCAGTCCATATAAGGCGGATATCAACAAGCTGATGCCGGCGAATCCCCACAGTGCGCCAATCCAGAACGATCGCCCGAGCGCCTGCGTGGTCGGCAGGCCGTAGACTTTCCACGGGCGATGCTCGACTCTCGACAGCACCACCGCCAGGATCACAACCACTACCAGGTCCCCGAACTCCTCCAGCATCATCGACCACAGGCCGCCGACGCCGAAGTCGTGCGCCCACGCCCACTGCACCACGAGCTTCTGCAACAGGAAGAACATCGCCACATAGAACGCGATTCCCCAACCGGGGCGCAGACCATCCGGGCCCAGGAAGAGAGTGCGAGCGTAGGAGGGCTGGGTCACGACGGCGAACGACGGAGCGGAAGGCGCAGACAGGAAATCTGGCGCGGGAGTCCGCGCGGGAATCTGCTCTGAACCGTTCTGCGAGTTCCCATCGAGTTCATTCATTGCAGAAGTTTCGCGTAAACGACCTTCGACATGGTAAAACACTCGGCTCGACCTTATGCGTCCATATTTCACGCGCGAACGCTTCGGACGTCCGCAGTTTCTTGCGGGGTTTCTGCTGCTGGCTTTTCTGGCGCAAGCATTATGGTTGGTGAATTCCGAGTTGAGGACCTCTCAGCAACTAGACGGCTCGGAGGCGATCCGCATCGGCGAAGGCTGGAAACAGTTGCACGGACGGGGCATTGCGGCAGCTCCGCTGCTGGCGGCAGACGCGGATGCAAATGTTCCGGACCAGTTTCTCAGCGACGAGAACGGATTCGATAAGGAACATTCGCCGCTGCTCTACATCGTGTCGACGGCTCCACTGCTGGTATGGCCGCACGATTTTGCGGGTGATGCAGCGACCTACTGGCGATGGCTTCCGCGGATTCCCTTTCTTGCCTGCGGACTCCTTCTCGGCGCGTCGTTGTGGTATGTGGCGCGGCGGCTGTGCGGAAATACCGGAGGGTTCATCGCACTCACTTTCTACTGTTTCTCGCCTTCCATCATTCAGGCCAGCGCAGTCTGGCATACCGAGCCGGAGATTGTCGCGGCCTGGGGAGCCTTTGGGACCATCTTCACCGCCATCGCAGTCGCGCACACGCTGTACGCTCCGCGCGAAGTTGTGTTGTGGAACTGGCGGCGCATCGTGCTCCTCGGCATTTCGCTGGCCATCGCCGTAGGATCGCAGTTTTCACTGATTGTGCTGGTGCCGATGGCTCTGGGATTTCTGCTCTATGTCGCTCCCGTGCGGCGACTGGCGGGAGTGGTCATCTGGATTGCGGCCTGCGTGGTCGGATTTGTTTTGTTGTTCGCGATGTACTCGTTTCATTGGCATGCGTTTGCCGAAAGCATGCGGCACGCGTCGTTTTGGGGAGCGACCTGGCGCGGTTTCACCGTGTGGGGAGTCTACCGGCAGGTTGCAGTGCAGATTGGGCGCGCGTGTCCTGCGCTGGCGCTTGGGCTTCCGGTGACGCTCGTCGCGTATGCGGCGTGGCCCCGCACGCGTTATTTCGGCAACACGGCGCCGTTGCTGGTTGCCGTTCTGTTTTTTCTTCTAGGGATCGCGCATCCGCACGTTGCGGGCGCGGGATTTTTGCTGGCCGCGATTCCGTTTGTATTTCTCTTCGTTTCGGGAGTGCTGGCCGATTTGCTGGAGACGTCGTACCGGCCTCTGGTGGCGGCGGGCGTCGCGGCGATGATGGCGGCTTACGTGGTATGGAGCATAATCAATCTGGCGCAAGTGCCGCAGGGGTGACGCTATGAAGGTGACAACTATGAATGAAAAACGCGCAGTCTTCGGGATATTTCGCGGTTTGGGAATGTGGATCGCATTGTTCAGCGCAACTTTAATCCTCACTGCAGGCGTTGGACTTGCGCAGACAAATGATCTGGGCATATTTACCAATCAGGGAAGCGTTGGCCAGACGCCGCCGGGAAGCGTTGCGCATTACGATGCGGCGAAAGGCGAGTATCGAATTACCGGGGGCGGCGCCAACGTGTGGGGCACTACCGACGCGTTCTACTTCGTGTGGAAGAATGCTTCCGGGGATATGACTCTCACTGCCGACGTGCAATGGGTGGGCACCAGCAGTACGGAGCATCGCAAGGCGCTGGTCATGATCCGGCAAAGTCTCGATCCGGGATCGGCGTACGCGGACGCCGTATCGCATGGCAATGGCCTTACCTCGCTGCAGTTTCGCGGCGCGGCCAATGAACAGACGTATCAAGTCATCACGCAGGTTGAGGGCACCGTGCGTTTGCGGATCGAGAGGAAAGGAAGCCGCTTTACCATGTATGCGGGCAAGCCCAACGAGGAACTGAAGATGGTTGGTCCGGTGGAGTATGTGGGGCTGCAGGATCCTGTGTATGTGGGTCTCGGGGTCTGCTCGCATGTGGCGACGACTTTGGAAACGGCGATATTCTCGAACGTGAAGCTTGAGGGAGCGGCTGTAACGAAATAACCGCATGCACGGGGTTGGAGCTGGGAACCGGAAGCAAACAGCAGGTCCCTCCACTACGCCGTCGCTTCGCTCCGGCTTCGGTCGGGATGACAATTTTTGGGGTAAGCGCAATTCCTTGCCACTCCCCACGTCACCCCCTTGCCGCTTTCCACCCCCACCCTCCCACCAAGAAATACGTCGCACTCCCTTCGCTGAATTGAAGAGAGTGCGGCTTGGATTGATTAGGCGCCTTCGGGTGCGTGCAACACGCGGAAGGAATTTCCACCGTTGGAATAGACGAGTAGCAACGCGTCTTCGCCCTTGGGTACATTCGACAGGGCTTGCTTCACATCCTCTGCCGACTGAACTTTGTGGCGGTTCACTTCTAGGATGATGTCTCCCCGCTGCAGTTGGGCGTTGTCCGCGGAGCTGCCCGGCTGCACCTGCTCGATCACAGCTCCGTGAATGTTGCTGGAAAGCTGAAGCTGATCGCGCATTTCTGGCGTAAGGTTGCCGAGGCCGATGCCCCAGTGCATTTTGCCCTCGCCGTTGCCGGAATCGTCTTTGCCTTCAGAGGAACGTTTGCCGAGCTCTTCGAGCGTAACGGGAATTGTCATGCTCTTGCCGTCGCGGAGCACCTTGAGCATGATTTTCGAGCCCGGCTGTTTCTGTCCGACCAGCACCTGGAGTTCGCCGGCGTCGCTGACCTTTTGGCCATCGATTTCGGTGATGACGTCGCCGATCTGCAAGCCAGCTTTGGCTCCGGGTGAGTCTGGCTCGACTTGCGTGACGACTCCGCCGGTCGCGGTCGACTCGTCGAAGAACTTCGCGTTTTCGGGAGTCACGTCGGCGATACCGATGCCGATGTGGCCGTGGCTGACTTTGCCGTCGCGGATCAGCGTCTCGACCGTGGGCCGCACGATCTGTGTTGGAATCGCGAATCCCATACCAGAGAAAGTTCCGGACGGAGAGATCAGGAAAGTGTTGATGCCGACAACTTCGCCGCGC
Source organism: Candidatus Sulfotelmatobacter sp. (assembly GCA_049517555.1). Taxonomy (GTDB): domain Bacteria; phylum Acidobacteriota; class Terriglobia; order Terriglobales; family Acidobacteriaceae; genus Sulfotelmatobacter. The sequence continues at coordinate 3,908 of JBEKRY010000156.1, read as the reverse complement.
GCGTCGACCAGCGGTCCGCCGGAATTGCCGGGGTTGATAGCCGCGTCGGTCTGGATGAACTCGCCGGGCTTGCTGCGATCGGAGGAATCAGGATTCGCGCGATTCACGGCACTCACGATTCCGCGGGTGACGGTGAACTGGAATCCATAGGGATTGCCGAAGGCGAGCACGGTTTGGCCAGGGCGAACTTCTTTTGAGTCTCCCCAAGGAGCGCTGGCCAGGCCGGTAGCGTCCACTTTCAGGACCGCGAGGTCGGTCAGCGGATCGGCGCCGATGAGTTTCGCTTTCAGCACGCGACGATTGCTGGTGGTGACGCGGATGTCGACCGCTCCGTCGATTACGTGATTGTTGGTGACGATGTAGCCATCAGGCGAGATCACGATGCCACTGCCCATGCCGTGCTCGATCTGCGGCTGGCGCTGCTGCATGCGTGGTCCAAAGAACTGGCCAAACGGACTGCCTTGGCCGAAGAATTGTTGCATGTCCTCCGGCACTTGCTGCCCGGCCGTCTCTGGCTTGGTCCGCGAGGTTACGGTGACGTTGACGACTGCCGGAGTGACCCGAGCCGCGAGGGTTTCCATCGCCTTATCGAGAGCGAGCAGGGCGCCGACGCTGTCGACGTCGAGGGGCGCCGCGGCGGCGGGTGCCGCTTCGGAAGCCTTCGCTGCGGCAGGCTTTACGCATTCATAGGTTGCGAATGAAGCGACCAGCGCCAATGCGAGCATGGGCACTGCGAGTCGCCGCATCCAGTTTTTCTTGCTGTCTTGCTTCGGGTTATCTTCCAATTGCATTCCTGCATTCATTTGAGTTACATCCTTTCGAGAGTTGGTACAACTAATTCGTTAGTTTCAAAGATTGAACTTCCGCATTTTGCCTGCTGCTTCTCATGACTACGTCTGCATGATTAAGTTTGTTTCGGTGGAATTCTGTTGCTGTTGGGATCGACCACGGGATGAAAAACCACGACACGCCACAACTGGATCTGAACGACTGGCTGGTCGAAAGCTACGGGCTCCGGACTTCCAATCACTACAAAAAAAGTCTCGGTGAAGGCGAGCGAACCCGCATTCGTGTTTGCCAGATGGACCATGGTGGCAGCGCCTTGTTCCGCACGCGTGGACTTCAGCGCAGCGGTTCTTTCTGGAGCCACAGCTTTGCGATGAGTCGCGAGCATAGGCGTCTTCGCGGGGGCCGGCACCCATTTGGCATTCATAGGATGCACGAGAAATGGACGATCCGGCACTGCGCTTGCGAGGCTCGGCGAAACGGCTGCGATCTCGGAACTTGCCGAGGGGCTAACGTCGCTGTCATGAAATGCAATCAGCCGGGGCGCTCTTGAAATGGTTAAGACGCACGCTAGAGCGAACATCGCCACCAGCGACACAGCAGGCTTCCAACTGCGCGCCCTGCCCGTGGGCCGGTTGACGTCGAGAATCTGGGCAACGCGCAGCGAGGTCTGGCGAACTCGCCCGAGAGCCGCTTGTGCCAGCGCTACGCTTCGCTGCGCGAGAGTGCGATGAACCATACTTCGCTGGAGCAGAGTCTTTTCGGCGAGGTGCGCCAGGCACTCCGCATAGGCGCGAGGCTTGGCGGTTTCCGCCAGCACGGCATCGTCGCAAGCCATTTCGCGTTCGAGCGATACTTGCTTCTCGATCCACCACACTGCGGGATGGAAGAAGAACAACGCCTTTACCAGCTTCTGGGCCAGGTTCGTCCAGTCGTCATATCGGCGCAGGTGAGCCAGTTCGTGAAGCAGGATCTGGTTCAGTTCGTCCGACGAAAGTTCCTGCAGCGCCCAGTTGGGGAGAATCACCGCAGGTCTGATAAGACCGATCGCTGTGGGCACATGCACGCGGTCGGAGGTACAAAGCGCCACCGGCCGTGATGATCCGTTGCGCGCCAAAGTCTGTTGCAGGCGGGCATCCAACTTGGTCAGATCGACCGGAACGCAACTCTGGCGCAGCACGCGCAGATGCCACAGCCCACGGCCGACTCCGAGCAAAAACCATCCGGCGATCGCTGCCCACGCTCCGAACACATACAGAGCCCAGGAACCGGGCAATGTGATCGCGGGCCGGCTCAGAGTCTGCACTGCAACGCTACTTCCGTTCCGCCACGAGACGCTGGACAATGCGGGCAAGGCCGCAATCGCCATCAAGGCAGCGAACCATATTGCAAACTTGGCACTCGAATTCTGAAGGCGCGGCATCCTGACGACTGCGCCAGCAAAGATCGCGATGAGCGTGCCTTCGAGCAGGCAGTCCACGATGCGGAGCGCTGACGTCTGGGCGATCGCATTGGGCTCGAATGTCATCGTCATCATCATCATCGGGTCACTTGCTCCTTTCGAGCAGGCGGCGCAGGCGGTCGAGTTCTTCCGCGTCGATGCTGGTCTCTTCGAGAGCGTTTAACACGAGCTGTTCATGGGAGTTGCCGAAGAAACGGCTGACCAAGTGCCGCACTTCGAAGCGCGTGGCGTCAATGCGGCCGACTTGCGCGATGTAGACGTGAGCACGCGTATCTTTTTCTTTGACGTGCTTCACGTAACCTTTTTTCTCCAGGATGCGAATAATGGTCAAAATGGAGTTGTAGGCCAGCGCGGGCTTGGCGGGCAGCGCCTCCAGCACCTCGTGCACGGTCGCCGAGCTGCGCTCCCAGAGCACGTTCATGATGCGCAACTCAGCTTCAGTCAGGGTTGCGGACTTGCTGCGGGCCAATGGTTTCTCCTCGCTTCAGTAGTAAGACGTGCCTGGGATCAAAAGGTCAACTAATTTGTTAGTTGCGAGGAGACGCCATCGAGTTGCCTAGAGGTGGAAGTGGTCAAACTACGCGAGCTCGTGGAACCTGACTTGGTGCAACCTCTTGAATGCAAAAGGTTTCTGCTGGGAGTGACGGAAACTCCCTTTATAAGCCAGTGGTAATACAGGGTTGCATGGGGTCCTTCGCTTCGCTCAGGATGACAGGGTTTTCGAGGGCTCCTCACGATCCCGTAGCGGTAGTTGGAGGTAGTGGCGAGCGTTTTCATAGCAGACGTCGCGTACCAGCCGGCCCAAAAGCGCGTCGTCATTGGGCAATTCGCCGCGGGCGACGTCCTTTCCGATGAGGTCGCAGAGGATGCGGCGGAAATATTCGTGGCGGGGATACGACATAAACGACCGGGAGTCGGTGACCATGCCGACGAAACGCGAGAGCAGACCGGCGTTCGAGAGAGCGTCGAGTTGCGAGGTGATCCCCTGCTTTTGATCGAGGAACCACCAGGCGCTGCCGTACTGGATTTTGCCGGGCCGGGCTTCACCCTGCCGGTCATTACTCTGCCGGTCATTACTCTGCCGGTCACTACTTTTTTCGTCACGATCCTGAAAGCAGCCGGCGATGGTCGCGAACTGAAAGTTGTCGGCCGGGTTCAGGTTGTACAGGATCATTTGCGGCAGGGCGTTTTCGCGGGACAGCAAATCGAGGTAAGCGCTGAGATGCTGGCCCTGGGGAAAATCTCCGATCGCATCATAGCCGGTATCGGCTCCAAGTTGTTGGCGGGCCGAGGTGTTCAGGTTGCGCGCGGCGCCGAGGTGCAGTTGCTTGGTCCAGCCTTTTTCGGCATCGAGGCGGGCGAAGAACAGCATCATGAAAGAAGCGAACTGGGTGCGCTCATCTTCGCTGATTGACTCGCGAGTAATGGACTGACCGTCTTTGTCTTTCGCTTTCGCGGTAAGCGCCTTCGAGAAGATCCGCGCGGCCTCTCGTTCGGAACATGGCGTAGCGTAGCAGTGGTCTAATCCGTGATCTGAGAGACGGCAGCCCATAGAGTGGAAATCATCATGACGCTTGCGCAGAGCTTCGAGAAAGCTGGGTAAGTCGCGTACTTCGACATTCGCCACTTCTGAGAGCTTCTCGACCCAGCCGACGAAATC
>JBEKRY010000155.1:0-17235 GCA_049517555.1 Candidatus Sulfotelmatobacter sp. | reverse complement strand
TGCTGCTTTCTTGGCTATTTCTTTCCTCCGGGTAGCATTGAGTTTAGCTGCCCTAGCCTTGCCGCCCTTAGCGGCACCTAGTTTCGACAGCGCGACCGCCGCTTCGTTTTTAGGTGGCTCCTTTTCCAGTGGTTTCCCGTCCATCTGCTCTCCGATGGCTTGCTCCACGACGCGACGGGCTGTTACAAAGAAGTCTCGGTCTTTGCTTTTCGGCACGACTCCATGATGCCACGGATCACGGGCGGAGTGAAGCCCTGTGGAAATCATAAAGACCCACTACCCCGCAGAGCCGCGGTTTGAAGCCCCCCGCCGTTGCGTGTCAGAAAGAAGTGAATCCGCCGTGTGTATCGATAACGCGCACCGGTACCCCCTCCAGGTCAGACGGAATAGCTCTTGTGGATTTGGGCGTCTTGTCGGTGACGTATACCTGGAACTCGTAACCCGATGCGCTGCGCGAGACACAATTGCCAGCCAGTCCGGGGATCGCAAAGAGTTCGTCTTCGTGGCGGGCCTGAATGTCTTCAACGCGCAACAATTCGTCGTCCACCTCCGGGTTCCGCGAGTTGATCCCAATCGCATCCCAGGGCGTCGCGCCGTCGGGCAAAACGCCCAACGCGTCGTAAACGCTGGCGATTGGGTTCATCAGCGTGAGTCCTGTTCCGCTTCCCGCATACAGCAGGCCTACCGGAGTCAGGGTATCGCTGTCCAAGACTGCCGACCCTGAATCGCCCGGTTGGCTGAATCGCGACCAGGGCGAGATACCAAACACGGCCTCCTCGCCTTGATATTTGTAGGTGCCGCAGGAATTGTCATGGGCTATGCCTTGACAATTGATCCCGATTACGACCCCCGCAGTTACTCCGGTACTTCTTCCCGACTTGGTGACTGGTTCGCCCAAGTAAGCGGTGCCAATCTCAGGAGTTGGTTGGCCGATGCCCAGGATAGTGGAAGAGGACAGCGAATCGGTGGTGCTGGCAATGGCGGCATCGACTCGGTTGGGAGTAGTAGTCGTTTGGGGCACGTAATTGGCGACCGTGCCGACATAGTAATGGGGATCATTACCAGGATCGAAACCGATGTCCAAGGTGCCCGGCTGCAGCGCCCAGGTTATGCCCTTGTGAGCGGTGTTGGGACAGTCGGTGGGCCCGATCGCGCTCAACACGTGGCTGTTGCTCAAAATGAATTTCTGCGACGGCATCGATTTGGACTGCACGCGCATCCCGGCTGTACCGGCAAAAGTGTTGGGAGGACCTGTCGGCGTGGGGCTGATGGAAACACCCATGGGGACTGGGCGCGGAAATCTTTGCGCGGGCGTGGTCACCAGGGTAACGTGGGCGATTGTAGTTTGCTGCGTTATCCATAGGCCGTAGTCGCACAGGCCCTGAAATTCCTCAGTCACACTGTGTCCATAACAGGGCCCGGCGGTGATCGAGAACGGATAAATATCCCCGCCGATCGACCATTCCAAAATGCTTCCGGCAGTCGTGATGCGCCCGACCACTCCCGTATCCTGCTCCACAAACCACAAAGCTCCATCTGAACCCAAAGTGATTCCAGTGAGCGCAACATCTACACTGGAAACAAGAAATTCGTCGGTGATAGTTCCGTCGGTAGTGATACGCCCGATCTGGCTGCCATTCTCAGGACTGTTCTCGGTGAACCATAAGGCACCGTCAGGCCCGGCCACGATCCCGCCATATACAGTGTCCAGGGTCGGGGCAGGGAAATATTGGGCGCCTCCAGACAAGGGAAAGCGGATGATCTCGGCCGGACTCTGAGTGGATCCCTCCCAGTTCGTCGTCCATAAAGCGCCGTCGCCGCCCACCGCTAGTCCCCTTAAGAGGTCAGTATTCAGAGGGGAGGAGAGCGTGACGTCGCCACTCGTAGTGATGCTCCCGATCTGAGCGCCTGAGGGTTGGGAAGATGTGAACCACATCGCCCCATCCGGTCCCGCTACAATGTCATTTAGAGGGATGTAGGTGCTGGGGAACTGGGGGTAAGGAGTGACGTCGCCCTCTGTAGTTACCTTCCATATAGTGAACGACATCGCCATGTAGTCATAACCGGTGACCCACAGCGCGCCATCGGAGCCTGTGGCTATTCCGAAGAGCGTGCAACCTAGTTCACTGGAACACACCGGTATGTAGCTTACAATGCCGTTGATGTCGATTCGACCAACTCCAAATTCGTTGAAGGTCGCAAACCAGAGCGCGCCGTCGGTTCCTTGGGCGATGCGGGCGGGATAGCCCGAATTAGTGGAAAACAAAGCAACGGGCTGGTTGATGACCTGCGCGCTCAGGGAACAAGACGCGAACAAGAACGCCGCCATGCATAGCAGGCTGGCGGCTAGGCCGGAAACCGGTCTGGTCTCTATTTGACGAAGTGACAACATCGATTTACGGTGTTGATCGTCGTGACTCATTCCAAACCTCCTTGAGATCGCGCGCAGAAAAAATTCCCCAGGCCCAAAGATGGCGATAACTTCCAGAGCCCACCCAGATCAAATCTCTCCGGCAGGTGTAGTGTGGCTATAGCCGTAATCGATCTCACGAGAGCCCGAAAACGTCAGAATTGTAATCCCAGCTTCGCTGTTCGCATAGTGTGAAGGGATTTGCATCAAGAGATTTTGAGTAAGAAACGGTGGCACGGGGCGGGCGGCCCACCCTTCGAGCACTAGCTCAAGCATTCTAGATTCCCGCCCTTGCAAAGGACGCAAGGACGGGGCACCCGCCTGTATTTCACTTCGGCAGATCAAACGTCTGTGGGCCCGTGCTCGATGCTTTTGGTTTCCTTTCCCATTCCGAAACTGTGGGTGCCCCGTCCTTGCGATTTTTGCAAGGGCGGGTGCGATGCTGCGGATACTATGGGTTCGCCATGCCCAGCGGACTGCATCGCACTTAACAGAGGCAATCCAGGCTGCTTAGCTTTTGGAAAACCAGCGAACATCCCGTTTTCTCCCGGTTTTCTTGTGGTTGAGCTCCCTGACGCGACATCGGCAGTTGCGGCGGGGCAGGGGTCCTTCGACTGCGTGAGTGCCGCGCCTTGCGCAACACTCACTTCGCTCAGGATGACAGACGTAGGGAGTCATTTGATTTCAAAGGAGCTCGACCTCGCTACTTGACCTTTCTACTTAACCAGGCGAAAGAGCGGGTAGGTGGAGTAGGTGCCGCCGGGGGCGACTACGGTTACTTTGACATTCTTTGTGATCGCGGGGACGACGGCAGTGATTTCCGAACTCGACACTATCTTGTACGACTTCGCGGGAAGAGTGCCGAAGGTGACGCTGGTCGCGTCGGTCAGGTTGGTGCCGAGGATGGTCACGGTCGCGCCGACTTTGGCGGCGGGGGGATTGATTTTGATAAATGGCGCTAGGCCCATCGACAGGCTGTAAACAGTGCCCAGGTTGCTGGTGCCGCCGCTGTAGGTGGTCCCGTAAAAGGTGCCGTTGGTGTCCTGGACTACGCCGGCCCAGGGCTGGTTGCCGTCGGTAGTGTCGAAGCTGTGCAGCGTCGTGAGGACGCCTGCGGTGGTGATGCTGAAGATGGTGCCATGGCCGAAGGCGCCGCCGTCGAAGGTGGTTCCGTAGAGGTTGCCGTCGGTTCCCTGGACCAGCGGGTCTTCGGGGAATGAGCCGTCTGGACAAGTGCTCGACACGCAGAAGTTATAGAGTGTGGTCAGCGTGCCGCTGGAAGTGATTTTGTAGATGGTGCCGTAGCCGTTCGCGCCGTCGACCTGGGTTGTGCCGTAAAAGTCTCCGTTGGTGGCCTGGGTGAGTCCGCCAATGGGTTCGTCGCCGTCGGTGCCGTCGAAACTGTGCAGCGAGGTGAAAGCTCCGGTGGAAGTGATCTTGAATACGTTGCCGTAGTAGCCGAAGGTGCCGCCGTCATACGTTGAGCCGTAAAAATCGCCGTCCGTGCCCTGGATCAAGGTGGCTTGCGGGGAGTCGCCGTCGGCGCACTCGCTCAGGGCGCAGAACGAGTAGAGGATGTTGGGCGTGCCGCCCGTGGTCTTGATATCGAAGACCGTGCCTCCACCATCCGCTCCACCACCTGCGGTGGTTCCGTAGAGCACGCCGTTGAGCCCCTGCACCATGCCTCCATAAGGGATGTCGCCGTCGGTACACTCGCTCAGTTGGCAGAAGGTGTAGAGCGTGGTCAGAGCGCCGCTGCTGGTTATCTGATAGATGGTTCCGAAGCTGTCGAAAGGACCGCCGCCGAACGTTGCGCCATAGAATTTTCCGTTCGTGGCTTGCACTAGCGGGCTTCTGGGGTCGGTGCCGTCGGCGCAGCTGGCGAGCGTGCAAAAGCTGTAGAGGGACTTAACTGTGCCCCCGGCGGTGACCGTGAAAACGGTTCCGCCACTAAAAGTACCGCCAGCGGATGTGGTCCCAAACAGCTTCCCATTCGTACCTTGGATCAGCCCCGCATAGGGATAGCTGCCGTCGATGCCGGTAAAGCTGTGCAGTGAGGTGAAGGTCTGGGCGGTCGAAGGAATCGCGGCGGCCAGAATAAGAATGAGAATGGGTAAGAGCGTGGCGAGCGATGAAGCTTTGGTAGCGTGGGCGACTTGCATCGGAGTCTCCCCCTTCTTGGGACTTCTATTCGGACTTTATTCCGACTTCGGCGGGCGTACGAACTCTACACCCGATCGGGCAGGCTGGGTAGAGTGAAAAGACTTGCAACTCTCCTAGGAGGATTCCGATTGGGAATCTTCCTTTGTACTTGTGCCTCCACAAGACGGAGGGCGAGAGTGAAGGCACGGAGTGGTGCGAGACCAGGAGCCGAGGAAGGAAACCGTGCAACCTATTTCTTGTTTACGCTGCAGGCGCGAGATTGAGGCGGGGCACAAGTCGGTCGCGGTATATATGTTTGCGCAGACCGTGGGAGTGAAGCCGCGGCAGAAGTCGGGGGCGCAGCGGATTTGTTTTTGTCCGCAGTGCGCGGTGTCGCTGGCGATGGGGATGCCGCCGGAAGGTGCGCTGAACCTGGCGGCCTGGGACATGATTCGCGACATTGTGAGTGCGGAGCCTTCGCTGAATCAGGCGGCTTGGGAGAGTTTGCGGCGGGGCGGGGTGGCGCTGCTGGAATCGGGCGGGGATTCGGAATCGGGCGGGGATGCGAGACAGCGATTTCGCCGGGCGGGGTAGAATGGCTGTCCATGCCTCCCACGCTTGCTAACGGCAAAGTCTGCTATCTCGAGATTCCTGCGACGGATGTTGCGCGCTCGGCTGATTTCTATGAAAAAGTATTCGACTGGGAGATCCGGCAACGCGGGGACGGCGCCACTGCGTTTGACGACGGCGTCGGGGAAGTGAGCGGCGCGTTTGTGACTGGGCGGCCGCCGGCATCGGCGCCCGGACTGATGGTTTACATTTGGGTGGAAAGCGCCGCAGCGACGGTTGAGGCGATTGTCGCGAATGGCGGAGAGATTGTGCAGGCCATCGGCGGGGACGCTCCCGAGATTACGGCGAGATTCCGCGACCCGGGCGGGAATGTGTTGGGCATTTACCAGGAGCCCGGCTGACGCGACTGCTTCTCTGATCGGGAGTCGAAATCCCCACCCTCTCGCGAAAGGCGCGAGAAGGGTGGGCACCCGTCATTACTCTTAACTCTGCGGACAATTCTTATGGACAAGAAGATTCGCGTTTTTGCTACTTGCGACATTGGAGAGGCGATTGAGCTGCTGCGCCGGCGAGGATATGAAGTTGAGGTGTATCCGCAGCCGGAGGCGCCGGCGAAGAGTTTGATCGTGGAGAAAGTGAAGTCTGGGATCGACGGGCTGATTACTACGCTGCGTGATCCGATTGATGCGGAGGTGTTTGAGGCGGGCAAGGGGACGTTGAGAGTTGTGGCGCAGTTTGCCGTGGGATTTGACAACATCAATCGGGCGGACGCGAATCGGTATAAGGTTCCGTTTACGAATACGGCCGATGTGTTGACGGAGGCTACGGCGGAGTTTGCGTTTTTTATGATGGGGACGCTGGCACGGAAAATGTGGCCGGCCGAGCAACTGACGCGTGAGCTGAAGTGGGGATACTGGCATCCTTACTTGCCGTTTCTGGGGGATGAGGTTACCGGGAAGACTGTGGCCGTGATTGGGACGGGGCGGATTGGGCTGGCGTTCATCAAGAAGTGCGTTGGGTTTGATATGAATGTTTTGTGTTATGACCCGGCGTATGAGAATCATGAGTTTGTGAAGACGATTCAGGAAGTCAATGACTTGCGGCATGCGCGGGGGCTGGCCAAAGAGAAGGCGTGGATCAAGTATGTTTCGTTTGAAGAGGCGCTGCGGGGGGCAGACTTTGTGAGTGTGCATGTGCCGCTGCTGCGTGAGGGAGAGAGCGTGACGCCTACATATCATTTGTTTAATGAGAAGACGCTGCGATTGATGAAGGCGACGGCGTATCTGGTGAATACTTCGCGCGGGCCGGTGGTGGACGAGGTGGCGCTGGCACGGGCGTTGCGGGAAAACTGGATTGCCGGAGCGGCTTTGGATGTATACGAGAAAGAGCCGCTGCCGGCGGATTCTCCGCTGCGCGATGCGGCGATTGCGGACCGCTGCCGGTTGATGCCGCACTTTGCCAGCGCGGCGCGGATCACGCGGCTGTCGACTGATCCTGAGAAGGGAATGGCGGGGCGCTGCGTGCAGGGGCTGATCGACGTGTTGGAAGGAAACTACCGCGGGGACGTGAAGAAGATGCCGTATGTCGTTAATGTCGAGCCGTTCGGGATGCAATTTCCGAGAGACATTCCGGTTTGAGGACTAGAACGGTAAACGTCATAGTTAACAATCAATAGGAAACATCGGAATGTTTCATGAGACTACAGAACCCGATTGCGCGTACAATGTTGGCCAAGAAGGTTGGATCACTGGGTTGAGCAGGCTGTGTCGGTCGAGTTCTTTGGTGAACGAGAATGAATAAGCGACTAGTTAAGCGATGGTTGGGGATCCTCCCGGTCGTGCTGACGTGCGCTTCGGTGCTGGCGCAGGTGCAGATCGATCCCGCGCCCAAGGAAGTGCAACTGCGTGACGGCGGATTTCGGGTGGGGCCGAAGACCAAGATTTATGTGTTGCTGGGGCACCAGTCGGAGGACCGTATTGCTGCCCAAACGCTGGCGGAATCAGTTGCGGACCAGTCCGGGATGAGGCTGAACATTTTGGCCATGAAGCAAAAGGGCAAGGCGGAGGGCGGAGCTATTGTGCTGGCTCGCTTGCAGGATCCGCGGGTGCGGCGGTTTCTGGCGCAGAACGGCCTCAGGGCGGACGACGTGGTGGGCGAGGATGGGTACCTGCTGTTCTCCGACAACACACACTTGATTGTGGCAGCGAAGACAGGCGAGGGATTGTTCTACGGGGTGCAGACGCTGCGGCAGTTGCTGCGTCCGGCGAGCCGGGGGCTGATCTGTCCTGCGGTGGGAATTCGCGACTGGCCGGGGCAGACGGTGCAGGATCTGACCCGCGAAACTCCGCCACCGGCGATGCCGTTCGTGCGGCCGCCCGGGTAGAAGCAGTTTCGAGTGCGGGTGCGCTGCAGAGAGTTGCAGAGGTCCCCTTCGGCAGGCCCAGGGCACGCTTAGGGGCAGGCTTTCGCTTCGCACACGATGACAATCCCCTCACTCAGAGTGACTTCCGAGAACTCTTATTCTCACCTTAAGTTTCTCCTCTTATTTCTTCTCGTTATCGAATTGCAAGTAGAATCCCACCTGAAGTCTTCTAAACATGTTTTCTGAATATGTTTTCTGAACGAACCAACTGGAAACTGGCGCAGAACCGGTTTACGCAGGCGCTGGAAGAAGTGCGCGCGGGCGGGGCGGAGATTTTCGATCTGACGGTTTCAAATCCTACGCGGGCCGGATTGCGCTACGACGATGCTGCGATTCTGGGGGCGTTGGCGTCGCCGCGGGCGCTGGATTACGATCCGCAGCCGAAGGGGCTGCTCGCGGCGCGGGAGGTTGTGGCTGAATACTACGGCGCCGGGCATGGAATTCGAGATTTGGATCCGGAGCGGATCGTTCTGACTACCAGCACCAGTGAGGGGTATTCGTTTGTGTTTCGGTTGCTGTGCAATGCGGGGGATGAGTTGCTGGTGCCCAAGCCGAGTTATCCGCTGTTTGAGTTTTTGGCGGATCTGCAGGATGTGCGGCTGGTGCCGTATCCGCTGATTTATGACCATGGATGGCAGATGGATTTTCCGTCGCTGGAGAGAGGGGTGACGGAGCGGACGAGGGGAGTGGTGGTGGTGCATCCGAATAATCCGACGGGATCGTTTGTGTCGGCTGGGGAAATGGATTCGCTCAATGCGTTTTGCCGGGAGCGTGGGCTGGCGGTGATTGCGGATGAAGTGTTTCTGGATTATGGGTTCGATGAGCGTGGAGAACTCCAAGTTGACGCAGCTCAGCATGCGTATGCGAGTTTTGCGGGGAATTATGAGGTGCTGACGTTCACGTTGAGTGGGGTTTCGAAGATTGCGGCACTGCCACAGATGAAAGTCGCTTGGGTGGTGACGAGCGGGCCGCGCGGGTTGGCTGACGCGGCGATGGGCCGGTTGGAGGTGATTGCTGATACTTATCTTTCGATGAATGCTCCGGTGCAGTGGGCTTTGCCGGCGCTGCTGGAGCAGCGGAAGGATATTCAGCGGCAATTGATGGAGCGCGTTCGCGGGAATCTTGCGGAGCTGGACCGGCAGTTGGCGGGGCAGAAGGCTTGCTCGCGGCTGAATGTGGAAGGCGGATGGTACGCGGTGGTGCGGGTTCCGGTGACGCGCTCGGATGAGGAGTTGGCGATTGAGTTGGTGCGGGAGAAGGCGGTGGTGGTGCATCCGGGGCATTTTTACGATTTTCCGGGGGATGGGTATTTGGTGTTGAGCTTAATTACTGCGGCGGACGAATTTAAAGAAGGTATGCGCAGAGTTCTGGCGTTTTTGCATTCCTGACCCGCACATAATTGGTTGGGCGTTAATTCGCTTAGACATTCATTTTGAACATTTATGGCCTATGCATGGTTCGTCCTCTTGGTGGCGCTCTCGGTGGCGGCGCTGGTTATGTTGGTGCTGCAGGGAACACCTGCGGGCCTCCTTATCAAGGAGCGCATTCCCGATCGGCCGAGGCGGCGGTTGTTTGGGGCTGCGGTCAGCTTCTTTTTGACGTTTGCTGGAGTGCGGGCGGTGGTTTATGCCGTGCTGCACAAAATACCGCCTTTCCACTTTATTCAACATGATGGGCGGCACATTCATCATCTGGTTTTCGGCATCATCATTCTGCTTCTTGTGGGCTATGGATGGTTGTGCGAGGTCGGCATTGGGTCGGATGACTCGTCGGTGCTGCTCAGCCGTCTGATGGCGATTCTGTTCGGAGTGGGTGCGGCGCTTACGCTCGACGAATACGCGCTGTGGCTCAACCTGGAAGATGTTTACTGGGCTCCGCAGGGGCGAGCCAGTATTGACGCCGTGATTTTGTTTGGAGCGCTGCTGGCGATCGGGGCGTGGGGCTTTCCGTTGTTCACGGGGAAGAAGCAAAAAAAGTAGCGGAAGAGCGGCGCTTCAGCGCCGCGTCGGGAAACGATAAAGGGGAGGGGCTTCAGCCCCGGTGACAGCGCAGGGCCTGAAGGCCTGTTCTTTTCTTGGGCCGGTGACGCGGCCCTCCAAGGGCCGCTCTTCCACGGTAAGAGGAGAGTTACGGTAAGGAAAGAGTTTCGGTGAAGGAGGAGTTATCGTTTGATCAGGAATGGATTGCTCTCGCGTTCTTGGCCTATCGTCGTTAGTTCGCCGTGGCCGGGGACTACTACGGTTTCATCAGGGAGAGCAAGCAGTGTTTCGTGGATGGAGCTGAGGATTTTTTTATGCGAGCCGCCGGGCAAGTCCGTGCGGCCGATCGAGCCGGCGAAGAGGGTGTCGCCGGCGATGAGTTTCTGTTGGGCGGGGAAATAGAGGCAGATGCTGCCTTCGGTGTGGCCGGGGGTGTGCAGGACTTGGGCGGTCAGGGAGCCGGCGGTGACGAGTTCTCCGGTCGAGACGCTGTGGTCGATTACGACCTCTCCCGGTGAAGCCACTCCGATCCAGGCGGCTTGCACATCTAACATTTTCAGGAGTTCATAATCGTTCTGGTTGAGCAGGATGGGTGCGCCGGTAGCGGCGCGGAGCTTCATGGCTCCGCCGACGTGGTCGATGTGGGCGTGGGTGATGACGATCTGCTTGACCTGCAGATTGTGTTTACGAATTAGGGTGAGCACGTCTTCAATTTCGTCACCGGGGTCGATGACCATGGCTTCGTGCGTGGTTTCGTCTCCGATGACGGAGCAGTTGCATCGCAGCGGGCCTACGGGGAGGATTTCATGGATCATGCCTCTTTGGATCATGGTTTTATTGTAGCGAGTTCGGTTTGTGTCGTGGGACGGATGACGACGTGGAATCCCACGTCTCGCAAAGGACGCGAGACATGGGGCACCCTCACGTCGACTGGCGGGCACTTGCCGCGCGGGCAGGCTTGGGGAGACAATACGCGCGCGTGCTTGGGAGGGCTGTAGTGGCGAAATATCGGCAGCATGGGTATCAGGATCGGGATCGGGAGCCGCGCGGCGAGTCGCGGGGTGATACGCGGAAGGAACAGCCGCGGGAAGCGCCGGTGGAGCGCACGAGCGGTCCACCGAAGTGGGACCATGCGCTGGGGCCGAAACCGCTCAATCTGCCGGGCACGCGGGCGGTGTCTCGGTGCGCGCAGTGCGGGACTTTGCTGCAGGCGGCTACGGGCGATGGGCAGTGCCCGAAGTGCGGGTTTGAGTTGCATTCATGCAAGCAGTGTACGTATTTCGATCCGGGGAGCCGGTTTGAGTGCATGCAGCCGGTGAAGGAGCGGATCGCGAAGAAGGATGAACGGAATTCGTGTGAGCTGTATGAGATTCGCGTGACGCGGGAGAAGGAAACTTCGACGCCGGCGAGTTTGAGGCCCAGTAGTGCGCGGGCGGCGTTTGATAATTTGTTTAAGAAATAGCGCTTCCTGTCCAATTTCTCCTGGCGTCATGACCGTTCCGGCCCCAGCACTGTAAAAAATAAGACTGTAAAAATAAACAGTTGCATAGGCCCTTCGCTCCGCTCAGGATGACAACTTCAGAGCAAAGCCACGAGCGGCTTATGGCTTCTGCGTTGGCCTCAGCAGGATCTCACTCATAAATGATTGCGGGGATTGCGTGACTAACATCGCTACGGCGTGGGCGATGTCGGCGGGCTGGAGCATCTTGTTAACGTCTTTGCCGGCGTGGGGGCTGAATTCGGTTTCGGTGGAACCGGGGCAGATGACCGAAACGCGGATGTTGTGGGGGCGCAGTTCTTCGGCGACAGAGTAGGTGAGGCCGTTGAGTCCCCACTTGGAAGCGGCGTAGGCGGCGCCGTTGGGCAGAGCGTTTTTTCCGGACAGGGATGAGATGTTGATGATGTGGCCGGAGTAGCCGCGAATCATCAGCGGGGCGAAGGCGCGGATGGTGAAGTAGACGCCGCGCAGGTTGGTGTTGAGAATGCGATCCCAGTCTTCGGGGAGAAGCATGTGCAGGGGTTCGCTCAGGCTGGCAACTCCGGCGTTGTTGACCAGGATGTCGATGCGGCCGAAGGTGCTGTCGACGCGGGTGGCGGCGTATTCGAGTTGGTGGAGCAGGGTAACGTCGCAGGGGATGACTTCGGTTTTGCCGCCAGCATCGAGAATGGCGCGCGCGGTGGCATCGAGGGTGGACTGGGTGCGGCCGCAGAGGACGGCGGTGGCGCCGAGTTGCGCGAGTTGGCGGGCGATGGCGGCGCCGATGCCGCGTCCCGCCCCGGTGATGACTGCGACTTGTCCCGTTAGAGGCGGGCCGTTTAAGGGCTGTCCGGCTGCTGCCTGCCCGACTTTGCGGTTTGCGGTGTCCATATCAAAGGCGCTCCTGCGCTCTGGCTTCCGGGGTACGGATGGAGATCAATACCATCCATTCCCTCCGATTTGCGCATCTTACCAATCGAAGGCCAAGAAGCGCATAGTACACGAGCGCGCATATTAAGCGATCGCAGGTTGAACATAAAGTTGAACATAAAGCGGAAGGCGAACGGGATGGCGCTTGCCTTCGGGAGAAGAGGTACTTATAATCCGGCAACCGGGAAAATGGGTCTGGATGCCCTTGTGTTCCAGCAGGCATCCCTTGTCTCCGGGGCGCTGTCCGGAAGCCCGGCATTCCAAAGCAGGATGCGAAGGCCAAGCGGTCGGGATAGGAATGCAGGTGTTGCTGAGCTTGACGTATGATGCGGGTTCGGGAAGAGCTATTTCCCGAAGAACCGGTTTCGCGAGGAAGCTATTTTCCGAAGAAGTTATTTCCCAAATTTTCCAATGAACCTAGGAGCCATGCTGATGAAAAAGATTCTGCTAACGGTTGTGCTTGGAGTTGCAGTGGTCGCGATGGCACGGAGCACCACGCCGCCAGCTCAAGGACAATCGGCCACGCCCGCAGCACCCCAATCTGCGGCGCCGGCAACGCAAGCTGCGCCGGCCGCGGCGCCCGCTGCTCAGGCCCCGGTGATTAAGGATCCTGCCGAGTACAACGCCTATGTGGGAGCGTATCAACAGACCAACCCCACCGCGAAGATCAGCGGGCTGGAAGCGTTTCTCACGCAGTATCCCAACAGCGTGATGAAGAATCAGGCGCTGGAAATTCTGATGGGTACGTACCAGCAAACAGGAAATGCCAAGAAGACTATGGAAACAGCGGCCAAGCTGGTGACATCCGATCCGTGCAATGTGCGCGGACTGGCGCTGCTGGCGTACTTTGATCGCGTGCTGGCGCAAAGCGCTGCGGCCAATGATCCGAACGCGAAGCAAGAAGTGACGGATGGCAAGAAGTATGGACAGCAGGGAATGGAATGTCTGGACAAGGCGACGGATCCGGACATCAAAAAGCTCAGCGGTCAAATGACGGGGATCTTCGACGCCGCGATTGGCATTGCATGTCTACAGGACAAGGACGACGCCTGCGCTGCAAAGGCCCTGCGAACGACGGTGGACGCGAACCCCACGGATTTCAGCGTGGTGTATCCGCTGGCGCTGGCATACCTCGGACAGACGCCGCCGGATTATCAGAATGGAATCTGGTTTGCGGCGCGCGCGGCGGCAGTGGCGCCTGCCCAGGCCCAGGCTGGGATTGAGAAGTATGCGCGCTCGCAGTACATCAAGTTCCACTCGGCAGACGATGGCTGGGCGGATGTGCTGGCGGCGGCCAAGGCCAACAGCCCGCAGGTTCCGATCAAGCCCGCGCCCACCCCGGCGGAGCAGGTTCATATCATCGTGACTTCGAAGAAGCCGGAAGAGATGAGCTTCGCGGAGTGGCAGTTCGTATTCACCAACGGGGCCCAGGCGGATCAGGACCTGGTTTGGAACGCGATCAAAGGCAAGCCGTTGCAGATGAATGGCACGATCATCAGTACCTCCCCGACCGAGTTCATGATCGCGGGCAGTTCGGATGACATCGACGCGAAGAAGGCGGACATCACGCTGCAGTTCGTGGACAAGGTTTTGCCGAAGCTGATTCCGAAAGACGGAGCCAGTTTTGACTTCCGGGGCGAGCCCGCGTCGTACACGCCGAGTCCGTTCATGATGGTTATGGAGAAGGGTGTGATCCTGACGAAGACGGCGCCCAAGCCGGCAACGCCAGTGCATCACAAGCCGGCGGCCGCGCAGTAGCGGACGGCTTTCGTTGGAAATAAAAGGGCAGCCTGTGAGGGCTGCCTTTTGTTTTGTGTAAGGAACGCGAGCGAGGCAAACAAACAGAGCCGCGACGAGAATTCCCCCAGAGGCCCCCGGTAAGCAGGGGCTTGTACGGGGTCCCTTCGGCAGGCTCAGGGCAGGCTCTTCGACTGCGAAAATGCTTCCGCTTCGCGGAAGCATTTTCTTCGCTCAGGATGACAGTACGCTCAGGATGACGGAGAGAAAAGTTAGCGAACGATCTTCTTCTCCATGGTGACGGGGCGGGCGCTGCGGGGCGGGCGCTTGACGCCGTCGCGGAGCTGGCGAACGTCGATTTTCAGCTCGGTAATGGTGCGGCTCAGGGTGTTGCGGTGCATCCCTAATTCGCGGGCGGCGCGGCATTGATTGCCTTTATTTTCCTGCAGCACGGTCAGGATGAATCGTTTCTTGAACTCACGCACGCCCTCGGAATAAAGAATATTGCTGCGGTACATTTGCAGGACAAGCGCTTCCAGTTGATCTTTCACGGGGCTTTCTCTCTTTGCTATGAATTTTTCACTGCGCCGTCTATTTCGGCGGGGAAGCAGGGGAGCTGGTTAGATTGTGCGGAGCTTGATGGAGCAGATCCAGACCCTGATGGAAACGGGCGCGCAACTCCGGCGGAGCGAGCCAGATCGCGGCCTGGCCGACAGCCAGAAAGTACGGCGCCAGTTGCGAATTCCGCAGCACGGTCGAAGTTGGTTCGAATGCCGTCATGCCCATCAGGATCACCGCTGCCATCAAGCCGCCCTTTAGCAGCCCCAAGATTGCGCCGAGAAAACGGTCAAATCCACTGAGTCCGGATTCCTTCATCACCCAGCGTGCAAGTCTGGCGGCGAAGCCGAACAGGAGCACGATGGCAAAAAAAATGACCAGGAAGCCAAGAATCTCAGCTAACCACGGGTTCTTCAAAAACTTTTCCAGCCACTCTGCGAGACCGCGATACCGCCACGCAGCCACGAGGTAGCCCACGACCAGACCAGCCATGGTGAGAGCCTCAGAAAAGAAGCCCTGCATGGCGGCTGTTACGACGTTGAGGAGTACTAATGCACAGATCATCCAGTCCGCGAGGGTCATACCGAGCTCCCGCGGGTGCGGATCGTAACCGATCCGCGATTAGACATCCAGCTTGTGTCCCGTGAGTTGGAAATACGCCTCGAGGTACTTTTCGCTGGTGCGACGAGCCACGTCAACGGGTAAGGCGGGCGCGGGCGGTTGCTTGTTCCAGTGAATTTGCTCGAGGTAATCGCGAACGTATTGCTTGTCGTACGAATCCTGCGGCCGTCCCGGAGCGTACTTGTCGGCGGGCCAGAAGCGGGAGGAATCGGGAGTGAGGACTTCGTCGGCCAGGGTGATGCCCTTGGCGGTGCGTCCAAACTCAAATTTGGTATCGGCGATGATGATGCCGCGGGTTAGCGCATAGGCTGCGGCCTTTTTGTAGACGCGCAGCGTGAGATCGCGAAGATGGCTGGCGGCTTCCACGCCGACGGTCTCGCACATCTGATCGAAGGAAATATTTTCGTCGTGTCCGGTCGTCGCTTTGGTCGATGGGGTGAAGATGGGTTCGGGGAAAGCGTCGGACTCTTTCAGGCCCGCGGGAAGCGTGATGCCGGAGACTTTGCCCGTAGCCTTGTATTCCTTCCAGGCCGAGCCGGAAATGTAGCCGCGCACGACGCACTCTACCGGAAACATTTCGGCGCGCTGCACCAGCATGGAGCGTCCGCGCAGCTGGTCGGCGTATTTGCGGACGGCCGGCGGGTACTGGTCGACATCGGCGGTGACGAGATGATTCGGGACGATGTCGGCGAGGTAGTCGAACCAGAACAGAGAAAGTTGTGTGAGCACTCGTCCCTTATGAGGGATGCCGGTGGCCAGAATGTAGTCGAACGCGGAGATGCGGTCGGTGGCGATGAACAGCAGTTGCTGGTCGCCGACCGAGTAGACGTCGCGGACCTTGCCGCTGGCGTGAAGTGGGAGATCGGGGATGTCAGTCTGTAAGAGAACGGTATCGAGAAGTTCAGGGCTCATGAGGAAATTTTACAAGGAAGAAGCGAGGCGTATTCTAGCTGGTCAGAAAAAAAAGTCAACGGTTCTGATCACACTTTTGGGTGAGGTGCCGAAATCGCTGGGTCGAAAAATGTTGACGGGAAAGAGGTTGGACGGGAAGGCTTGCTGGGCAAGGGATTCGGGGCTGGCAGTTTGTGGAAAAGCTGAGGATGGAGGTGGAAAACGGGGCGGAATTCGGATGGATGAGTAAGTCCTTCCCCTTCAGAATTTCCTGGGCCACCCCCGCGCGCCGTGAAATACACGGAGTATTTCGACACCATTTTCGCGGACTCGGTAAGGAACGATGTACGGCGTACCGGGCACAACCAATTCGCGGGTGCCAACTACTCTGCCAGGCCGGCCCATCGCGGGGTGCCTGGCGAGTCCCCGCACGGCCGATTCGATTGCGGCGACTAGCCGACTGGCAGCTGCAGGGTTTTCATGAGAAACATACTCAGCTTCGGCGTTGAGATTGGCTCTCGCTTCGCGAAGCCATCTAACGCGCACGGCGCGTCCACTTTTTGAAGGTCTGTTCCATCTCCTTGTCAGTCGCGAAGTCTCCTCGATCTGCTTCCGACAGGGCCTTGACGGTTTCCGCAATTTGCCAGTTGTTCAGTTCGACATATTCGCGAATTGCTTCGGCTGCCACAAACGAACGACTGCGATTGACGGCTTGCGACAAGACGTCGAGTTGTTTTTTGAGCTTGGGGTCCAGACGGAGCGTGAGTACGGAAGATCCTGCCATTGTAATCTCCTGTACACATTGTATATCAACGTAGTCGAATCGCTTATGCCGGAGCTCCGAACCTCACTGACACCAGCTTCGACACGCCCGGTTCCTGCATGGTTACGCCGTACAGCACCGGGGCGATGCTCATAGTTTTCTTGCTGTGGGTGATGAGCACGAACTGGGTTTGGACGCTCATCTCTTTGACGAGTTCGGTGAAGCGGCCGATGTTGGCTTCGTCGAGCGGGGCGTCGACTTCGTCGAGAATGCAGAACGGGCTGGGCGCGTACTGGAAGATGCCGACCAGCAGAGCCAGCGCCGTGAGCGCCTTTTCGCCGCCGGAGAGCAGCAGCACGCTCTGCAGTCGCTTGCCCGGAGGCGAAGCCACCACGTCGATGCCGCTCTCGGCGCTGTTCTCTTCGTCGGTCAATTTCATAAACGCGTGGCCGCCGCCGAACAGCTTTTTGAACGTGGCCTGGAAATTCTCGTTGATGCGGGCGAAAGCTTCTTCAAATTTCTGACGCGAGATTTGATCGATCTCTTTGATGGTCGCGGTCGTATTTTCGATGGAGGAGATCAAGTCTTTGCGCTGGGTCTCGAGGAACGCGTGGCGCTCGGCGGTTTCTTTGTACTCCTCGAGAGCCATCATGTTGACCGGGCCCATGGCTTCGAGCTTGGCGCGCATGTCGCGGTAGAGTTGGTCTTCGGCGGCGAGTTGTTCGCCGGTGACCG
>JBEKRY010000154.1:0-10578 GCA_049517555.1 Candidatus Sulfotelmatobacter sp. | reverse complement strand
TCCTTCGGCTCCGCCCACTGCATATCTTTGAAGATGCGATTCTCGATTTCCCGCTCGTAAGCGCGCACCACAAAGAAGCGCAACTCCACCATGCCCCCGTTCGGATACTCATGCTGAATCCGCTTGACCTCGTCCCCAACCTTGGCCAGGATTCCGAGCTCTTCTTCCAGTTCGCGGCGCAGAGCATCGCGCGGCTGTTCGCCTTCTTCAATCTTTCCGCCAGGAAACTCCCACTTCAGCGGCATGGTCTGGTGCCGCGTACGCTGGCACACTAGCAGCTTGCCGTCCTTCACGATGAGGCCTGCGACCACGCGCTTCATGTCTGGGGCACACCAGGCTTGGGCACACTGGTAGTCTGCAGCGCGCTGGCCACGGGATCGACACAACTCGTGAAGGTGAAGGCGAACGCCGCGACGCCGGCGGAACAGCGCAACTCCAATCCGTGCTCGCCGAACTCGTGATTGTCGACAAGGAAATACATGCGCGCCGAATCGACCACAAGGTAGCTTTCTTCCTCACCCGAAAGCGCGCTCGCATGCGCCCTGGGGCGGAAGCGCGTGTCACGGGTCGCTTGTTGACGTGTAAGTGGCCTGCCGTCTTGTAAGACGACAACTTCGGCCGAGGCGGCGTGAGGACAAGCCATCACTAAGTTTACGGCGGACGCGTCACATTTCAAGCGCAAAGTATGCGGCCCATCTTCGACCGCCTCGAAGTACTCCGCCGTCGAGGCCCAGCGTCCGTCGGCGTAGAAAAAGTTTTCTTCCGGCTCACCGGAGAAAGCATAATCGGCAATCTGATCTTCCTTAAATCCGCCTTCATTGCCGACCCGCCCGCGCCTGTTCCCGAGGTAGAGTTCGCCCGACGCCCGGTAGCAGACCGCGCCCGCATGATCCTCTTCGCGCAAAGGTTCCAGTAGCGCCGGCAGTTCGAGCGTCGGATCAATCTCCCGCAGCAGTTCCTGAATGACCTGCTCGCACTCGCCATACCCGCCTTCTCCGAAGTGGCCGAAGCGCAGGTACCCGTCTTTATCCAGTAAGTACTTGGTCGGCCAGTAGCGATTCGCGAACGCCTTCCAGATTTCGCGATCACTGTCGATCACAATCGGATACGTCAGGCCAAATTCCTTGATCCCGCGCTCCACATTCGACTCATACTGCGCGAAGGTAAACTCGGGCGTATGCACTCCGATCACGGTCAGTCCTTTATCGCGATAGCGCTCGTGCCACGCCTGCACGTAAGGCAGCGTGCGAATGCAGTTGACGCAGGTGTAATCCCAGAAGTCGACCAGCACGGCGCGCCCGCGCAATTGCCGAAAGCTAAGCGGACTCGAATTCAGCCACACCCGGCCAATCTCCGGCGCACGCACTTTACCCTTTTCGACTCTCATGAGTTGATCTCTTAGCGACTAATTCCGATTGTCATTCCGGCGAGCGTTCTTGGCGCTGCGAGGAATCTGGGTTATTTTCCGGAGGTTTCCAGTTTCTTCCCCACGAGCATGGCGCAATGCTGCACCAGATTCTGATGCTCGGGTGTGAAAGCCGCGGGGAAGTGGCTGTCAATATCCAGCTCGCCGACCACCTTCCCGCGCACAAATACCGGGACAACAATCTCCGACTTGGTTTCGAGGGAACACGCCAGATACCGCGGATCTTTACGAACATCGTCGACCACCACGGTTTGCCCGCTGGACGCGGCCGCGCCGCAAATCCCTTGGTTCAGTGGAATGCGGGTGTGCGGCGTCATGGCGCCCTCAAACGCACCCAGCACCAACATCGGAGGCCGCGCGCCCGGCTCCAGCATGTAGAAGCCCACCCAGTTATATTTCAGCATGCGCTCGTGCAGCAGCTTCGCCATTGAACGCATCAGTTCCTGCGCGCTGGGGAGAGTTTCGGCCAGCGCACTGAGTTCACTCCGTATTTCTTCGATTCTGTCGGCCACTGCCATATTTGAAATCTTAACTCACGGTGCGGAATTCTTGCCTATGGAAGCGGAAACATCGGTAATCCGCCTGATTCCTTTCGTGTCACGGCCGACTTTGCTCGGCTCAGGAAACAATTCGGGATGGATGGCGAAGCCCAGCGCCTCCAAACCCTGCAGCAGCGTGGGCGCGGGAGTGTTCAGAAACTCGTCCCGAATGCAGTAGACGTTGCCCGACCGCGCCGCCGCGGTCGACTGCCAACCGCGCTCCGTAATAATCTTCTTCAGTGGGACTCGATCTCCCGCCCCGCACCACGCCGCAACAATTACTTCCGGATCACACTGCCGGACGTCCTCAGCAGAAATCTGGCCGCCAGCCGAACCCACAAAGTTTCCCCCCACAGCCTCGACCAGTTCCGCGACCCACGCCTGTGAAGCGATCAAGGGTTTGCCCCACTCCTCGCACCAGACGCGCGGCCTCGCGGCAGCGACGGTGCGGCTGCGCACCTCTTCAATCCGCTTCTGCATTGCCGCAATCACGGTTTCTCCTCGATCCGCAGCGCCGACCGCACCTGCGATGATCGCGATATCGGTATAAATATCGGCCAGCGTCTTCGGAGCAAAGCCCAGAAATCGCGCCCCCGCCCGGAGAATCTCGCTGACCGCTTTCTCTTGATAGGGAACGGACGCAATCACCAGATCCGGCTGCGTGGCCACGATCTGAGCGGTGTCGGCAGTCCACGAATCAGCCAGAATAACGCGCGAACCGTCGGCTACTTCCGGCACAACGTCAGCGCAATATCGTGTGCAGGCCACCACACGCCCGAGTTCGCCGACGGCGTCGAGGATAACGGTCGCGCTCGGCTGCAGGCAGGCAATCCGATGCGGAGTGTGAGGTCGAGGCAGTTGAGATCCAGACATGTGAGAACCAGACATGTGAGAACCAGGCATAGTCGAGGGCTAGGGTTTGAGAGTGCTCAAAGCCGCGGAAAGCGCATCCAGCGCCAGTTGCGCCGCGTGCGTCGAAGCTTGCGGCAAGCCGCCCAGCGCCGCAATCAGCTTCTGGCGGATCGAGCTCTCGCCATTCTGCAATCGAACTTCGTCCACAGCCCGTCCCCTTACCAGTTCCGTCAGAGCGGATGCGCAGGCGATCGAAGCCACACACCCCTTGGCCTTGAACCGGATCTCCGCAATGCGCCCAGCCTCGATTTTCAGAGTCAGACGAAGCACGTCCCCGCAGGCCGGATTCTCGATCTCCGCAATCGCGTCAGGATCAGAAACTTCCCCGGGGTTGCGCGGATTTTGGAAGTGATCGAGAACCTGGGCCGAGTACATACGAGCTCAAATTGTAAATGGCCCCGGCTTTGGAAGTTACGCCGGTCTATCCGCGGGTTCCGTCAGGAAAGTAGATCGTCCAGCCCCGCTGGCGGGCAGTAGCTTCAAGGTCGGGATTGGGATTGACCGCGAACGCACGCTTAGCCATGGTAAGCATCTCGGCATCCCAACGCGAATTGCCGAACGCCGCGTCAATCTCATTCCCGGCCACTTCGCGCAGTGCTTTCGGTTTGCCCGCACCAGACGGGACGCGGACCAGCCGGTCCGTGATAACGCCGGTCTCGACCTCAACTTTCGTGGCCAGAATGCGATCGTCGGCAATGCCAAACGCCTTCATTCCCGCCCGAATAACCCACTCACTCGATGACGAAACCGCCCACACGTCGCATCCGTCTGCTTGCAGGAGTCCTATCAGCTCTTGCATCTCGGCAAAGATGTGTCCGGGGAATGCGTTTTCAATGAAATCTGCGGCGGCCTTCGTGATGACGGCTTCGCTCATCCCCTTGTGCATGGTAACCATCTCGCCGCACATGTCTTCTTCGCTGACCGCGCCGGCCTTGTATTCAACGTAACGCGCCCGCATAGCCTCGCCAACTTCTACCGGGACCACGCCCGTTTCGATTTCCCAGTCAAAGAAGCTCACCCCCGCATCGCCCGACCAGAGTGTCCCATCGCAATCAAACGCGGCAACCCGCGGCTCGAGCCGCAAAACGGATTCCAGAAACTCCTGCCGGGTAAGAACTAGCGCCTGCGCCTCAAAGCTTTCCATAGTCTTTGACGATAACGTGAGCAAGCGAAAACGCGCAATCACGCGGGGAACTGACTACGGGGACCTGGACTAGCGACGAGCCGGGTTGATCGTGAACCAGGCCGGCGACCACCCGTGGAAGAGCGGCCCTTCAGAGCCTCCCCTGTCGAGGGGGCCGGGTAGAGTGAGTCGGAAATCAACAGGGCTTCAGCCCCCGGGTTCCAGCGCCGCGTAATCCTCGGGAGTATTAATGTTCACGGTCACAAACGGATCACTCACCGCAACATACTGGATATGCTCCTGATAGCGCCGTTCCACCTCGCGCGCGCTCGCCGTGGCCGGCGCCTGCAGAAATGCTTCCATCAATTCCCGCCCCACCAAATAAGGGTGTCCGTGTTTGCCGGAAAAATCCGGCACCACTGCCCAGACCTCCGGCGGCGCGGCCTCGAATGCATCCCGCAGTAACTGTACAGTGGCAGAACTGACCGGCGGCCGATCCACCAGCGTGATCACGGCAGCGTCGCGGCCGCGATTGAGCACCTCGTGCAATCCCACTTGCAGAGAACTGAACTGGCCCCGCCCGGGATCAGGATTGGTCACCAGTGACGCGCCTCTGGCATAGACGATCGGCGCGAGCTTCGGTTCGTTTTTTCCCACTACGATCAGGACGAAATCAGTAGCGAGCATCAGCGAAGCAATCGCGGCCGACAGAAAAGTTTCGCTCGACGGCAACCGCTCCGGAAGTGGCGGCGGCCAAGGCAGCAAGGCCTTGTCCGTTCCCATGCGCGAGGATTCGCCCGCGGCCAATATCAGTCCGGCGAAACTCGGAGATCGCGCCATGTTGTGAAGCTAGCAGAACGGAAGATAGCAGAAAGCGCAAGGAAAGAGTGAGCCGAAAGAATCAGAAATCAATCGGCTTCGTCGATCGCCTCTTCAATCGTCTCCGTCGTTGCCCCGGCGATGGAGTCCAGGGCAGAATCCTGCCGCGCGCCTCGAAACCAGCTCAGATGGGGCAGTGCGGCGCTGGCGTGCCGGCGCACCGCAATCAACTCCGCCGTAATGGCGACCGCAATTTCCTCCGGCGTGATGGCGCCAATATCGATCCCCACCGGGGCGTGCACCCGGTCGAATAAATGCGCGGGCAGGCCCTCCTGCTGCAGCGTCTTGAAAATCTCGATCACCTTGCGCTTCGACCCGATCATCCCCACGTACCGCGCCCGCGTCTGCACCGCCCAGCGCAACACCCGCATGTCGTCCCGATGCCCACGCGTCACGATCACGATGTAGGAAGCTTCGTTTGGATCGAGTTTATGCGTAGCCTCTTCAAAATCGAGCGCGTGGATTTCGCGCGCGGCAGGGAACCGTTCTTTGGTCGCATAAGAGGACCGGTCGTCAGTCACAGTAACCTCAAATCCAGCGTTCGCAGCAGTCAAGCAAAGGTTTACTGCAACATGACCTGCGCCGAATACATAAAGTACGGCTGGAGGTAATACGGGCTCCACAAAAACTTCCAGCGTCCCGCCGCAAACCAGCCCCGTATCGTACTTCGGGTCCTGATTCAAATCGAATTTCAAGATGCGCGGTTTCTCCGACTCCATGACTTCGCGCGCCGCCTGCCACACATCGGCCTCCACGCACCCACCGCCAATCGTGCCCACAATTGAGCCGTCGTCGCGCACCAGCATCTTCGCCGTACGAAAAGACGGAATCGAGCCACGTACATTGACGATGGTAGCCACGGCGCCACGCCGCCCTTCTCGCCGCAGCTCAACGATCTGTTCGTAGATGTCCATCGCCACTTTGTCATGCTGATTATCAGTCGGTGAACAGGGAGAGTCAAATGTTTCAGACAAAACAAAAGCCCGGGGCATCAGTCCGGGGCTTGCCAAGCAAACTCAATCGTGAACCGACAAGAAGAGACTGTCAGGCGTGCCCTTGGTATGCTGTGAGTCGTCTGACCCACTGGAGAACGTCGCTATGAAAGCCGTCCGCATCCATCAATTCGGTGGCCCCGAAGTCCTGACCTACGAAGACATCCCCGATCCGCAGCCTCGCAAAGACGAAGTGCTGGTCCGCGTGAAGGCCTGCTCGCTCAATCATCTCGACATCTGGGTTCGCAAAGGACTGCCCGGCGTGAAGCTGCCGCACATCCTCGGCAGTGACATCGCGGGCGAGGTCGCCGAGATCGGCGAATACGTTACTGGATTCACCCCAGGCCAGCGCGTCCTGGTCGCCCCCATGCACTTCTGCGGGAGCTGCGAAAAGTGCCTGGCCGGCGTGCAGAACCAGTGCCGCGAGTTCACCGTCCTCGGCAATGCCGTCGACGGCGGCAACTGCGAGTCGATCGCCGTCCCGGCCGCGAACATCATTCCGATTCCCGACACGCTCGACTTCAATCAAGCCGCTAGCGTCCCGCTCGTGTTCGTGACCGCGTGGCACATGCTGGTGGGGCTCGCGGCCGTGCGTCCCGGCCAGACCGTGCTCGTGCTGGGCGCCAGCTCGGGCGTGGGAATAGCCGCCATCCAGATCGCCAAGCTGTTTCACTGCCGCGTAATCACCACCGCCGGCGACGAAACCAAACTCGAGAAAGGCCGCGCGCTTGGCGCCGACTACGGCATCAACCACTATAAGCAGAAGATTTCCGAAGAAGTCCGCAAGATCACCAACAAAGAAGGCGTCGACATCGTAGTCGAGCACGTCGGCGCTGCCACCTGGGACGAGAGCATGCGCTCGCTGAAAACTGGAGGCAAGCTGGTGACCTGCGGAGCGACCACCGGACCCGCCGTCGGACTCGACCTGCGCCATCTTTTCGCCCGCCAGTTGACCCTGCTCGGCTCCTACATGGGCACCATGGGCGAACTGCGCGAAGTGCTAAGCCATGTCTTCGCAGGCCGGCTGAAGCCGGTCGTGGACCGCATTTTCCCACTGAGCGAAATCCGCGCGGCCCACGAATACCTGGAAGCGAGTCAAATGTTCGGCAAGGTGATCTTGAATCCCTAAGGGGCGAAGCTTAAGGGGCAAAGCTAGCGTCTCTTCCTCTTCAGAGCCTGCTTTGCCTGCTTGCCCCTAGTTCCACCTCCGCCGCCCGACCTTAACGGCTGCTGGTGTCAACATATTTTCGCCACGCCGCCTGGGGTAGAATAGATTCATGTCCCGCGAACTGAACTTCGGACCTTACATCGACGTCGAGAACGGCACGAAAACCGTTAAAGATCTAACCTTCGGCAATCCCACGCCCGAGGGCCTGGTCCTGACCACGCTCGACTCCGCCGTCAACTGGATGCGCAAAAGTTCGATCTGGCCGATGACGTTCGGCCTGGCCTGCTGTGCCATTGAAATGATGTCCATGGGCGCGGCGCGATTCGATATTGCACGCTTTGGCGCCGAAGTCTTCCGCCCATCGCCGCGGCAGAGCGACCTGATGATCATTGCCGGCCGCGTGTCCAACAAGATGGCGCCCGTTATCCGCCAGTTGTGGGAGCAGATGCCCGAGCCCAAGTGGGTGATTTCCATGGGCGCCTGCGCGACTTCCGGCGGCGTCTTCCAGAACTACGCACTGGTGCAGAGCGTGAATCAGGTCATTCCCGTCGATATCTACGTTCCCGGCTGCCCGCCGCGTCCGGAACAGCTCATCTACGCCATTACTCTTCTCCAGGAAAAAATCCAGAACGAGCGCGGCACCATCAAGAAGGCGCTGAATCTCGTCTAGCGACCGACTGGGTTTCCCGAAGCCCAATTCTCCGGAGTCGCGATCTAGAGTTCGGAGCTCGTACTTGCAAAGCCCAAGACCCAAGACGCGAACCGCGCTATAATGTGCCGAAGTCGCCCTGGGGTGTTTCATGGAACGTCTTCGCACCGCGTCCCTGCTGTTTCTGCCCTCTCTTCTCGTGGCGATCCTTGTTAGCGCGCCTGTTAACGGTCAGAGTGTCGGCGCACCGAGCACCAATCCATCGAATTCTCCCGAACGTCCCACACCGACCGGTTCAAATGCGCAGTCGGCGCCTACCGCCGCGTCGCCCGTCACCCCAAGCATTCCGAAGAACGCTCCGCACATGTCGAAGCAGTCGCGCTTTGAAATCATCCGTGACTTCGAGACCCAGGTCGTCTATGCGCGGGCGGTCTTTCCTATGGGCTCAAAGGGACTCAAGCTCAAAGATGGCGTGATCTCGCCCAATGGTCTGGAACTGCAACAGTCTCTGGCTCTCTTGGGTCCAGCGATAAGGCCGGGCGATCCATCGCGCATCTCGTACGTCCAGATTAAAGACGACCACATTCATTTCGAAATCAATGGCGGCCCCATTCGCCGCAAGAAGTGGTACCAGCACATCGAGATAAGTGGCACTGGCGGGACTCCCGTTCAAACCTCAAATCCGGACGAACAGGTGGCCAATCCACACGGCAGCTATCTGGATCTCTACTTCGACAAGTATGTTCCGGAGATGACGCCGCGGCAATTGTGCGATCTTCTTTTTCCGGTGCTCGATTTCAATGCGCGAAACAAAGAGGAAGCCTATCTCAACACCGTCCCACCGAAGGTGAAGGTGGCGATTCAGGCGCACCAGGTGCTAGTTGGAATGAACACGGAAATGGTGCTGCACGCCAAAGGCAAGGCGCCAAGAAAAGTGCGGGAGCGCGATGGCGAGACCGAATACGAAGAGTGGATCTACGGCGAGCCCCCGCAGGACGTGGACTTCGTCCGCATCGTCAACGACGAAGTGGTGCGCGTCGAAATCATGAAGGTTGGCGGCCAGAAGATCGTCCGCACCGAAAAAGAAGTCATCCTCGAGAAGCCGGATAGCGACACGGAAGCCAAGAAAGAGCAGCAAGAGCAAGACCATTCGGCAAACGCCCCCAGTCTGCGCCGTCCCGGAGAAAATGCCGACGATGTTCCCAAACCGGCGGACGGTACATCGCCGGTCCCGCCGGCAACGCCTCCCAGTACGCCGCAGCCGCCGGGAGATCCCGGTCCCGGTGGCATGATTGCCGGCGGTCAGTGAACCTACGCTGGCATTAGCGGCGCTTCCCCCAGGCCAGGCTTATTTCAACGCGACCGTCGGCGCCACATCCGCGAACGAAAACGCCAACGAAACATTCGGATATTCCTGCCCGTCCACTTCCACGTAGGGATAAACAAAATAGTTCAGCGGCTTGCCGTCCTGTGCGGGATTCAGTCGCAGGTCGCGGCCCATGCTGAACTGCACCCGGTTCACGTCGTGCGATCCGAAGAAGTAATCGCGCTTCTCCGGATGTTTCCAGGCTTCAGAGATGTCGACCGGAATCCATCCCTCGCCCTCCACATAGAAATCAGCCCAGCAATGGTAGCCGGCAATCTCGGCGGAATGTTTGTCCGGCGGCAGCGGGAAGCCGATTTCAAATCGTGCCGGAATGCCTTGCGACCGCGCCATCGCAATGAATAGCGAATGGAAGTCGGTGCAGTTGCCTTTCTTGGCATCGCAGGCGTAGAGCACGTCGCCATGTCCCCAGCCCGTGCCCGTCTTGTCATATTTCATGGTGGTGAAGACGTAGTCGTAAATGGCGCGAGCTTTGTCGAGCGGCAGCGTCTTACCCTCGGTCACCTTGACGGCGATCTCCGCGGGCAGCCCGGTGATAGGCACGAGTGCGTCGGGCTGCAAGTCCTCCTGCTTTTCTTTATTCGTTAGAGAAACGGCCATCACTTTCGGAAGTGGGCTCAGCGCCACGCGTTCATGGCGCACCACATCGTATTCCACGTCAAGGTGCAGTTCCGGCTGCGTTGCGCCGCTGGTCTCGGCAAAATAAATCTCGTCGCCAAATTTCGGCTCGCGTGTTTTCTTGAGAGGCAGATCACCCTTGGCAGAAACGACCTTCACTTCTTGGTACGCATCCGACTGAGCCCCCGGAATCCAGATGCGAACTCTTTTCCCGGCAGGCAGATTTTTCACCGTGAAGCCATAGTGAAACGTGAAGTGGCGCGATTCCTGAGCAAAAGAGCTGAGAGCAAGGGCAATAAAGAGAGACGACAAGACCCAAAGCTTCCGCAGCATAAGCGGTTTCCTTTCAGATTCTGGCCACCGACCACTGGCCACTGATTACTGATCAACGATCACTGGGTTTGGAAACGACACACGGGCGTCTTAGAGGGAACGCCGTCAAGTGAAGCCGCGCTTCGGAATGCGCATGGAAAAAGAGGCGGGATACAATTCCCGCGGTAGAGTATTTTAGCAGGACTTGATTCGCAAGGAGGGAAGATGATGTCAGGGAAAGACGCAGTTATGCTGGCGAGCCGCACCCTCGCCGTGCTCTTGACTGTGTGGGCGCTGAACGATGTATCGTATCTACCCGAGAGCTTGCATTCGTTCCTTCACTATCTCAACCACGAGTCGACGGCCTCAACCGCGACCGAATATTGGCGCCATTACTATCTCATCCGACTGGGTTTCCTCGTTACCAGGATCGTCGGTTACTCTCTCATGGCCAGGTGGCTCTATAAAGGTGGTCCAGAAATCGAGGAACTGTTGCTGCCCGAACCTGAAGAAAATGTGACTCGAAACTGAGTTTGTACCGACGACGAAGGAAAACCACATCCGGTAGAATGCCAA
>JBEKRY010000153.1:0-10633 GCA_049517555.1 Candidatus Sulfotelmatobacter sp. | reverse complement strand
AAGAGCTAAGAGCTAAGAGCTAAGAGCTGCTCTTCTTCAACTGCTGCTTCCACCCCAGCACCCGCGCCTTCGCTCCCTCGGCCTCGGCTTCCGGAATCATCCCCTTCTTCTGGTACAGCACCGACAAACTGGTATGCGCCAGCACGTCGTCGGGATCGATTTCCGCCAGCCGCTGCGCCACCGCGATGGCGTCATCATAGCGCTGCAAATCCTGCAGCGCCCGCGTCAATCCGTGCATGGCATCGGTAAACGTTGGATCGGCGGCCAGCGACTCCTGATACGCAGCGACAGCCCTTTCCAAATGCCCCTCGGCCATCAGATCGAGCGCGGCATAGTAGCGATCTTCGGCTTCCTGGCGGGCGTTAGCATCGGACATTCGTGGAAGTCCCCAGCGGAGCTTGGATTCTAACATGCACAATGTGGGGGCCGCCCCCGGCTGTTTTTCGGGCCGCAGGCCCGAATGCCTGTCCGCTTCGCCGGCTGCACCGTCAAAGCCAATTCGAGCGGGCGCTCGAAGAACAGCCGGGAGCGGCTGTCCCCACATAAGCCTCTCGGGAGGCGATCCACGATGTGCGGGCGAGAATTCGGCTGCCGCGAAGAAGGCATTGGCTGTTACCAGGAGAAGGATCAGAAAGACCGGGGCAGCACGAAGGCGATCATCGAAGGGTAATTCTAGCAGTTCTATAAGTTTGAAACGGCCATGCGATGCGTCGGCAGCCATCAGGCTGAACCATGAAATAATAATGCCGGGGCTCCTTGCAGCTATGAAATTGAAATTGCCAGCCGGTTCGTTTGCGGCATATTTATTCGACTGCGACGGCACTATTGCCGATTCCATGCCGCTTCACTACCTGGCGTGGAAGGAGGCACTTTCAGAATGGAATTGCGAATTTGACGAAGAACTTTTCTACGCATGGGGCGGCATGCCGGTAGCCGAGATCATTTCGTCGTTAAATGCGAGACACAGACTGAAAATGCCGGTGGAAACGGTTTCCAGCCGGAAGGAGAGCCTGTACTACGCGCTGCTGCCACAACTTAAGGCAGTTCCCGAAGTCTTGGAGCACATCGAAGACAGGCACGGCCACATCCCTTTCGCGGTCGTCTCGGGAAGCACCCGAGAATCAGTGACGGCATCTCTGGCTTCGCTGAATCTTCTCGATCGATTTGACACTCTGGTTTGCGCTGGAGATTACAAGGAGAGTAAGCCCGACCCAGAAGGGTTTCTCCTCGCCTCCGCCCGCCTTGGAGTGCAACCTGAGGCCTGTCTGGTTTTTGAAGATACCGAAATGGGGATTCAGGCGGCGAAGGCCGCTGGAATGGGGTCGGTTAAAGTTCCTCCGCCTCGGGAAAGGGCTTCGGGAAAGTGACGCTCGCTCCGAATCTGTCAGCGTAAATTGACCCCCGACGAATTGGGCCCTTGGAAAAACGAACCCTCAGAAAAATTCTTTCGGCTCGAGGCTACCGTTTTGAGGAGGAATGGGTCTAATTGGCAGGCGGCCGATGGGTTAGGGCTACTGTCTTTTTCGCATCCCGGTTTGAAATCATAGTTTTCTTAGGAACAAATGTAAGTCGGGCCGCGTACTAGGGAATGAGGGCGGCGGAATGGCTCCCAATCTCCAGTTGGCCAACATACGAGGAGGCGTTGTGAACGGTAACGGGAATAATAAGAAGAAACGTCGCAAACTGATTATTTGGGGCAGCGTGGTCGCGGTTATCGTCCTGCTGATCGCGGGCGGAGTGTTCGCGGCGACGCGTGGCGGCACCAAGATCGATCCGTCGAAACTCGCCAAGGTGGAAAAGGGTGACTTGGCCAAGAGCGTGGTGGCGACCGGCAAGGTCACGCCCATCACCAAGGTTGAGGTGAAGTCCAAGGCCAGCGGCATTGTGAAGAATCTGCTGGTGGACTACGGCGACCACGTCAAGAAAGGGCAGTTGCTGGCCCAGCTGGACAAGCTCGAGATCGAAGCTCAGGTCGCGCAGTCGCAAGCGGCACTCGAAGCGGCCGAGGCGAATCTGAAAGGTTCGCAGGCTGACTTCGAACGCGCCAAAGTTGACGCGGAAGGTCCGGACGTACCTGTGTTCAAGCGCGCCTACGACCGCGCCACAAGCATGGCAAAGGACGGAGTGGTTTCCGCTTCAGCACTGGACGACGCGGAGAAGAACTATGAGATGGCGCTGAACAAGCAGAATGTTTCCAAGGCGCAGGTCACGGTACTGAAGGCAAAGATCGCGCAGGCCGGGGCGCAGGTGGCGCAGGACCAGGCCAATCTCAAGCAGCTCGACGAACAGCTCAGCTACACCGACATTATTTCCCCGATTGACGGCATTGTGCTCTCGCGCGACGTGGAAATGGGCGACGCGGTGAGCTCGATTCTCGTATTGGGCTCGTCGGCTACGCTGGTCATGACGCTGGGCGATACCAGTGAAGTCTATGTGAAGGGTAAGGTCGACGAGAGCGATATCGGCAAGGTGTATCTCGGTCAGCGCGCGCGCATCAAAGTCGAGTCGTTCAAGGACAAGACTTTCGACGGCAAGGTGACGAAGATTTCTCCCATGGGCGTGGAAAAAGACAACGTCACGACGTTTGAAGTGCGCGTATCGATCCAGAATCCCGGCGGCGAACTCAAGGCTGAGATGACCGCCAATGCGGAAATCATTCTGGAAGAGCACAAGAACGTGCTGCAGATTCCAGAAGGCGCGATCCTCTACGACAAGGACAAGAAAGCCTCCGTCGAAATTCCGGACCCGAAGGGCAAAGACGGCAAAGACAAAGTTGCCGTCAATATCGGGATTTCGAACGGCGCCAAAACCGAAGTGTTGAGCGGGTTGAAGGAAGGCGATCAGGTGGTATTGCAGTAAGGGACTGTGGTGTTGGGTCTTAGGTCTTGGGTATTAGGGGTAAGCCTAAGACCTTGCACCTGAGACCCAACACCGTTTCAGGGTTCTCCATGACTCTCTCCGAAATCTTGCGCCAGGCTTTCGGCACGTTCCGGGCTCACAAGATGCGGACCTTCCTCACGATGTTTGGCATCGTGTGGGGAATTGCATCGGTGATCATTCTGGTGGGCCTCGGGCGGGGCTTCAGCGCCGACCAGAAAAAGCACATGCAGACCCTGGGCAAGGATCTGGTCATTGTCTGGGGCGGCCGTACCAGTTCTCAGGTGGGCGGACGCGCAGCGGGACGGGAGATTCAGTTGCACGTCGACGATGCCGAGCTGATTCGCGACGAGTGTTATCTGGTCAAGAACGTCAGCCCGGAACTGCGGCGAACCGTTCCTGAAGTCAGCCAATATAATCTGGCGAATCGCGGCGTAGTCGGAATGTGGCCCTCTTACCAGGAGTTCCGGTCACTTCAGATTTCCGAAGGACGCCTCATCACTGACGACGACGAGAACGAAGGCCGGCGTGTGCTGGTTCTGGGGTCGAAGGCCTACCGGCAGCTGTTTCCTGGGCAGCCCGCCATTGGCGCCAGTGTTCTGGTGCAGAGTGTCCCGTATCTGGTGGTTGGTGTTCTGCAGGAGAAAAAGCAGAACTCGAATTACAACGGCCCGGACAACGACTATTTATTCGCGCCGTATTCGGCAATCTCGCGCGATTTTCCGCCGCCGACCAAGCCCGGAGCCGGGATTACGCGCGGATATCTGGACGACATTGTCTTTGAAGTGGGCGATCCGGAGGACCACGAAGCGGCTGTGCAGCAGGTTCGCAACACGCTGGCGCGAGTGCACCACTTTGAAGGCCGCGATAAAGATGCGCTCTTCATCTGGGACACCATGGACGGCGCCAAGATGCTGGACAAGATTTTCGGCGTCGTCACTTTATTTTTCGGCTGTGTGGCGATTGTGACGCTGTGCCTGGGCGGGATCGGCGTGATGAACATCATGCTGGTGTCGGTGACCGAGCGCACCCGCGAAATCGGCACGCGCAAGGCGATGGGCGCAACCAAGCGCGACATTCTGCGGCAATTCTTCGCCGAGTCCGCGATGCTGACGATCGTGAGCGGCATTTTCGGGCTCTCGTTCGGGATCGGCCTGTGCGCTGCCCTGGAAGCCTTGCCTCTGCCCGATTTTGTTCCGCATCCGATTGTTTCGTGGATTTCGATTGTCGCTTCGATTCTGACGCTTTCGTTGATCACCGTGACCGCAGGCATGTATCCCGCCCAGCGCGCCGCGGATATGACACCTGTGGAGTCACTCCGATATGAATAACACTCACACTCTCCCCTCAAACTTTGTGTCCAGCCGGTTTGTTGGACGATCGATTTCTGCGATCGCGCTGGTCGTGCTTTTCTCCACCATTGTGTTTGCTTCGTCCGCGCCTCAGGGCACATTCGATCGGACGTTGCAGGTCAGCGGGCCGGTCGATCTCGAAGTCCTGACTCGTTCCGGTGACGTCACCGTGCGTGCTGGATCAGCGGGGTCGGTTCAAATTCACGGCAAGATCCACGTCGGCGACCACTGGCTGATGGGCGGCCGCGAGGCCGATGTCCACCAGATCGAGCAGAATCCTCCGATCCGTCAGGAGGGCAACAATATTCACATTGAGTATGTCGACATCAAGAACATCTCGGTCGATTACGAGATTACCGTGCCAGCCGACACGACCGTCCGCAGCCATACCGGCTCTGGAGATCAGGTGATTGAAGGCACGCGCGGCAGCGTCGAACTCCAAACCGGGTCGGGCGACCTGAAGTTGAGCAACCTCGCCGGCGAAATTCGCGTGCAGACCGGATCGGGCAACGTGCGGGCGCGTCAAGTCGCGGGCGCGGTGAAAGGCGGAACCGGCAGCGGAGACATCGAGATCGAAGAGACCTCAGCGGGCGACATCGATTTGCACACCGGCTCGGGAAACATTATCGCGCGCGGCGTGCAGGGCGGCTTCCACGGCGAAACCGGAAGCGGCGACATTACCGCCGAAGGCACGCAGAGCGGTTCGTGGGAGATTCACACCGGGTCGGGCAACGTGCATGTGCGCCTGCCGCAAAATGCAGCCTTTGACGCCGACATTTCCACCAGTTCCGGCACCGTCGACGTGGGTGCGCCCATTGAAATGACGGTGCAGGGCCGCGTGGGCGATATGCATAAACAGATTCGCGGCAAGGTTCGCGGCGGAGGGCCCCTGCTACGAGTGCGTACCGGGTCGGGCGACATAAGTATTGGGTAGAGTGTTTGGAAAACCGCACCTGCCGCGGATTTACACGGATTACCACGGATAGATCTAAAGACTTGGTTGTCTTGATCCGTGTTAATCCGTGGCCAGAATTTTTCATGTACATGAAAGAACTCATTTCGCAGGGCTGGCAGTCGCTGTTGCGCGATCGCATGCGCTCGGCGCTGACTATGCTGGGCATCGTGTGGGGCCTGGCATCGGTGGTACTGCTGCTGGCTTACGGGCAGGGGCTGGGCGGGTGCGTGCTGAATGCGTTCCTGAACATGGGCAACAATGTGATTGTGCTGTGGCCGGGGCAGACCAGCATGCAGGCAGGCGGCCAGCGCGCGGGCAAAGCGGTCAAGTATGAACTCGAAGACGTGGAGGCGATTCGCGACGAGGTTCCGATTGTGCGCGCGGTGAGCGGCGAGATCGACCGCGATTTCGGATTCAAGATTGGCACGCGCGTGGTCTCGATCCTGGTGCGCGGCGTGGACATGCCATACGGGCAGATGCGCAAGCTGAATCTGGCGGACGGCCGCTACTTCACCGAGAACGATTTCGCGGATCATCACCGCGTGGTGATTCTGGGTTACGAGGCGGCGAAAAAAGTGTTTCAGGGCGCGCCCGGCGCGGGACAGCACGTCGAAATCGGCGGACTCGATTTTGAAGTCATCGGCACCATGCGCAATAAAATTCAGGATTCGATGTATCAGGGGCCGGACAACGAGAACGCGTTCATTCCGTTTGCGCTGATGCGCGATCTGAAAAACGTGCGCGATCCCGACGAGATCATCATTCAGCCAACCGCACCCGAGCTGAACAAGAAGGCGCTCATGGCGGTGCGCGAGGTGATTGCGCGGCGGCACCACTTCGATCCCAAGGACGACAAGGCCACGCCGGAGTGGGACACCATTGAAGACCGCGCCATGATCAACGGCTTTTCGCTCGGACTGCAGGCTGTGCTGGGACTGATCGGAGTGTGCACCCTGGCCGTGGGCGGCATCGGCGTGATGAACATCATGCTGGTGTCGGTGACCGAGCGGACGCGGGAAATTGGGTTGCGCAAGGCAATTGGAGCGCGGCCGCGGCACATTCTGATCCAGTTTCTGCTGGAAGCGCTGGTGCTCACCTTTGTGGGCGGCGTGATCGGGATGGCGGTTGCAGAATTACTCACCTGGGCGATTCCTCCCATGCCACTCTACGACGAGTTCTACAAGACCACCGACCATGAGGGCGCGATCTTCCTGCACGCTTCGATGGGGGTGATGATCATCTCGTTCATGATTCTGTCACTGGTGGGAATTGTCTCGGGATTCTTCCCGGCGCTGAAGGCGGCGCGGCTGAATCCGATTGAGGCGCTAAGGTACGAATAATCGCGGAACGCGCCGTCACGTCACGTGACGCGAGTGTACCTCCTGTTCGTCAACTGACCTGAGACGTTTACTGTAAGAGCTCAAACTGCGGAGAGCCCTGTGTCATGCAGAGTGGCGCTGTTTGAATTCATCAATCCTGCCTTTGGCTTTGTCTTTCGCGTCGTCCACGGACTGGCTGATCTGTTCACGGCTCTGGGCGGCCTTTTCGGAAGCGGCTTTCTTGTGCGATTCATGAATCTGCTTCGCGGCGTCCTTGGCATCGCCCCAGGTTTCCTTGGCCGCACCTTTGGTCTGATTGACCAGACCCTTGTTGGCCAGCTTCTGGCTGCCCACGGATTCTCCGACGCTCTGCTCCACTTTTCCCACTGCCTGAGCAATCTTGCCCGCCACCTGATCTTTATTCATTTTCGTTCCTCCTCGTTCTACACACAAATCACCCTCTCTTGCGGGTTTTTGCCGCTATTTTTCTTGCCGCTATCTTGGTTGCGGTGCGTGGCTTCTTGGTTGCCACCGCGACGGTCTTTCTCTGTCTCTTTCTTTTCTTCCTGGCAACGGCTTTGACTGGAGGTAACAATTCCAGCTTGGGCTGCTTCGCCATGCGATGGTGGCCGTGCTGTAGTGGCTGGATCCGCGCAGCCTCTTCTTCTGTACGTAGCTGGTTATCTGTAGCTTTTTGGCGCTCTTCTTCGAGGTATTCGGGAATCGTTTGGGTGGTCATAGCTTGCAGTGTGGCAGAATTGTCTCCGTTCAGGCTGTGCAATTTTGGGCACTCCGTGACAATGTGATGTGTACACGAGGGAGGT
Organism: Candidatus Sulfotelmatobacter sp.; assembly: GCA_049517555.1. GTDB lineage: Bacteria > Acidobacteriota > Terriglobia > Terriglobales > Acidobacteriaceae > Sulfotelmatobacter. The sequence goes on along the minus strand of JBEKRY010000153.1, from coordinate 3,306 downwards.
CGAGCCTGCGCCACATTCGAAGCCTCTGGGACTATGAAGATTGCAAGTCGGCTCAGTCTTGCCGTTGATAAACGCGCTTCACACGCGAGGCGCGAACCACACAATCGCCAGAATCACAGCAATTGTTCCGAGCACACCCATACCTGGCATAGTTCCTCCGGTCGAAAACGTAGGGCACTGAAATCCCCCATGCAGACATGATGCGGTTAGACTCCGGCCTTTGTCTGAGCAAAACTAAACACTATGCAGTCGGCCTTCGGGTGCGTTCATTGGCGCGCGGCCGCCGCACATCCTGATGCAGTTTCTGCTGGAGGCGCTGGTGCTTACGTTTGTGGGCGGCGTGATCGGGATGGCGGTTGCGGAACTGCCGACCTGGGCGATTCCTCCCATGCCGCTGTACGACGAGTTCTACAAGACCACCGACCATGAGGGCGAGATCTTCCTGCATGCCTCGATGGGGGTGATGATGATCTCGTTCACGATTCTGTCGCTGGTGGGAATCGTGTCGGGGTTCTTCCCGGCGTTGAAGGCGGCGCGGTTGAATCCGATTGAGGCGTTGCGCAACGAGTAGGGCCCGATTGCGGCACACCGGGGGTTAGACTTTGACTCGGAGTACCGTTCGCGGAATATTCTGCGCGACTACTGGAGAATCGGGGTAGCCGAGGCGGCTACGCATTGCCACGAACTACCATAGTGAATCCAAGTGTCGACGAAGCGATTTCGTCGGACAAAGGCCTTCCCGTTTTCAAAACCACTTTGACGAAATACCCCGGTCGCAATGGCGACGTTGCCAAAGAAACGCACCGTGATTGACTCCGGATTCTCTTGCTGATTCGCGGAACGCTTCGCCTTATCGATTCCTATCAGAAATCCATTTTTTGATTGCAGGCTGCCGTCGTCATTGACCAGTACCGCGGAATTATGCAGCAGGACACCCAGGGCCTTGCCATCTCGAGACTTATAGGCCTGGTTCCATGCTTTCTCCATCGCAATGACCATCGACTCGTCTTCACTATTATCTTGAGCCAGTACCGGCATTGCCAATGAACCGGCCAGGGCAAGAACACAAAGTATCTTCAATTTGCACCCCGCAGAGGGCTTGATATTGGACATAACCCGAGACTACAGGGAAACCCCTAATACTTCGATGAACGAAGGTATCGGATGGGGCGATATGCGTGGGGCTTATTTCCTCGGATTTCGTCATCGTTGGTGGCTTCTATGAATATAGCGTGCAGGGAATGCTTATTCTCGTCAGCTCTTTGGCACTCACGTTTCCTCCGGATGTTGGCCGGGCGGAAAGTGCCCCACTTGACGAATTGCCGATAGTTGGTGATAAATCGCGATTACACCCAGAACCTTGGAGGCAGCGCAAGGTATCCCTATTACCTCCGTGCCTTGACTCGCACCTTCCCGCGAAGTAACTTCGCTGTACCTAGAATTTCGTCTTCCAGCGAGGGAAAGTTGTCACATCGTCCGATCGTTACGCTTACCACCGATTTTGGAACTACCGATCATTTTGTAGGCGCGGTTAAGGGAGTCATTCTCGACATCGTGCCCGACGCGGCGATCGTGGATATTTCTCATGCCGTGCAGGCCTTCGACGTGCTCGATGGCGCGCTGGCGATTTCGCAGGCCTATTCCTACTTCCCTAACGGGACGATCCACATGGTGGTCGTCGACCCGGGGGTGGGCACGGTGCGGCGGCCGATTCTGGCTTCGAGCGACGGATACCATTTCGTCGCGCCCGATAACGGCGTGCTCTCGATGGTCTATGCCAGGGAAGAGCGCGTCCACGTGCGGCACATCACTTCCGAGCATTATTTCCGCGTGCCGGTCAGCAATACTTTTCACGCGCGCGATATATTTGCTCCGGTGGCCGCGTATCTGGCGAAGCAGGTCGATTCCCACAAGTTCGGAGAAGAGATTGAAGATTATGTCCGCTTCGCCGCGCCCAAGCCCAAAGCCACGGGCGAAAATCGCATGCGCGCCGTGGTGCTGAAAGTCGACCGCTTCGGCAACCTCATCACCAACGTGACGCCCGCAGACGTGCCCGCGCTTTTTACGGCCAAGCCCGGCGCATTCAAGATTGTGGTGGGAAGCCGCGAGATTACCGAGATTCGCACCACCTACGCTGAAGGTTCGCCGGGCGAGGTTTTTGGCATCATCGGGAGCATGGGATATCTTGAGATCGCAGGCAACCGCGCAGCCGCGGCGCAAGTCACCGGTGCGGGCAAGGGCAGCGAGGTCAGCATCATTTTGGGCGAAGGGGTTGCGGCGGGTAAGGGAGCGTAGCAGTGCGTGCTCCGTGAGCTCAACGGAAGAAGGCCACGCCGCACGCTGTATTCAGAAGGAAAGCCAGCGAGAGCGCGATCACGACACCCAAAGCATAGCTCGAGTCTCTCATCTGTCTTAGGGCAACGATCCCCGCCACGGCTAACGCTGCCGCGTTCAGCACAGGAAACAGCCAGCGATGGCCCTGGCCGAGGTTCATTCCCAGGAAAATTGAGAAGAAAAGACAGCCCAGGCTGATCAGAACGCCCAGCAGGCAACCTAGGACCACTTCGAGAGTTGAGCGCGGAGTCTTCTCGGGCTGTAAGTCGAACATGCCACCTTCCGCGAATCGATTGTAGTCCGCGTCACGAACTTTTCGGTTTGGGATGGACGTAGCGTTCCATCTCGCCCGTCCACTTCAGGAACAGCCACAGCTCGCGGCGCTCCCGCCAGACGAATTCCCAAAATTCCAGAAAGCCGATCTGCGTCATTTTTACGCCCGTATAAGTTTCGATGCGCCACAGCAGGTAGGGGCTTCGCCACGGGGCCAGGCGATGGCCTTTAGTCGCATTCCACAGAAAGCGGAGTTTGTAGCGCATGGTCACATCATAAACACAAAGCCCGGGAGTGCAAACCAGGTACGCGCCGGGCTGTGTCTCTCGGACAGGCGAGAGCCTGCCCTGAGCCTGCCGAAGGGGCGGCCAGACCCACTTGGCTGTCGCCCATCGGCCATTGCTCTTAAACTGTTAGAATTGCTCTTCCATGATCGCTTTTGTGCTGCTCCGGGTCTTCCTGATCCTTCTCCTGGTGGCGGCCAATGCCTTCTTCGCGGCAGCCGAATTCTCCCTGGTGAGTGTGCGCGATACCCGCATCCAGCAGCTCATCGAGTCGGGACGCATTGGCGCGCGCATCGTGCAGCGCCTGCATCAGCGTCTCGACGAGGTCGTGAACGGCGTCCAGCTGGGCATCACCATGGTCAGCCTGACCCTGGGCTGGATCGGCGAACCCATGGTCGCCCGCCTGGTCGAGAGC